>NZ_JTIZ01000134.1:0-401 GCF_000801125.1 Rhodococcus sp. Chr-9
AATATTGACAGCTTGAAAAATAAGACTAAAAAAGAAATTACCGACATCATGAAGATTTGGTTAGCACAGCAAGAAACAGAAAAAGGGGAATAATTAAATGGCAATCATCACAGTAACAGCACAAGCGAATGAAAAAAATACACGTACAGTAAGTACAGCAAAAGGCGATAAGAAAATTATTTCAGTCCCATTATTTGAAAAAGAAAAGGGATCTAACGTAAAAGTTGCGTACGGTTCGGCTTTCTTGCCTGATTTCATTCAATTAGGTGACACAGTAACGGTCAGCGGTCGTGTACAAGCCAAGGAATCAGGAGAATACGTAAATTATAACTTTGTTTTCCCTACGGTTGAAAAAGTATTTATCACTAATGATAATAGTAGTCAATCACAAGCTAAACAAG
>NZ_JTIZ01000135.1:0-315 GCF_000801125.1 Rhodococcus sp. Chr-9
CCTCGCTCCCCTCTTTAACTTCAAGAGCATCTTGCTCGAATTTTGTTAATTGTTTAGACTGTCCAGCATAATATAATGCAGTTCCTCCGCTACTATCAGAAAAGTTATAAAACTTAAATTTAGGTTCAATAACTTCATAACCGTTAATGACAGCTACAACCATTTTCAATTGCTCGTAACACTCAAAAGCACTACTTGGACATTTATCGCCGCCTATCCAATTGTATCCATAACCAAAACGAGTGATGTGACAAAGCGCTCGTTTTTTGTTTATTCCATCTTCAAGGTTTCCAAAAGTTTCAAGATAATCAGCTT
>NZ_JTIZ01000136.1:0-345 GCF_000801125.1 Rhodococcus sp. Chr-9
ATTGCTCCAGAATAACCGCTCTATCTGCTCGTTTCACTTTACTAGCTAGATTTCGACTAATATGAATTAAGCAACGTTGTTGTTTAGCTAATGGGTAAGCCTGACTGATAATCTGTTCAAGCCCCTTGAAGCCATCGGTCACTACAAGAGAAACCTGTTGGATTCCTTGGTTTTGAAGCTTGTCTAACAGGGTGGACCAAGAAGCATTATTTTCATTTGGGGCGATTTCATATCCAAGAACAGCCTTCTGTCCTTCTGGTGTAATGCCAAGTGCGATATGAATACATTCTTTACTAACGGTTCCACGTCTTAATGGAAGATAGGTTCCGTCAAGAAATAAAACAG
>NZ_JTIZ01000026.1:0-3374 GCF_000801125.1 Rhodococcus sp. Chr-9
CATCCCGGCGTGGTGGGCGGCGATGCCGCGTTCGAGGGCGGTGCGCCACGACGCGTAGCCGAGGACCTCGAGGTCGCCGCGCGGCAGATCCCGGGTGTGCTCGTCGACGATCCGGCGGATCTCGGCGGCTTCGGTCTCGTCGGTCAGGTGCAGACCCGAGCGCAGGCACTGCTGCACCGCGGCGTCGCAACCGGCGCGGCTGAACACGAAGGTAATCGCCGGCAACAGACCGTCGCGGTCGAGACGGACGATGACCTCCGGGCGCGGCGGCGGCCGGAAGCGGGGGCCGCGTTCACCCCAGCGGTCCATCCCGGACAGACTCTGCCGTTGCCGCACCGCCGACGCCAGCTCCGGGTTGACGACGATGTCGCGGCGCCGCCGGGTCGGGGCGGTGTCGGTGTCGGCGCGGCGGTCGAACAGGTCGTAGATACGGGAGCCGAGCATCATGTGCTGGTGCAGCGGGATGGGCCGCACCTCGTCGACGACGACGGTGGTGTCGCCGCGCACCGTGGTCATCCAGTCGCCGAACTCCTCGGCGTTCGACACGGTCGCCGACAGCGACGCCAGCCGCACGTCCTCCGGCAGGTGCAGGATCACCTCTTCCCACACGGCGCCGCGGAACCGGTCGGCGAGGAAGTGCACCTCGTCCATCACCACGTGGGTGAGCCCGATCAGGGCGGTGGACGACGCGTAGATCATGTTGCGCAGCACCTCGGTGGTCATCACCACCACCGGCGCATCGGAGTTGATGGACTGGTCGCCGGTGAGCAGACCCACCGAGTCCCGGCCGTGCCGGGCACACAGATCGGCGTACTTCTGGTTGCTCAGCGCCTTGATCGGGGTGGTGTAGAAGCACTTGGAACCGCCCTGCAGCGCCAGATACACCGCGAACTCGCCGACGACGGTCTTGCCGGCGCCGGTGGGGGCGCACACCAGCACCGAATGCCCACCCTCGAGGGCGCGGCACGCCTCGATCTGGAACGGATCGAGCGGGAACCCGAGGCCGGTGGCGAACTCCGCGAGCTGCGGGGTGGGGACGAGCGGCGCGGTGCCGGTCTCGTCGTTACCGGCAGGGCCGGGAGGGGGGTCGCCGGTCACAGGGTGTCGGAGTAGTCGGTGCGGGCCGGATCGGTCCGTACGGTGTCGGTGGGCGCCGTCGGCGCTGCCGGCTCCACCGGGCTCGGGGCCGGGATCGTCGAACCCTCGTCGTCGTCGAGATCGGCCCAGCCCTCGGCGCGGGCCTTGCGGGCGCGGCGCCGGTCGGTCAGCCGGGCGATCTGGATGGCGAACTCCACGAGCAGCGTGAGCGCCAACGCCAGGGCGAGCATGGAGAACGGATCCTGGCCGGGGGTGGCGATGGCGGCGAAGACGAACACCGCCATGATCAGCCCGCGCCGCCACGCCTTGAGCTTGGCGTAGGGCAGCACCCCGACGCCGTTGAGCGCGACGATCACCAGCGGGATCTCGAAGGACACCCCGAAGATCACCAGCAGGTTGATGAGGAACCCGAAGTATTCGGCGCCCGAAAGGGCGGTGACCTGCACGTCGTTGCCGACGGACAGCAGGAACGACAACGCGTGGGAGATCACCAGATAGGCCAGTACCGCGCCGGTGACGAACAGCGCCGCCCCGCAGGTGACGAAGCCGATCGCGTAGCGGCGTTCCTTGCGGTACAGGCCGGGGGTGACGAACGCCCACAGCTGGTACAGCCAGATCGGGCACGCCATGACGATGCCGGCGGTCGCGGCGACCTTCAGGCGCAGCATGAACTGCTCGAACGGTCCGGTGGCGAGCAGTCGGCACGCCCCGTCGTTGCTCAGGTCGGCGCGGGCCGAGGCGGGCAGATCGCAGTAGGGGCCGCGCAGGATCTCCCCGAGGCTGTCGAGGCCGAACAGGCTGCGGCTGTACCAGACGAATCCGAGGATGGTGGTGAGCACGATCGCAGCGAGAGCGATCAGCAGACGCGTGCGCAATTCGTAGAGGTGCTCGACCAGCGACATGGTGCCGTCGGGATTGGTCTTGCGCCGGCTTCGGCGCGGATCGAACGGGATGCGCACGGTGCGGTTCTCAGCTCCTGTCGAGACCACCGGCGTGCGGGCGTGCCGGGGTCAGCGGAACGCCGGGACACCCGTGGTGGGCGCCCCGGCAGGATGAACGTCGGTCAGGCAGACCGCGGTTCGGTGTGCGTGTTCGGCGCGGCGGGATCGGCTGTCGGCTGCGCGGCCGGCAACGGATTCGGCGCCGGCTGCGGCGTGGACGCCCGGGCGTCGTCGTTCTGCATCTCCTTGACCTCGCTCTTGAAGATCCGGAGCGAACGACCGAGACCGCGCGCGGCGTCGGGCAGCTTCTTCGAACCGAAGAGAATCACGACCACCAGCGCCACGATGGCCCAGTGCCAGGGGCTCATTGCACCCATTTACAACAACCTCCACTGATCGGCTCCGATCGATGCTACCGGACCTCGAGCACAGCCCGAGCCTTCGCGCCGGTGTATCCACCCACAATTCGCGGAGGGTTCACACAGATGTTTCACAACGCGACCGTCACGGTGTCGGACCCGCGCCGCGGGTCGCGTTCTCCCCGTCGAGCTCGGCGTAGGCGGCCAGCGCCGCCTCGGCCCGCGCCCGCACCGCGGCCCGCAACTCCGGTGGGTCGAGCACCTGCACCCCGGCGCCGAGACCGACGAGCAGCCGCGCCATCCACCCCGGCGACGCGTACCGCATCGACGCCTCGCACCTGCCGTCGGGAAGCACCTGCACGTCGGTGAGCGGGTAGTAGTCGAGCAGCCAGGTATACGACGGGGCGATGCGCAACCGCGCGGCGGGCAGCGACGGGTCGCCCTCGAACAGTTCGAGGTGCTCGTCGTCGGTGATCGCCCGGTGCGGCGGTCGCGTCGGCTCGTCGAGCACGGTGGCGGCGTCGATGCGGTCGAAGCGGAACAGCCGCACTCCTTCGGCGCTGCGGCACCACGCCTGCAGGTAGGCGTGTTCGTCGATGATGACGATGCGGATCGGGTCGACGTCGCGTTCGGAGACGGTGTCGCGGGAAGCCGAATAGTAGGTCAGGTGCACGGCGCGCCCGTCGCGCACCGCGGCCCGCACCTGTCCGGCGGCGTCGGAGTCCCCGGCTGCCTCCGGATCAGGCTCGGCAGTCGCCGCGGTGGCGGTGTCGGCGGTGGCGGTGTCGGCGGGCAGCGCGGCGGTCCCGGCGGCCGCCTCGATCTTCGCGATCGCCGACTGCGCCGCGGACGGGTCGACGACGCCGGGCATCTCCTGCAGCGACCGCAGCGCCACGAGCAGCGCGGTGGCCTCGGTGGAGGTCAACCGCAGGGGTCGTTCGATGCCGGCGGTGAAGGTCACCACGATGCTGTCCTC
>NZ_JTIZ01000027.1:0-1878 GCF_000801125.1 Rhodococcus sp. Chr-9
TTTGAACTATTGAATGAAACTGTTGCCTTAAAAGGTAATGCAGTTAATTATATCCATGCAAATATTGACTTAACGCAAACAGCAAACCCTGTAAGTTTATCAGCAGAAACATCAAATAATAGTAACGGTGTTGATATAAACAACGGTTCTGGCGTTTTGAAAGTTTGTTTTGATGTTGTTACGACTTCAGGAACTGGTGTAACAAGCATTAAGCCAATTCTTCAGGCTAGTACTTTAGATAGTATTTCTGCAAACGATTTATCACTTAAAGATTCAATCAATGCAAATAATTTATCACTTAAAGGTTCAATCAACGCAAATAATTTATCGCTTAAAGGTTCAATCAATGCAAATGATATATCACTTAGAGGTACAATCGATGTTCCAACTCAAATGTTGACAATTCAAACTGGAAATGGTATGCAGTTGCAATTCACTAAAAAGAACGATGATTTAGTAATTGTTAGACTCTTTGGTAGTGTATCAACTACAAAAGCTGGCATTAAAATGTCTGGACCATGGGTAGATAAAGAATTTCGTCCAGCTGTTGTTCAAAGTATTGTTGGTCATTTTGCTGGACATGAGACTTCTTTCCATATTGACATAGACACAAACGGTAGTATTACTTGGTGGGGACCAGATATTGGTAAAACACCTATTGCAACACGTGGTAACGGAAGTTACTTCATTAAATAACAAAATAGAAAGCGAAACAAAATGGTAACTAGAATGATTTTAATAACTATCTTAATTTTAGCGATTCTTTTCGCTACATGGGTAAAAGATAGAGAAGCAATGAACCCACCTTTCAAACGTAGACTTGTGATTGACTTAACGGTTATTTTATCCCTGTGGGTTTTATATGCGGTCTTCTTCTTTACACAAACTCCCTCAACTTCTGATATTGCCAAAACTGTGATTGACGTAGGTTTATTGTACTTTGTAGGGCAATTTATTTATTTGGTCGCAAAAATCAGTCCTATGTTCGACGGTTTGGTTAAACTTATGAAAAAGAACGGTGTAAGTGTTCCAGAAGTAGAAGAAGAACAAACGGAGGATAAAAAAGAATGAATATAACTAATGCTGGTGTACGTGGTTATAACCCTACTGGGGTTGTAATTCACAATGACGCTGGTTCGAATGGTGCTAACGCTGGCTTCTACAACAACTGGTTACCTAATCATAACCCTGAAAATGGCTTTGCTCATGTCTACATTGCTTCTGACGGAAGATTACAAGCTTCTGATTTCTCTAATATGGCATGGCATTGTGCCAACTCGTACGGTAATGCTAACTATGCAAGCTGGGAAGTATGCCAATCAGAGGGCGATTTAAACCAGTTCTTGAGAAATGAGCAAGCGGTACTAGATGACGTGGCTAAGTACATGAAACAATGGGGGTTAACTCCTAATCGTGATACTGTTAAACTACATCAAGAACTTTCAGCAACTTCATGCCCTAGACGTTCAGTAGAAGTACACGGAGGCACGTTAGAGAGTTGTCGCTCATACTTTATCACAGAACTAAACAAGCGCCTTACAGGACAAACTAGTGGCACAGTCGCAGTAAACAATACACAAACAAATACAGAATTAGAGGACGACGATTTAATGAAATTTACATATACAAATGGCGATAAAACAACTTACTACTTTAATGGCGAAAAAGTTATCGCTCTATCACACCCAGACCAATTGGCAATTGTTCGTAAAACTTATAAAGAAACAACTGGCAAAGACCTTAAAAACTTCGATTGGAAAGGTTCGCCTATTGATATTCGTTTCATGCAAGCTAACGGAATCGACAAACCAATCATTGCTAAAAAATAATACGAAAAAGGCCCTCACTTAATTGTGGGGCTTTCTTTGTTCGGTATCA
>NZ_JTIZ01000137.1:0-251 GCF_000801125.1 Rhodococcus sp. Chr-9
TGAGGTTGCCCCTTGAGAGTGGACACCAGATTTCATGCCGCGAGTGTGAGCGTAGCCGATGCGGTCATTCGTCGTTCGAACTCGATCGGTGCGAGATACCCCAACGCGGAATGACGTCGCCTCCGGTTGTAGTACGACAACCACTCGAACAACTCCAGACGCGTTCGAGCTTTCGATGTCGGTCCTCGGCCATGTAGCCATTCACGTTTCAGGCTCTGGAAGAACGACTCCGCCAGGGCGTTGTCGTAACT
>NZ_JTIZ01000138.1:0-307 GCF_000801125.1 Rhodococcus sp. Chr-9
ACCTCGCAGTTCGATCTGCACTGGATCGTGCAGGACACCTACGACGAGGCCGGGGCTCCCACGGGGATCGGCGGTTTCGTGACCTATGCGACGGCGTTGTTCGACGAGTCGACGGTCGTGTCGTTCGTCGGGCGGTTCGTGCGGGTGCTCGAGGAGATCGTGGCGGATCCGTCGCGTCCGGTCGGGGATCTGGAGATCCTCGGTGCGGGGGAGCGGTCTCGGATCCTGGAGTCGTTCAACGACACTGCGCACGAGGTGGATGCGTCGGCGACGTTGGTGTCGTTGTTCGAGGCGCAGGTCGCCGCGA
>NZ_JTIZ01000139.1:0-271 GCF_000801125.1 Rhodococcus sp. Chr-9
ACCTGCTCTTTATCTTCATTGAGAAGTATTAAGTTCGCTTCAATAACTCCAGTTTCTGTCATTTCGGTAGGAATTACTAAAATAAACTCTCCCTTAGTTAAGTTTTCAGGAGGAATCATAACAAAACCTGAATTACTGCTATTAGTATATTGATATGTAAGTTTTAATGAATGGCCAGTCAAATCAATTTCGCCTCCATTATCAAGTATTTTAATTGACAATGTTCTAGCGTTGACGTCGCCTTGCATTATTTGAATTGGTTGTGGGAAGC
>NZ_JTIZ01000028.1:0-15317 GCF_000801125.1 Rhodococcus sp. Chr-9
CCCGCGCTGATTGCCAGGTGTCTCACGAACATCCTGACAACCAGCGCGTAACCGTAGCGAATGACGAACCTGCGAGCGGATGGAAGCCGAATCAGCTGTTCCCCTTGCCTATTCGGTCCCGATCGATTGTCGGCCGACACCAACACAACTGCTCGAACGCGCGAAATGGTCAAAGGTGCACGTTATTGCGCGCTCTGATGACCATTTCCCGCTCCGCTGTCGGGGTCGGTGGTGGCGAGTTGGCGGGCCCAATCGGATTCGGTGTCGAGAAAGGCTTCCCCGCCGGTTGCGAAGGCGTCGCGGAGTTGGGTGAGGGCGTCGATGAACTGCTGCATGCGTTCGCTCGCTGATTGTGGCGTTCCAGCACCTTTGCGGCGATATCCCGCAGCAAGTTGTTTGGCGGACTCGAAATCCCCGAATCCACGTGCGTCGTAGAGGCCGTCGGCGAGTGTCTTGGACTCTCGGAGTTCGTCGAGCATCACCTCGCAGATTCGAAGTATCTCGGCGACCACAGCCGGTTCCAGCCGTACGAAGGGCGACGACATGCTGTCTCCTGACGATCCGACAGTTCAATCAGTGACGTATGGCTCGATCGAAGACACCAACTCCTCGAAGTCGGTGCACCACTCTTCGATCGGCGGACCCCCGGGGTAATCCGGGTGGTAAAGCCTGTTTAAGATGACAGCCCCGAAGCTCGTCTGCAACAGGTAGCTGCAAGTGAGGCTTCGATCGGGATCGACCCTCACCGCAGCAGGGCGACCGTTGATGGTCGTCGGTGTCGCTCCGGTCGGATTCTCCGCAAGCTGCTCGTCAAGAGACACGTTTCCCGACAACAAGGTGAGGTCGTAGCGAGCCAGCACCCCCGGGATCTTGACGGTGCCTTTGTATCGGCACCCCAGGTAGGTGTACGTCCCCATCGGCATGTCCGCGACTTCCTTCTTCCCCGCGTCGTACCCGGCCGCGTGCATGACGTCGTCGGGGATGTCGTAGCAGGGGTCGAAGGTGACGGGGGGTCTGCCGGAGTCGTCGGTGATGCGCGGGGTCCGGGTGGCCGACGTGGAAGCCTCGTCGCTCGTGGCCGGCTCCGCCGAACCCGGACTGCACGCCGTCGCCACTACCGCCAGTGCTGCGAGCGCGACTGTTCCCCACCTACCCATGCGACCCCCCGATCGATTTGTCGGCAGACGCTAACACAACGGATCGGCCCAGCACTCCGGAGCGCGAACTAGTCACAAGAGCGCGCTGACGCGCGCTCCGATGACCGTTTCCCGCTCCGCGCGCCCGTAGGCATCTGCTGGTGGTCTGATTCACAGGGTCGGATTGATTGTGACCGCAATCGCAGATACTGTCTGCACCATTCCGAATAGCCAACGGGCGAGTGGATGGAAGTCGCATCGGTTGTTCCCCTTGCCCATTCGACCCCGATCGAATGCCGGCCGGACGCCGACACAACCGATCGAGCGCGCGAAGTGGTCAGAGGCGCGCGTTATTGCGCGCTCTGATGACCGTTTCCCGCTCCGCTGTCGGGGTCGGCGATGGCGAGTTGGCGGGCCCAGTCGGATTCGGTGTCGAGGAAGGCTTCTCCGCCGGTTGCGAAGGCGTCGCGAAGTTGGGTGAGTACTTCTATGAACTGCTCGACGCGTTCTCTTGCTGACTCAGGTGTGCCTGCGGCTTTGCGACGATAGCCTGCGGCGAGTTGCTGAGCGGAGTCGAAGTCGCCGAAACCATGAGGATTACCCAACAGCGACGTAATTTCCAATGCTTCCCGGAACTCGAGCAGCATCACTTCACAGATCCTGACGATTTCTTCAACAACGTGCGGTTCGAGCCGCGTGAAGTCGGTCATCAATCCCACTCGTTCCTTCTGCTCGGTCATGCACCGACGAATGGCTCAATTCTCTCGACGAATTGATCGAGGCCAGCACACCACTCGTCCACAGGTACAGGCCCGGCGTGGTCCTTGTGGTAAAGCCGATTGAACAGGATGATTCCGAAGTCGGCTTCGAGGACGTAGGTGCATTCGTCGTTGCCGTTCGCTCCGACTTCCCGTAAGGCGCGGCGTCCATTGATGGTGGTTGTGGTTGAAACAACGCCGTTTTTCTCGAGTTCTTCTTCGAGGGTCACGTTGCCCGCCAGGATGATCAGCCCGTAGCGAGCAAGTGCTCCAGGAATATGGATGGTTCCGGCGTAGCGGCAACCGAGGAAGGTGTGCGACCCCATGGGCATGTCCGCCATCTTCTTCTCACTCGCGTCGTACCCGGCCGCGTTCATGACGTCGTCGGGTATGTCGTAGCAGGGGTCGAAGGTGACTGGTGGTCGGCCGGAGTCGTCGGTGATGCGCGGGGTTCGGGTTGTCGTGGTGGCAGTTTCGTCGCCTACAGCGACATCATCAGCTGAACCCGGACTGCACGCCGTCCCCATGACAGCCAGTGCTGCGAGCGCAACGATGCCCCACCTGCCCATGCGACCCCCCGATCGATTGTCGGGCAGACGCTAACACAACCGTCCCGGGCACTGCTCCGGAGCGCGAAATGGTCAGAGGTGCGCGTTATTGCGCGCCCTGATGACCGTTTCCCGCTCCGCTGTCGGGGTCGGTGGCGGCGAGTTGGCGGGCCCAGTCGGATTCGGTGTCGAGGAAGGCTGCTCCGCCGGTGGCGAAGGCGTCGCGGAGCTGGATGAGTGCGTCGATGAATTGCTCGACACGCTCCTTCGCTGATTCCGGAGTGCCTGCAGCCTTCCGTCGGTACCCCGCCGCGAGCTGCTGTGCTGAGTCGAAGTCGCCGAAACCTTCGGTTCTGGTAAGCCATTCTGCGGTCGTTCGCGCGTCTTCGAACTCCGTGAGCATTGTGTTGCATATCCTCACGAGTTCGTCGATGACGCTGGGTTCGAGCCTGGTGGAACTCGACATGACCACCCTCTTCAGTTCGCGATGTGCGGTTCGATCGAGCCGACGAACTCCTCCATGCCCGCGCACCATTCGCTCTGGGGCGCCGGCCCTGGATGGTCTGTGTTGTACAGCCTTGTGACGAAGACCACGCCGAAGTCCGTTTGGAGTACATAAGTGCATGCATCCCGGTTTTCGGGATCCACCTCGAGTAGCGCGGATCGGCCGTTGATGGTCGCGCTGGTTGCTACATGCCCGTTCTTCTTCAACTCCTCGTCGAGGCTGACGTTTCCCGACAAGATGTTCAGGCTGTACCCCCGCCTGACTCCGGGGACAAGATCTTCCTTCTTGTATGTGCAACCGAGGAAGGTATGCGTCCCCATCGGCATGTCCGCGACTTCCTTCTTCGCCGCGTCGTACCCAGCTGCGTTCATGACGTCGTCGGGGATGTCGTAGCAGGGGTCGAAGGTGACGGGCGGTCGACCGGAGTCGTCGGTGATGCGCGGGGTGCGGGTGGTCGACGTCGTCGTCTCGTCTCCTGTGGCATCGTCCGCGGCGCTCGGACTGCAGGCCGTCGCGACTGCCGCGACTGCTGCGAGCGTGACGATTCCCCACCTGCCCATGCGACCCCCCGATCGATTGTCGGGCAGACGCTAACACAACCGCTCCGCTACCGCGTCAGCCCTGCTCGACCCCGCGCCAGAACTCGGGTAGTTCCGAGTTCAGTCGATCCTTTGCCTGCATGGGGAGCGAGTGCGTCGTGTCGGGAAAGACCAGAACCTCGGCATCAGCGAGTTGCCGTGCTCGATCGGCTGCTTTCTCGCTTCCGACGAGTGAATCACGCTCCGCGATAGCGACATAGGTGGGCATAACCAAAGCCGCAAGCTCGTCGTCGCTCAGGGGCGACGGGGTCGGTAGTGCGGCGGAGAAATGCTCCGAACCCTCCGAGATCATCGTCGCCATGGCGTCATCGGAGTCATAGTCGTCGACACCCCCGACCTTCGCGAGTGCCGTGTCCCGCCAATCGGTCGGAAGGCCCGGCAGTGTCGACACCGACGCCCAGAACAACATTCGGGCAGGGGGATAACCGAAGGTGAACACAGGCTCGAGCAGCGTCAGCGACCGGACTTTCTCGGGGAACTGCTTCGCGTAGGACGCTGCGCTCGCCCCGCCGAAGGAATGTCCGACGACATGAGCGGTCTCCACTCCGAGACCTGAGAGCGTGTCGTCGATCCACAGCGCCTGGTCGTCCGTGGAGGTCAGAGGTGCCGCCTGGACGGACAAGCCTGCGTCGCCGAGAGCATCGAACGCGAGAACGCGGTGCTCGGGGAGGAAGCCCGGAAGGTTCTCGCCCCACATCGGCACACCCGACGCGCGGCCCGGGACGAGAACGACGGGCACCGAGTCGACCGTCCGAGGCGACGTCCATTCGTAGACGCGGACCGTGCCGAACCGAGTAGGAACGTCATGAACTGCAGAAGGTGGCGGCAGCGCAGACATCGCTCTCTCGTAGGCAGCGACGTAACCGGCCCGACCGGAATCACTGCGGAAGTGGCCGACTCCCGGCGCGCCGAAGAAGAACTGATAGGCGGCGACCAGGCCGACGACTGCGAGTATCGCGACCAGCGCCGTGCCGGCGCGTCGAATGAATCTGTTCGATCGAGTGCGCTGGGTCATCGGGAGCCTCTGATCGTCGACGTTGCAATATGTTCATATTGTATCGTGGGATCATGCCGAGAGTCGTCGACCATGCGCAACGCCGTAGGGAGATCGTGTACGCGCTGTGGGCGGTCATCCACGAGCGAGGAATCGACGGCGTGACCTTCCAGGCGGTGGCGGCCGCCGGGGGAGTGTCGATCGGCCGTATCCAGCACTACTTCGATTCCAAGGAACACCTCATCCGTACGGGCGCCGAATTCATGGTCGCCGAGGCCGAAAAACGCTACGAACGAGCAGAATCCGATCCGCAGGCAGCGCTCGTCGCGCTTCTCGCTCAACCAGTCCCGACGGACGAAGCCGGACGTCTCGGGGTGTCCGTCTGGTATGCCTACCTCGCCAAGTCCGCGAGCGACCACTGGATCCGTGCGTTCCTGGAAGAGTCGACAAAAGGCACAACAGAGGAGGCCCGGCGACTCCTCGAAGAACTGGGCATGCCACCCGACAAGGCGCGAACGGAAGCCCTACGCCTCGTCGCACTCGGCAACGGCATCACACAGGCCGTCCTGGTCGGCGTCACGGAACCGCCCGACGGCATCGCTCTCATCACCGACGAGGTCGCACGCACCACCAGCTGAACCCATGTGATTGCCGCACGGCGGAACGGGCTACCCATTCGGGTAACCACCGGAAACATCGCAGTCGGGAGGCACGTTCATGAGTGACGACAGTTTCGGCACGCGCGACACCCTGGAGGTCGACGACACCGACTATCGCATCTATCGCATCGACAAGGTCCCGGGCTCGGAGCGATTGCCCTACAGTCTCAAGGTCCTGCTGGAGAACCTGCTGCGCACCGAGGACGGGCGACTGGTCACCCGGGAGCAGATCGAGGCCGTCGCGGGTTGGGATCCGAAGTCGACGCACAACCCGGAGATCCAGTTCTCCCCGGCACGCGTTCTCATGCAGGACTTCACCGGCGTGCCGTGCGTTGTGGACCTCGTCGCGATGCGCGACGCCATGACCCAGCAGGGCGGCGACCCGAAGCGCATCAACCCGCTGATCCCCACCGAACTGGTCATCGACCATTCGGTGATCGCCGACGTCTTCGGCACCGAGGACGCCTTTCGGATCAACACCGACCTCGAGTTCCAGCGCAACCGCGAGCGCTACGAGCTGCTGCGCTGGGCGCAGGGAGCGTTCGACGACTTCAAGGTGGTCCCGCCCGGCACCGGCATCTGCCATCAGGTGAACCTCGAGTACCTGGCCCGCGTCGTCTTCACGCGGGAGGACGAGGACGGCGGGCTCGTCGCCTATCCCGACTCGCTCGTCGGCACCGACTCGCACACCCCCATGATCAACGGCCTCGGTGTCGTCGGCTGGGGTGTCGGCGGCATCGAAGCCGAGGCGGCGATGCTGGGCCAGCCGGCGTCGATGTTGATCCCGCAGGTCGTCGGCTTCAAGCTCACCGGCGAACTGCAGGAGGGCACCACGGCGACCGACCTCGTGCTCACCGTCGCCGAGATGCTCCGCAAGACAGGCGTGGTCGGCAAGTTCGTCGAGTTCTTCGGTCCCGGTGTCGCCAACGTGCCGCTCGCCAACCGCGCGACCATCGGCAACATGAGCCCCGAGTACGGCTCGACGATCTCGATCTTCCCGATCGACGACGCGACCCTCGACTACCTGCGTCTCACCGGTCGCGACGAGGGGCAGATCCGCCTCGTCGAGGCGTATGCGAAAGAACAGGGTCTGTGGCACGACCCCGATCGCGAACCCGACTACAGCGAGGTCGTCGAACTGGATCTGTCGAAGGTGCGACCGTCCGTCGCCGGCCCGAAGCGACCGCAGGACCGCATCCCCGTCGCCCTCGCACCGAAGGCCGTGACCTCGCTGCTCAACGGTGAGGAAGTGCCCGACGTCGTCTCCCGCGTCCAGGACTCGGGTGTCGACGAGGGCGTGCTCGAATCATTCCCTGCCAGCGACCCGGTGTCGGTGCGCAGCGAGGACTCCCGCGACGAGCCGCGCGACCCGGTGCCCGACGACGCCGACACCTCGGCGCCGCCGTCGAAGAAGGTCCCGGTGCGGGTCGGGGACGGTGACGAGTTCGAACTCGACAACGGACACGTGGTGATCGCGGCGATCACATCGTGCACGAACACGTCGAACCCGTCGGTGATGATCGGTGCGGCGCTGCTCGCCAAGAAGGCCGTGGAGAAGGGGCTGCGGAGCAAGCCGTGGGTGAAGACCACGCTGGCTCCGGGGTCGCGGATCGTCACCGACTACTACGAACGTTCGGGTCTGACGCCCTATCTCGACAAGCTCGGCTTCAACCTCGTCGGTTACGGCTGCACGACCTGCATCGGCAATTCCGGCCCGCTTCCCGACGAGATCGCGGCCGCGATCGACGAGCACGACGTCAACGTCTCGGCCGTGCTGTCGGGCAACCGCAACTTCGAGGGACGCATCCATCCGCAGACGAAGATGAATTTCCTCGCGTCGCCGCCGCTGGTGATCGCGTATGCGCTGGCCGGGTCGATGCTCGTCGACCTCTTCAATGACCCGCTCGGCACCGACAGTGAGGGCAACGAGGTCTACCTGCGCGACATCTGGCCCACGACGCAGGAGATCCAGGAGGTCATCGACGACGCGGTGCGCGCGGAGATGTTCGAGACCGGTTACCAGGACGTCTACACCGGTGACGAGACGTGGCGGAACCTCGACGTGCCCGACAGCGAGGTGTTCGAATGGAAGGACGAGTCGACCTACGTGCGACGTCCTCCCTACTTCGAGGACATGTCGTCGGAACCCGAGCCGCTGCGCGACATCGAGGGCGCGCGGGTACTCGCGCTGCTCGGCGACTCCGTGACCACCGACCACATCTCGCCGGCCGGTGCGATCCGACGCGACAGCCCCGCGGGTCGCTACCTGCAGGAGCACGGCGTCGAGCAGGCCGACTTCAACTCCTACGGGTCGCGACGCGGCAACCACGAGGTGATGATCCGCGGCACCTTCGCCAACATCCGACTGCGCAACCAACTGGTGCCGGACGTCGAGGGTGGCGTCACCCGCTATCTGCCGACCGACGAGCAGATGAGTATCTACGACGCCGCGCAGAAGTACGCGGAGGGCGGCACACCGCTGGTCGTGCTCGCGGGCGCGGAGTACGGGTCGGGCTCGTCGCGTGACTGGGCGGCCAAGGGCACGTTGCTGTTGGGGGTGCGCGCGGTGATCGCGCAGTCGTACGAGCGCATCCACCGCTCCAACCTCATCGGTATGGGCGTGCTGCCGTTGCAGTTCCCGGAGGGCGAGTCGGCGCAGAGCCTCGGCCTGACGGGGGAGGAGGAATTCACCATCACCGGTCTGGCGGACAGCGACGAGATCCCCGAGACCGTGCACGTGAAGGCGGGGGACACAGAGTTCGACGCGACGGTGCGCATCGACACCCCCGCCGAGGCCGAGTACTTCCAGCACGGCGGAATCCTGAAGTACGTGCTGCGTAAGCAGCTCGCGCAGTAGGCAGCGACAGACGGGGGCTCGTGGCTACTGCGCCGCGAGCCCCCGTTCCGCTGCGGCGGTGCGCACCGCGTCGATCACGAGGCGCAGCGGCGGCCGTTCCGACGCGACCCCGCGATGCGCGATGGAGATCGTGCGCACGAGCGGTTCGGTCAGCGCCACCACCTCGACCCCGGGTGAGCTCAACGTCAGCCCGAGATCGGAGACGAGCGTGACACCCAGCCCCGCGGCGACCATCGCCAGCGCCGTCGCCTGCTCACCGACCTCGTGGTTGATCCTCGGCTCGAACCCCGCACGTTGACACGCGAGGCTCACCGCGCGGCCGAAGTGCGAGTTCGGGCCGGCCAATACCCACGGATGCTCGGCGAGGTCGGCGAGTGCGATGGTGCCCGCCGGCACCGTCCCGGGCGGCACCGCGGCGTGCAGTCGCTCGACCGCGATCACCACCTTGGTCAGCTCCGGATCCCACAACATCGGGTAGCCGGAGTATTCGATGACGAACGAGAAGTCCAGCGATCCGTCACGGACGGCGCCGGCGGTCTCCTCGGGGGCGAGCTCTCGCGTGCGGACCTCGATGCCGGGATGCTCGGTGGCCAGCAATGCCAGCGCGCTGGGGATCAGAGTGGATGCGACGGAGGCCCATACCCCGGCGGTCAGGCGCGCGGTGACCCCGTCGCGGGTCTGTTCGAGCGCGGTCGTCGCGCGCTCCACCGACTGCAGGATCTCCTCGGCGTGTTCGGCGAGCAGCACGCCCGCCTCCGTCAACTGGACCCGACGTCCCCTTCGCTCGAAAAGCGTTGCGCCGACGTCCCGTTCGAGTTGGGTGAGCTGTTGCGAGACAGCCGAGGTGGTGTAATGCAGGGCGAGTGCGGCGGCCGTGACGGTGCCTCGGCGATGCAGTTCTCGAAGCATCCGTAACCGGCGCAGGGACAACTCCATGCCGTCAGCGTAGGGCGCGCCCGGGGACCTGCAACCGCTGTGAGCTCGCGTTGTGTAGAAATCGTGAACTCCGACCTTCGAGTTTCGTAACTGGACGCCCCGCGCCGCCCCCGGGCACGCTGGCGTCACCGGCCGAATCGACGTAGCGACGGCTCTGACGAACGGGGGACCGCATATGACCACCATGGCAACACGCGTCGACGCGGTGGACACCCGCAGGGACGAACCCTTCCTGCGTCTCACCTGGACGGACCCGATGACAGGTGCGCACGGCTATCTCGTCGTCCACACCCTGGTGGGCGATCTGGCGACCGGTGGCACCCGCATGCGGGCCGGGTGCACGATGTCGGAGGTCGAGGACCTGGCGCGCGGCATGGCCGCGAAGACCGCGGTGTTCGACCTGCCGGTGGGCGGCGCGAAGGGCGGGATCGACTTCGACCCGAAGGACCCCCGTGCCGTCGATGTGCTGCAGCGCTTCTGCCAGGCGATGCGTCCCTGGTTGAACGCGCACTGGGTCACCGCCGAGGACCTGGGCGTTCCCCAGCACCTCCTCGACGAGGTCTTCGAGCGGCTGGGACTGCACCAGTCCTTCCACGCCGCGATCAACCGTGCGGCAGACCCGGCGATCACCTTGGAACGGGTACGCACCTCCCTGAACGCGCCGGTCTACGGCGGCTTCCTGCTGGGTGACGTGATCGGTGGTTACGGCGTCGCGCAGGCCTGCATCGCCACCGCGAACGCATACCGCTGGGCACCGGTCGAGACCACCGTCGCGATCCAGGGAATCGGCACGATGGGTGGCGGCGCCGCCTGGTATCTGCACGAAGCGGGCATGCGCGTGACCGCCGTCGCCGATGCCGCAGGAACACTGTATTGCGCTGACGGACTGGACATCCCGGCACTGCTCGACCTCCGCGACGAGTACGGGGAGATCGACCGCTCCCGCGTCCCGTCGCACGTCGAGCAACTGCCCCGCGACGCGGTGATCGGCATTCCCGCCCACATCTTCGTCCCCGCCGCCATCTCCTACGCCATCACCGCGGAGAACGTCGGCCGGGTCGCCGGGCGGGTCGTCATCGAGGCCGCGAACTCCGCGACGACGCCCGACGCCGAAGCCGTGCTCACCGGCCGCGGCATCCCGGTGATCCCGGACTTCGTGGCCAACGCCGGCGCGGTCGCGTGGGCATGGTGGGTGCTCCTCGGGTGGGTCGGGACCGATCCGGACGATTCCTTCCAGCGTCTGCGCACCGAGATGATCACCAAGATCACGCTGCTGGTCGAGCGGTGGGCGCTCGATCATGTGCCGCCGCGGCAGACGGCACGGGAGCTCGGCACGACCAACCACGCTCCGAGCGCCTCGCGCACGATCACCATCCCTTGACACGTCGACCTCGCTCATTCCTGCAGGTCAGCATCTTGACGGCGAGACTCGGCGGAAATGGCGGCGCGCGTCGTCCGGGTCCGGAAACGCGCATGTCGACCAAGACTTCTAAGGTGGACATACCCGTCTCCGTCGACGGGCGGAAGGACGTCCGCAAGGGTGAGTGGAGTGCGAGTGGGGTCAGACGAGCGCGAACCCGAATTGAGGGATCGCGTGCAGCGCCTGCTTGCCTTCCTGGCCGAGCTCGTCAAGGCCCGCAGCGCGCCCGTCCGCGTCGTCGACAAACACCGCGCCGTGATGTCCCTCGAGGAGGGAAACATCAGGGCTGGTCTGCGGGCTCATGCCGCGTCGGGCGACATCGTCCTGCGTGCGCGTCGCGCCCAGCTCGAGGACCCGCCGCGCCCGTCCGCCGAGGTCGCGAAGTTCGTGCACGGCGACATCACGGATTCCGCCGTCGAGCCCGAACTCGACCCGCTGGCCATCGGCATCGACGGTGCCGACGCCTGGCTGACCGACTGGCGGACGTGGGCGGTCGTCGATCGTGAACGGCAGGCCGCCTCGCATCTGTACAGCTTCCTGCAGCGAGCGATGCTCGACCTCGAGGACCAGCCGGAATCGCTGGAGCTCGTCGTCGCGTCGGGTCTGCTGCACCTCTCCGAGGGCGTGGCGGGCGCGCGGGTCCACACGCACCTGATCACGCAGACCGCGCTTATCGAGCGAGAGGGCGACTCCGGTGACCTCGTGGTCCGGTTGAGTCCCAGCGCCGGACCGTCGCTCGAGGACGTCCAGCTCCTCACCGGACTGGAGGTCTTCGACCCCACGAGTGTCCGCGAACTGCACGACGCGCTCGTTACCCAGGTCGCGTCGCCCCTCGACCCCGCAGCCCGCGCGTTCCTGAAGAGCTGGGCCGAGCGTGCGCTCACCGTGCCGGTCGACGTCGTCGATCGTGCGGACGAAGCGTCGTCGTCGGATGCGTTCGTGACGCCGTCGCCGGTGCTCGTGCTGCGCAAGCGCGGCGCCCACGCACTCATCGAGTACTACAGCCGCATGACCGAGGCGGCCGCCGACGAGTCGAACCCGGTGCCGCTCGGGCTGGCGCAGCTCGTCGAAGCGATCGAACCGGCCGACCGCGTCGCATGGCTCGACCGCATCGGCACGCCCTCGACCGAGTTCACCGGCGAGCAGTTGCTGCCGCTGCCCGCGAACGAGGAACAGCGCGACATCATCGACCGGCTCGCCGGCGACAGCGGTGTCGTGGTGGAGGGACCTCCGGGTACGGGCAAGACCCACACCATCGCCAACATCGTCGCGGCGCTGCTCGCGCGCGGACAGCGTGTGCTGGTCACCAGTGAGAAGGCGCAGGCGCTGCGTGTGCTCCGGGAGAAGCTCCCGTCCGAGCTGCAGGAACTGTGCGTGGCCGTCACCGACCCGGTGCGCGGCGGCACCGTGGAACTCACCCGCAGTGTCAGCGAAATCGCCATCCGCAAGGCGCAATTCAACGTTCGGCGCGCGCAGGAACGCATCGACGAGCTCACCACGCACCGCAACGACGCCCTCGACCGTCGCGCGACGCTGATGGAACAGATCCGGCAGGCGCGCGCAGAGGAGACCGAGGTCCACGCCGATGTCGCCGCCGGCTACGAGGGAACGGCCGCGTCGATCGTCCGGCGGGTCCGCGCGAACGAGACCAAGTACGCGTGGTTGCCCGCGCCTCTGCTCACCGACACCTCGCTGCTGACGGTCGACGAACTCGTCACCCTCCACTCGCTGCATCAGCGGTCGAGCGTCGAGCGGGCGCGCCGTCGCCAGCAGCGCTTCCCCGAACTGTCCCTGCCCACCCAGAGAGAACTGCAGTACGCGTGCGCCGCCGTCTCCCAGGCGTCGAGCGGCACGACCAACGGTGAGACGCAGGGATTGCTGCGGATCCTCGAGGGCGCGTCGCTCGAAGCACTCGGCCGTATCCGCGACCTGTGCGAGCAGTTGCAGGGTGCCCTCGAGGACGCGGACCGGCTCGACGCGCGGATCCGGCGCGTCGCCGACGACGTCCTGTCGGGCCGCGCCCAGCACCTGTGGGGGAAGACCGCCGAGCTCGCCAGGCTCGTACAGGCCGCGCAGGAGGCCGACCGGATCGTCGGTGCCAGCTCGGTGGACACCTCCGTGACGGGACGTCAGGCCTTCGAGGCGTACGACGCGCTCGCCCGCAAGCTCGAGGCCGGCGACACGTGGCGCAGCGGATTCAGCCGGTTCCGGCGCAGCGACGAGCAGTCCGCCGTCGAGGCGCTCGGTGAGATCGCGACCGTCGAGGGCGTCGCCGCGACCACCGCCCAGACGGCACGCATCGTCGCCGAACACCTTCGTGCGCTCGAGGCGATCCGGGTCGCGCGGGTGGTCCTCCGCGACCTCGGCATCGACATCGAACTGGACGAGTCGCGCAGCCGCGCGGTCGGCACCCTCGCGTTCCTCGACCGCGACCGTGCCATCGTCGACAATCTCGCGGCCCGCGTGCACGACGTCGAAACGGCACTGCGCGAGGTTCATCCGGGGGCGCCGCGGATCACGAGCATCGAGCAGGCGCGGGCCACCGCCGAGTCGGCACGGACCATCGCCGCCGCGGGCACCGCGGAAGCGAGCAAGAACTGGCTCGAATCCATCGGCATGTACGTGCGGAGCCAGATCTCCGGGGGAGCGTCGCCCGAAGGACGCGCGCTGGCCCGTGCCTTCCACGACGCCGACTTCGACGCCATCAACGCGGCCCTGGATGCGTGGGACCGGGCGGCGGGGGAGCAGCGTGAGGAACTGGAACTCGTCTCCCTCCACGCGCGCCTGACCACCGCAGCACCCGCACTCGCTCAGGCCCTCGCGGAGAATCCGTTGAGCCTGGCCTGGCCGGTTCGTCTCGCCGACATCGACGAGGCGTGGGCGTGGCGACGCGCCGACGAATGGGTGCGACGCTTCCACGAGCGCAGCGACGACGGACAGTTCGAACGCGACCTCGACGCACTCGAGAAGGACATCGCGCGACTCACGACCGAACTCGTCGAGGAGAAGGCATGGAGCGCGTGTCTCGACCGCACCACGGCCGAGCAGGTGCAGGCGCTCCATTCGTACCGCGATCACATCGCGAGCATCGGTAAGGGCACCGGCCGCTACGCGGAGCGCTATCGGGCCGCGGCACGCGAGGCCATGCAGGTCGCGCAGGGGGCGGTGCCGGCCTGGGTGATGCCGCTGCAGCAGGTGCTGGCTTCGATTCCGCCCGAACAGAATTCGTTCGACGTCGTCATCGTCGACGAAGCGAGCCAGACCGACATCAGCAGCCTGTTCCTGTTGTGGCTGGCGCCGCGCGTGATCGTCGTCGGCGACGACAAGCAATGTGCACCGAGCGCGGTGTCGCTCGGTGCGCTCGACGGGGTGTTCAGCCGCCTCGATTCGTATCTGCCCGACATCCCGAACTACCTGCGCGACAGCTTCACTCCGCGGTCGAGTCTGTTCTCGTTGCTACGGTCGAGGTTCGGCAGCATCGTCCGGTTGCGCGAGCACTTCCGGTCGATGCCGGAGATCATCGCGTGGTCCAGCGACCAGTTCTACGCCGACGACCCGCTGGTTCCCATGCGGCAGTACGGCTCCGATCGTCTGCAACCGTTGCGCACCACGCTCGTCGAGGACGGGGCCGTCACCGGCCAGAACTCGACGCTGACGAACTACGCCGAGGCACATGCCCTCGTCGACACGCTCGTGAAGTGCGTCGAGGATCCCGCCTACGACGGTAAGACCTTCGGTGTGGTGGTGCTGCAGGGGCAGTTGCAGGTCGACATCATCCAGAACGAACTGCTGGACCGGCTCACCCCGGAGCAGTGGGAGGAACGCAGGCTCCGCGTCGGCACGCCCCCGGACTTCCAGGGCGACGAACGGAACGTGGTGTTCCTGTCGATGGTCGTCGCGCCCGAACAGAACATCGCGGCGTTGACCCGGACCGAACACCAGCGACGCTTCAACGTTGCGGCCTCGCGTGCCCAGGACCAGCTGTGGCTGTTCCACTCGAGGACAATCGACACGCTGCGTCGCACCGACCTGCGGTACTCGCTGCTCACCCACATGCGGACGACGTCCCCGCGGCCGGCCGAGCCGATGCCCGACGGCGTGACGCGCGACGAGCGGCACGAGGCATTCGACAGCCTCTTCCAGCAGGACGTCTTCCTCGACGTCGCCGCTCGCGGCTATCACGTGAACCCGCGGGTCGAGGTGAACGGTCACTTCATCGATCTGGTCGTGACCGGGGCGGCTGGCAAGCTGGCAGTTGCCTGTGACGACGAACAGTGGCACACCAGCCCCGAACGGCAGAGCGCCGATCTGGAGCGGGAGCGCGAACTGCACCGCAGCGGTTGGAAGTTCTGGCGGGTCCGGGAATCGGAGTACTACCTCGACCCGGTCGCAGCCCTGTCAGGACTCTGGGAGGAGCTGGAGCGTCGCGGAATCACGCCGGGCCGGGTGGATGCAACGGTCGTCGACGACACCGTGGATGCGGGTACACGAACGATGACGGGGATCGACGACTACTGAGACGACTCGGCCGCCCCAGCGTTCGCGGTGGCCATCGGATGGAGAAAGATCCCCGAAGGCAAGGCATCCGGGGATCTTCCATGTGCAGATCTATGACGGCATCGCGATGAACGTCAGCGGATCCGACTTCTCGAATCGGCCGCAGACATTGCCCGCGAGGCCACCTTCGAGTGCCGTGTCGCCCAGGAGATCGAGCTTGCCCGCCGGTACGCCCTCCGAGAGGTCGAGATCGCTCAGGTCGACCCACACGATGTTGGGGCGCGTCGTCGACTCGAACACGTAGCGCTTCTCGGCGAGGTCGGCCACCGTCTGCCAGATCGTCTGCGAGGCATACGGTTTTCCGGCTCTTCGCACTTGGTAGGGGCGGGTGTCGATCGACCCCGTTGC
>NZ_JTIZ01000140.1:0-117919 GCF_000801125.1 Rhodococcus sp. Chr-9
TCCTGAGCCAGGATCAAACTCTCCGTTGAAGACTCACAATCACCCCCAAAAAAGGGGTAATCAGTCAAAGACAAAAGAGTCAAATCACTAGCAAAAAAACTCAAACTAGCTCAAACACTGATCATCCCAGACGGAAGAATGAGACGATCAGCAACAACCACCCACAAAAAGTGAAGTGGTCGCACCAAATATTATTTGGCACTGACATTCATCGGCACACTGTTGAGTTCTCAAAGAACACGCACACACCATGGATCCCGAACCTTCCGGTTCGTTCACTCCGGGGTGACTGTTCATCAGGAGGTCTCTTCGACCTCCGGGGCCACCGACCTTACCAGAAGAATCGGGGGCTCGTAACCAAGTTCAGGCGCCTTCGTCCAACCTCGTTGTCCCGTTCCTCTCGGCCCGGGTCGGTGTCCGTGTCGCTCTGACCTGGAATAAGTTACGCGAGGATCAACTGCCTGCCAAATCGCCTGGTCAGAGGGGGTAAGCCTCGAGGAAAGCCCAGGTGGATGTCCGTGAAAGGCGCCGACCGCACCGAAATCGCTTCCGGTGACGCCGGACACAGGCCACGATCAAGGGTTTCTCCCTAGTGCGACAGGAGCCGGCCTTCTTCGACACCCACCCGCTCGATGGTTCCGCCGAGCTCCTGGAGGATCTCGACGAACCGCGGATAACCACGATCGATGTGGTAGACGTCGTGCACTTCCGTGACCCCGTCCGCACACAGGCCGGCGAGCACCAGACCTGCGCCCGCACGAATGTCCGATGCCCACACGGGAGCACTCGACAACTGCTCCACTCCCCGCACGACCGCGTGGTGGCCGTCGGTGCGGGCGTCCGCTCCGAGACGCACCATCTCCTCGACGAACCGGAACCGTGCTTCGAAGACGTTCTCGGTGATCATCGACGTCCCGTCGGCGATGGCCGCGAGACCGATGGCCATGGGCTGCAGGTCGGTGGGGAATCCCGGATACGGCAGCGTCGCGAAGTTGACGGCACGGGGCCGCTCCTTCTGCACGACGTGGAATCCGTCTGCCAACGGCATGACTTCGGCGCCGGCACTGCGCAACTTGTCCAGCACCAACGCGAGATGCTTCGGATTGACGCCACGGACGGCGATATCGCCCCGCGTCATCACAGCTGCGATCCCCCACGTCGCCGCAACGATCCGGTCGCCGATGCACCGGTGCTCGGTGGGACGGAGGGACGAGACTCCCGAGACCCGCAGCGTCGTACTGCCCGCACCGGTGATCCGTGCCCCCATGCGGACGAGCATGTTGCACAGGTCGACGATCTCGGGTTCGCGGGCCGCGTTGTCGATGGTCGTGTCCCCCTTGGCGAGGACCGCGGCCATGAGGATGTTCTCTGTCGCTCCCACCGAAGGGAACGCCAGACGGATGGTGGCACCGTGCAGATCGTCCGCTTCCGCGACGACGCATCCGTGCTCGATCGACGAATGGGCGCCGAGCAGTCGCAGACCCGCCTGGTGCATGTCGAGCGGACGGGAGCCGATGGCGTCGCCGCCGGGCAGCGCCACGATCGCCTTGCGGCAGCGTGCAACCAGCGGGCCGAGTACGCAGACCGACGCCCGGAACTGCCGCACTGCCGCGAAGTCGGCGCGGTACTCGGGTTCGGCAGGCGTCGTGATGCGTACGGCGTCGCCTTCGAGTTCGACCTCGCAGCCGAGTCCACGCAGGACGTCGGCCATCAGGGGCACGTCGAGGATGTCGGGGCAGTTGGTGATCGTGGTGGTGCCCTCGGCGAGCAGCGCCGCAGCCATCAACTTGAGGACGCTGTTCTTGGCACCCCCGACGACGACGTCGCCGGAAAGGCGGTTCCCACCTGTGACAAGAAAGCGTTCACTCACAACGACACAGCGTAACGGGCGTGTCCGCGGGAAGAGCAGAGCCGGTACCGTGACGCGCATGGCAGTCCACCTGACACGGATCTATACGCGCACCGGAGACGACGGAACAACGGGGCTCAGCGACTTCTCGCGCGTCTCGAAGAACGATCCTCGTCTGGTCGCCTACGCCGATTGCGACGAGACCAACGCGGCGATCGGTGTGGCCCTCGCACTGGGAGCGCTCCCGGAACGGCTCGTCCCGGTACTCCGACAGATTCAGAACGATCTCTTCGATGCCGGCGCGGATCTGTCGACGCCCGTGGTCGAGAACCCGAAGTACCCGCCGCTGCGGATCACCCAGCAGTACATCGACCGGCTCGAGGGCTGGTGCGACGAATTCAACGAGGAGCTGGAACCGCTCAACTCGTTCATTCTTCCCGGCGGCACGCCGGGGGCGGCTCTGTTGCACACCGCCAGGACGGTGGCACGACGTGCGGAACGGTCGGCGTGGGCGGCGGTGGACGCGGCTCCGGACGACACGAACGTCCTGCCCGCGAAGTACCTGAACCGGCTCTCGGATCTGCTGTTCATCCTGGGCCGGATCGCGAACCCGGACGGCGACGTGCTGTGGAAGCCGGGAGCGGGCGCGTGAGGAAGTCCCTCTAGAGGGGGCGGCGGCGCTGCGACCGGCCGTCGGGCCTGGATTCGACCCAGGACATGAAGGCCATCAAAGCGCCGCTGTCGAGCGCGATCTCGTACGAGTCGTCGCGGTCGATCACATCGAGGATCACGATGTCCTCGGTCATGATGTCGAATTCACTGCCTTCCGGCTTCCGTCGCGAACGCACATCGATGCCCTGACGGGTCAGTCGTACGTCGGGTCCGGGCCGAAGGCTCGAAAGCTTGTAGAACGCGAGTGTCTCGTCGCCGTACCGAACGATTCCGTGCCTCCAGCCGGAACCCTCGTTCTGAGGCATCACTCGCAGAATGGCGGCGGTACCCCCGCCGCGCAGGGCAAAGAGGCGGTACAACAAAGCCGCGACGGAGACCGCGAGCAGCACCACAAGGATACTGAGAATCAGAAATCCAGGTGACACTGCTCGTCGGCTCCGTCGCGGCTTCTCGTTGTTCGACGATCAGGCTCGTTCGACAGCCCGCAGGCGGCCGCGGGCCGCTGCGATCTCCGACTCGTCACGATCTGCATCGTTCAGAGTCGACTTGGCTGCCTCGACGTCGATGTCCTCCACGCGGTCGGCGGCTTCGGCGAGCACCGTCACCGTCGTCGCGGTCACCGAGAGGAATCCGCCATGGACGGCCATGACGATCCGCTCACCGTCCGCGGTCCTGACGGACACGACGCCACCCTCGACGAGCTGGCCGAGCACGGGCTCGTGACCGGGCATGATGCCGATCTCGCCCTCGGTGGTCTGGGCGGTGACGAGAGTCGCCGATCCGGACCACACACGCTCCTCGACGGCAACGATGTCCACGCTCATCTCAGCCACGGTGGCCTACTTTCCGGCGATCTTCTTGGCTGCAGCCTCGACGTCGTCGAGTCCACCGCAGCTGTTGAACGCCTGCTCGGGCAGGTGGTCGAACTCGCCCTTGCACACGCGGTCGAAGGCCTCGATGGTGTCGGCGAGCGGCACGACCGAACCCGGCTGACCCGTGAACTTCTCGGCGACGATGAAGTTCTGGCCGAGGAACTTCTGGAGACGACGGGCACGGGCGACCGTGACCTTGTCTTCTTCGGAGAGCTCGTCCATACCGAGGATGGCGATGATGTCCTGCAGTTCCTTGTACTTCTGCAGGATGCGCTTGACCTCGTTGGCCACCCGGAAGTGGTCGGCACCGACGATGCCCGGCTCGAGGATTCGCGAGGTCGACGTCAGCGGGTCCACAGCGGGGTAGATACCCATCTGCGAGATCGGACGCGAGAGCTCGGTGGTCGCATCGAGGTGAGCGAACGTCGTGGCCGGCGCGGGGTCGGTGTAGTCGTCGGCGGGCACGTAGATCGCCTGCAGCGAGGTGATCGAGCGGCCACGCGTCGAGGTGATGCGCTCCTGGAGCTCACCCATCTCGTCCGCGAGCGTGGGCTGGTAACCCACGGCCGACGGCATACGGCCGAGGAGGGTCGAAACCTCCGAGCCGGCCTGCGTGAAGCGGAAGATGTTGTCGATGAACAGGAGCACGTCCTGTCCCTGGACGTCGCGGAAGTACTCCGCCATCGTCAGGGCCGACAGGGCGACGCGCATACGCGTGCCCGGCGGCTCGTCCATCTGGCCGAAGACGAGGGCGGTGTCCTGGAGGACGCCCATCTCTTCCATCTCGAGGTGGAGGTCGGTGCCCTCACGGGTGCGCTCACCGACGCCGGCGAACACCGACGTACCGGAGAACTCACGCGCGATACGGGTGATCATCTCCTGGATCAGAACGGTCTTGCCGACACCGGCACCACCGAACAGACCGATCTTGCCGCCCTTCACGTACGGGGTCAGCAGGTCGATGACCTTGATGCCGGTCTCGAGGATCTCGGTCTTGCCCTCGAGCTGGTCGAAGGCCGGGGGCTTGCGGTGGATGCCCCACTGCTCGCCGTCGCGTCCGGTGCCCGGCGCGTCGAGGCAGTCGCCCAGCGCGTTGAACACGTGGCCCTTGACGACGTCGCCGACGGGAACCGAGATCGGCTTGCCGGTGTCGCTGACGGGGGCGCCACGCACCAGGCCGTCGGTGGGCTGCATCGAGATCGTGCGGACCAGGTTGTCACCCAGGTGCTGCGCGACTTCGAGGGTCAGGGTCTTCGCCACGGACGGCAGAGTGACCTCTGCGTGCAGGGCGTTGAACAGCTCGGGCACGGCGCCACGCGGGAATTCCACGTCGACGACGGCGCCGATGACGCGGACGACGCGCCCGGCAAGGGCCGACGCCGCACCGGCGTTGTTGTCGGTTACTGCTGCGGTCATTGTGGTTCAGTCACTTCCTGCACTCGAGGCGAGCGCACCGGCACCGCCGACGATCTCGCTGATTTCCTGGGTGATCTGGGCCTGCCGGGCCTGGTTCGCCTGACGGCTGAGGGTGTTCACCAATTCCGTGGCATTGTCCGTCGCGGCCTTCATGGCGGTACGACGGGCTGCCGACTCGGAGGCCGCCGCGTCCAGCAGCGACGCGTAGATGCGCGTGCTGATGTACTTCGGCAGGAGAGCCTCGAGCAGAACTCCGGCCTCCGGCTCGAAGTTGTACACGGCCTGCGGTCCCTCGTTGTCCGTGGCGCGGCGTCCGTCGGTGAGCATGTCCTCGCCGAGGTCGATCTCGTCCTCGGTGATGCTCACTTCGAGCGGAGCCATTCTGCGAACCTGGGGGGTCTGGGTCAGCATCGACACGAAGCGGGTGTAGACGATGTGCAGTTCGTCGACGCCCTCGATGGTGCCCTCGCCGTTCGGTGCGGGCACCTCGGTGCCCGAACCCGCCATGAACAGCTCGACCAGGTGACGGCTCGCCTTCGCGGCGTCCGTGTAACGGGGGTCCTGCGAGAAGCCCGTCCAGGCAGCGGCCACTTCACGCTCACGGAACGTGTAGTAGCCGAGGCCCTTACCGCCCATCACGTACAGCACAGGCTCCTTGCCCTCGCTGAGGAGCAGCTGACGCAGCTCCTCGGCTTCCTTGAGGACGTTGGAGTTGTAACCGCCGGCCATACCGCGGTCGCTGGTCACGACCAGCACTGCGGCACGCTTGGGGTTCTCGCGCTCGTTGAGCAGGGGGTGATCCAACGAGGCCGACGCACTCGCCAGCTCGGAGAGCACCTTGGTGATCTCCTCGGCGTACGGCTTGGACGCTGCCACTCGGGCCTGGGCCTTCGTGATACGCGACGTCGCGATCAGTTCCTGCGCCTTGGTGATCTTCTTGGTCGAGTTGACCGACTTGATCCGCGAGCGCAGTTCGCGCAAGTTCGCCATTCGTCGATCACACTCCCTTCACTGGACGCTGGGTCATGGACTCCCCGCTCACTTGCGAACGGTGGTGCGCTTGACGGAGACCTGCTCCTGCTGGATCTCGTCGGCACCGAGGGCCTCGGCCTCTGCCTCGTTCACGACACGGCTGCCGTCGGAGGCGATGAAGCCCTCCTTGAACTTGGCGGTCGCGGCGCGGAGGTCCTCGATCGACTCGTCGGACAGGGCCTTGCCACCGGCGATCTGCTCGTAGACGCCTGCGGCGTTGCGGTGCAGATCCTCGAGCAGCTCGGTCTCGAAGCGACGCACGTCCTCGACCGGAACCGAGTCGAAGACACCTTCGCCGGCGAGGTAGATCGACACGATCTGGTCCTCGACTGCGATGGGCGCGTACTGGTCCTGCTTGAGGAGCTCGACGAGACGCTGACCGCGCTCGAGCTGAGCCTTCGACGCGGCGTCGAGGTCGGAGGCGAAGGCGGCGAAGCCTTCGAGCTCACGGAACTGCGCGAGCTCGAGACGCAGCGAACCGGAGACCTTCTTCATGCCCTTGGTCTGGGCGGCGCCACCGACTCGGGAAACCGAGATACCGACGTTGATGGCGGGGCGGACACCCTTGTTGAACAGGTCGGACTCGAGGAAGACCTGGCCGTCGGTGATGGAGATGACGTTGGTCGGGATGTAGGCCGACACGTCGTTCGCCTTGGTCTCGATGATCGGCAGGGCCGTCAGCGAGCCGCCACCGAGCTCGTCGGAGAGCTTGGCGGAGCGCTCCAGCAGACGCGAGTGCAGGTAGAAGACGTCGCCGGGGTATGCCTCGCGGCCCGGCGGACGACGCAGCAGCAGCGAGATGGCGCGGTAGGCCTCGGCCTGCTTGGTCAGGTCGTCGAACACGATGAGGACGTGCTTGCCCTGGTACATCCAGTGCTGGCCGAGGGCCGAACCGGTGTAGGGGGCGAGCCACTTGAAGCCGGCGGAGTCGGAGGCCGGAGCCGCGACGATGGTGGTGTACTCCATCGCGCCGTTCTCCTCGAGTGCCTGCTTGACACCCGCGATGGTCGAGCCCTTCTGGCCGATCGCGACGTAGATGCAGCGGACCTGCTGTTTCGGGTCGCCGGTCTCCCAGTTCGCCTTCTGATTCAGGATCGCGTCGATGCAGACGGCGGTCTTGCCCGTCTTGCGGTCGCCGATCACGAGCTGACGCTGGCCACGGCCGATCGGGGTCATCGCGTCGATGGCCTTGATGCCGGTCTGCAGCGGCTCCTCGACCGGCTGGCGCTCCAGCACGGTCGCGGCCTGCAGCTCGAGGGCGCGGGTCTCATCGGCTTCGATGTCGCCGAGGCCGTCGATCGGCTGACCGAGCGGGTTCACGACGCGACCGAGGAAGTTGTCGCTCACCGGCACCGACAGAACGTCGCCGGTCCGCTTGACTTCCTGGCCTTCCTCGATGGTCTGGAAGTCGCCCAGGATAACGGCACCGATCTCGGTGGCCTCGAGGTTGAGGGCCACGCCGAGGACGCCACCGGGGAACTCCAGCAGCTCGTTGGCCATCGCCGACGGCAGACCGCTGATGTGCGCGATGCCGTCACTGGTGTCGACGACCACGCCGACCTCCTCGCGGGAGGCCTCCGGGGAGTAGCTCGCGGTGTAATTGTCAATCGCGCTACGGATCTCGTCGGAGGAGATCGTCAGCTCCGCCATGTTCTTCCTGCTCTCGGTATCTGGTCTTCGAAAAGATCTATGTGTGTGTTCGGTAGTGGACTACGTGAGGCTCTTGCGCACTGCAGCGAGTCGACCCGCGGCACTACCGTCGATGACCTCGTCGCCCACCCGGACGACCAATCCACTGAGAAGCTCGGGATCGACCTCGACGTGAACCGTCACAGGCTTCCCGTAGATGCGGGTCAGGGTCGCGGTGAGCCGCTCCTCCTGCTTCGCATCGAGCGGTGCCGCGCTGCGGACGTGCGCGACGGCACGGTCCCGCTGGGCCGCGGCGAGCGCCGACAACTCGTCGAACGTCCCGGCCGGCGACTTGCTCAGCCGACCGACCGCGTGGACCGCCAGCGCCTCGGTGACTGCGGTGACCTTGCCGTACAGCAGGCGCGTCAGCAGATCACGCTTGGCCGAAGCCGGGGTGCTGCGATCCGAGAGCGTCTGCTCGAGCTCCGGGTCGCCTGCCACGATGCGACCGAGGCGGAACAGTTCGTCCTCGACGGTGTCGAGCTGGTCCTGGTCCGCTGCGGCCTTCAGCAGTGCCTCACGGCCGAGCTGGACGAGCGAGTCGGTCAGGTCGGACTGTGCCGACCAGTCCTGCCCCGCTGCGGCCTTGACGGTCGCGAGGGTCTGGGCCGAAACCTTGCCGCCGAAGACCTGCTCGGCCAGCCGCTCGCGAACGGCAGCCGGGGCCGAGGCGTCGGCCAGCGCGGTCCGGAGGGCGCGCTGGCTGTCGAGCGCCTCGACCACCGAGAAGAGTTCGGAACCGGCCTGAGCCGCAGCGGCAGTCGCGGCACCCGAGCCCAGGGCGGACTGCAACGCGGAACGCGTATGAGCGAGTGCCTCACGGCTTGCTGCGTACATGGTGCTCACTTTCCGGATGCAGAGTCAGCGCTGAGGGAGTCGAGTTCGTCGAGGAACCGATCGATCGAGCCGGCACGCTTCACGTCGTCCGCGAGCGCTTCGCCGAGGATCTTCTCGGCGAGATCCACGGAGCTGCGTCCGAGATCGCTACGCAGCTCGGCCACGATCTGCTGGCGCTGGGCCTGCAGCTGGTTGTGACCGGCGGCGACGATACGGTCGCTCTCCTCTTGGGCCTGCGCCTTCATGTCGGCGATGATCTGCTGGCCCTGTGCACGGGCCTCTTCACGGATCTGCGCCGCCTCGGTGCGAGCCTCGGCGAGCTGGCTACGGTACTGCTCGAGCGCGGCCGCAGCCTCCGCCTGAGCTTCCTCTGCCTTCTTGATGCCGCCTTCGATCAGCTCCGAACGCTCGTCGAGCACCTTCTGGAACATCGGAAGCACGAACTTCCAGAAGACGAATCCGACGAGGATCAGGGCGACCAGCGACCAGACGATGTCGTATGTCGCGGGGAGAAGGGGATTGGGAGTCTCCCCTTCCTCTGCCGCGAGGATCAGGATGCTGTCAGCCATTGTGATCGTCGGATCAGAAGATGAAGCCGGCGACGATGCCGATCAGCGCGAGGGCCTCGGTGAAGGCGATACCGAGGAACATCGTGGTGCGCAGCTGGCCGGCCATCTCGGGCTGACGAGCCATGCCCTCGATCGCCTTGCCGACGACGATGCCGATGCCGATGCCGGGGCCGATGGCGGCGAGGCCGTAGCCGATGGCGCCTGCACCCGAGATCGTGGTCTCCTGGGCGAGGACGTCTGCTGCCTGAAGCGCAACGCTCATTGGTGTTCCATTCCCTTTCTTGTGGCTCGGCCCCGGGAGTCGGCAACCGAGTCAGTCTTTGTGTAGATGTGGGTCGTGCCGTTCGTCGAGCTAGTGCTCTTCGGCGTGCAGGGCCAGGTCGATGTACACCGCGGTGAGCAGCGCGAAGATGTAGGCCTGCAGGACGATCACCAGGAGCTCGAAGAAGGTGAACGCGATTCCGCCGATGAGAGAACCGATGCCGAACACCTTCATGAAGCCGTCGGAATCGAAGAAGAAGAACTGCGTGGCACTGAAGAACAGCACGAGCATGATGTGACCGGCCAGCATGTTGGCCATGAGACGAATGGTCAGCGTGAACGGCCGCAGAATGAACGTCGAGACGAACTCGATCGGGATCACCAGCACGTGGAGAGCGGGCGGCAGGTTCGGGATGACGATGCTGCTCTTGACGTAGCGGAAGAATCCGTACTTCTTGATGCCCACATAGTTGAAGACGATGTAGGCGAGTGCCGCGAGCACGATCGGCATACCGATTCGTGCGTTGGACGAGATGTTGAGGAACGGGATGACCGATGTCAGGTTCAGACCGACCACCAGGAAGAAGATGGTGACGATCACCGGGAGGAACCGGCGTCCCTGTTCCTTACCGAGGATGTCCTCGGCGATGTGGATCCGGACGAAGTCGAGCATGATCTCGGCGACGTTCTGCACGCCCCGCGGCACGATCTTCGGACTCCGCAACGCGAAGAAGAAGAACAGCGCGACGATCAGGGCGACGGCGACGCGGATGAGCATCAACCGGTCCATCTCGAAGGGGGTTCCTTCGAACAGGACTGCCGGTGGGAAAAAATCAGCTAGTGACGGCGCGTGGAATTCTCCGGCTGCCAAGGTGGTGACGCTCAGCGCTCTCTCCCGTAGTCGGCCGCAGGCATGCCGTCTGCGGTTCGATCGGACATTGACGATCCAGAAGTCGACCAGGTCGGCTCGCGTATTCGCCAGTGGTCCGAACCGCGTGAACGGTCCCGCTTCCTGCCGGTGTCGGCGACTCTCGTCGACTCGGCGGCCATTTGAACACGACCGCCTACGAAGTCACAACTGCGCACCCTCTTCGAACCCGATGCGGGCAGCGTCACTCTCGTAGAACTCACCCTACCAACTGCTCTACGACAGTGCGTAGGTGGGTTCCTACGTGGGGGGTTATGGACAAGCGGTGCTACTACCGATCGTCGTTGTCGGATCCGGACGACGCCTGGGGATCGACGTACAGGGCACGTTGCGAGAGCACCCCGTAGGTCTCGGCTCCCAGAACGATGACCAGGGCGAACACGATGGTGAGGACGAGCGCGTTGCGGTTGTAGAAGTCGAGCGAGTCGAGCGAGCCCATCACGACGATGGCGAGGATCAGCTTCAGCAGCCAGGTGCCGAGAAGTACGGCTCCGGCGGTCATCGCCGGCATCTTCGACGTCAGGAGAACGCCGAGTGCGGTGAAGAGGATGAACCCTCCGCCGACGGCCGCTCCGATGAGTGCACCCCACAGACCGGGCATCCCGGCGACGAGCACCGAGATCACCGACGCCACGACGGCGAGCGCGAGAAGACCGAGGGCGCCGTACCGCACGGCCGCGCGCATCGGCGCGATCGGGTCGGGCAGCGAGGGCAGGCCGTGGTCGGGTTCGGGATGATCCGGGTTCGTCACGATATCCGAGCCTAACCGACCTCTCGGGAGTGCTCCGGCGGCGTCTCCCCCGACTCGTCGTGCCGCCGCAGCGACGGCACAGCGGTCACGACGAGGGCGAACACGAGACCGCCCGCGAGGATCAACACCACGGCCCGCCGGTCGAGCAGCGAGGAACCGACAGCCCCGAAGGCCAGGATTCCGACCCACAGGTAGAGCAGCAGCACCACGCGACGGTGCGAGTGCCCGATCTGCAGCAGGCGGTGGTGGAGGTGCATCTTGTCGGGGCTGAAGGGGCTGACGCCGGCCCGGGTGCGCCGCACGATCGCGAGGAGCAGGTCGAGGATCGGGATGAACATCACGGCACCGACCAGGATCAGCGGCGAGAGCAGACCGAGCAGGTCGCGCGAACCGTAGGCGCTGAGCGGGATGAGGCCCGAGGCGCTTGTGGAGATTGCGGCGAGCATGAGACCGATGAGCATGGACCCGGAGTCGCCCATGAAGATCTTGGCGGGCTGGAAGTTGTGCGGCAGGAAGCCGAGGCAGGCGCCGGCGAGGGCCGCGGCCATGAGGGCCGGCGGGTAGGCGGAGACGTCGCCGCCCTGATCGAGCAGCAGACCCACGGAGAACGCGCAGATCGCGAGTGCGGCGATGAGACCCAGTCCGGCCGCGAGTCCGTCGAGCCCGTCGACGAAGTTCATCGCGTTGATCGTCACCGCGGCGACGGCGACGGTGATGAGACCGCCCTGGAGCTGGTCGAGTACGAGTGTCGAGGCACTGAACGGGTCGTAGATGACGATCCAGCTCACGCCCATGATCACGAGCACGCCGGCCGCGGTGACCTGGCCGACGAACTTGGTGAGCGCGTCGAGTCCCCACCGGTCGTCGACGATGCCGACGACGACGATGATCGAGGCCGCAGCGAGCGCCGCCCCCATATCCGGGGTGAATTCGAAACCCCTTGTCAGAGCAGGTAATTGCTGAGCGAAGACGATTCCCGCGACGAGGCCGATGTACATGCCGACCCCACCCATCCGCGGGGTCGGGGTCACGTGCACGTCGCGGTCGCGGGGAACGGCGACCGCTCCGAACTTCAGCGCGAGGATCCGCACCACACCGGTCGCGAGGAAGGTCACCACCGCGGCGGTGAGCAGGACGAGGAGAAGCTCCCGGATGGGAACGCCGGCGCCGCGCCCGGCCTGGGCGAGCAGTACGGCGGTGGTGTCGGCTGCAGTCACGTGCTCCGTTCCTCCGCCGCTACTCCCCGCCGGACCGAAGGCGCTCGGGATCGTCACCGAGCACCTCCGCGAGTGCTTCGGCCGTCACCGCACCTTCGCGCAGGATGCGCGGGCGGTCGCCCGTGAGGTCGACGATCGTCGATGCGACCCCGTGCTCTGCCGGGCCACCGTCGAGATAGACACTCGCCGATGCTCCGAGTTGCTCGCGCGCCTCGGTGACGTTCGTGGCGGGGGGCCGACCGGAGACGTTGGCGCTGGAGACCGCGAGCGGACCGACCTCGCGCAGCAGTTCCAGGATGACGGGGTGCAGCGGCATGCGGAGCATGACGGTGCCGCGGGTGTCGCCGAGATCCCAGGCCAGGGACGGTGCCTGGTGCACCACGAGGCTGAGTCCGCCCGGCCAGAACGCGCGGATCAACTCCCGCGCCTCGGGACGCACCGAGGCGACGAGACCGTCGATGGTCGTCCAGGAGCCGACGAGGACCGGCACCGGCATGTCGCGGCCGCGCCCCTTCGCGCGCAGGAGCGCCGTTACGGCGTCGGAGTCGAAGGCGTCGGCAGCGATGCCGTACACCGTGTCGGTGGGTACGACGACGAGTCGTCCGGCCTTGAGTGCGCCGCGCGCCGCGTTGAGTCCGGCGGCGCGCGAAGCTTCGTTGTTGCAGTCGTACACGGTGCTCACGCGCTCATCCTTCCACTTCGGCCGCAATCGGCACCGGACGGGTCCTGCCCGTCAGCCGTCCGCCGCAGACCGTACCGACTTCATGCGGTCGGCCTCCACCGCCGTAGGAACACGGTGCGCGGTCACGAAGCGGGCCTTCCCGGCGAGGTCGGGGTGCCGCACGACGTCGCCGAACACCCGACGCTGCTCGAACAGTTCGGCGACCAGCAGGCTGTGCGTGTCGTCGTGCTCGACCGCTGCCGCTCCCCCGATCCGCAGCCACCGCGCAATGTTGGAAACCATGGGCCGGATGACGGACAGTCCGTCCGCTCCCCCGAAGAGCGCCGAGTGCGGATCGTGTTCGACCACCTCGGGTTCGAGGTCGGCTCCTTCCGGGATGTAGGGCGGGTTGGCGACCACCAGGTCGACACTGCCTTCGAGGTTGGTGAGCAGCATGCGGTCGGTGACATCGCCCTGGTACAGCCGGATCGGGGTGTCCCCTTCCTCCGCGCGGGTCTCGGCGTTCCGACGCGCCCAGGCGAGGGCCTTCGCTTCGAGTTCGACGGCGTGGACCTCGGCGTCGGGACGCGCATGCGCGATCGCCAGCGCCAGCGCGCCGGATCCGGTGCACAGGTCGAGGACGACCGGGTTGCGGCTGCCGTGGCGTTCGAGGAAGGCCAGCGCCCACCCGAGCAGCAGTTCCGTCTCGGGTCGCGGGACGAACACCCCCGGCCCCACTGCCAGGTCGATCTCCCCCATCGGCGAGGTGCCGGTGATGTACTGCAGAGGAATCCGCTTCGCCCGTTGTTCGACCATCGAGCGGTAGGCGTCGATGGTCGTCGCCTCGACGAGCGGGACCAGACCGAGTCGCCCGCGCTCGATGCCGAGCAGGTGCGCTGCGAGAAGTTCGGCGTCGACCCGGGGACTCGGGACTCCGGCTTCCTCGAGGACCGATGCCGCTTCGATGATGGCCAGGCGCAGAGGTTGACGGCTCACGCCTTACAGCGTGCCACGACCTCGTACCTGCACTACGCCGAGGTAGCCCTCGCATTGCACGCAGAACACCCGGACCGGACATCGAGGGTGTTTCCGACAACGTGATTGACGGCACGGCGGGATGGGCACCCGAACGAGGACCGATACCTTCCGGTCGGTTTCATCGACAGAAAGGGATTGCTCCATGAAGACGCGGACTGTGCGTGGAATCACCGTCCTTGCCGCTGCGGGTGCGACCGCCTTCGCGGCCCCTGCTCTCGCGAGTGCCGAGCCCATCGACTTCCAGCCGATCCCCATCGGATGCCCGGCGGGTATCGGCGTGGTCGACACGGAGACCGCTCTCGCCGAGGAGGACGCGGAGCCCGGCCAGATCGAGTACGAGATCGAGCAGGAGGGCAGCGGAGGAGGCCAGATCAGCTGGGTGAACCTGAGGACGCTGCAGCTGGGCGGTGGTGTCCTTCCGGACGCAATCGACGAGGAGGAACCTGCCGTCGCTCTCCAGACCGGTGACGGACTCGTCGTCAGCGCAGTCTGGGGTGCCCATCAGAACGCCGGCGGCGAGGGCTGCTTCCTGCTGCCGGGCGTCGATCTCACGAACGTTCCACCGGCGGCGGTCGAGGACGGCGAGGCCGGTCAGGACGACGACACTCCTGCCTGACCCCCTGGCGACGAGCCCGGTTCGCGGTTACTCCGCCGCGAGCCGGGCCTCTCTGTCTGCGGCGCCCAGGGCGTCGAGCAGTGCGTCGAGTTCGCCGTCGAGCACCGCGTCGAGGTTGTGGGACTTGAAGCCGATGCGGTGATCGGTGATCCGGTTCTCCGGGAAGTTGTAGGTGCGGATGCGCTCCGACCGGTCGACGGTCCGGACCTGGCTGGCGCGACCCGCTGACGCCTCGGCCTCGGCAGCTTCTTCGGCCGCTGCCTGCAGGCGCGCCGCGAGGACCTGCATCGCGCGGGCCTTGTTCTGCAGCTGCGAGCGTTCGTTCTGGCAGGTCACCACGATGCCGGTGGGAAGGTGCGTGATGCGCACGGCAGAGTCGGTGGTGTTGACACCCTGACCACCCTTGCCGGACGACCGGTAGACGTCGATGCGCAGGTCGCTCTCGTCGATCTGCACCTGCTCGACCTCGTCGGGCTCGGGGTAGACGAAGACGCCGGCCGCGGAGGTGTGCACGCGTCCCTGCGACTCGGTGACGGGCACACGCTGGACGCGGTGCACGCCGCCCTCGAACTTCAGGCGGGACCACACGCCGTCGCGCACGTCGGTCCGCGACTTGATCGACAGCGTGACGTCCTTGTAGCCGCCGAGATCGGAGTAGGTGGCACCGAGGACCTCGACGCGCCAACCGGCACGTTCGGCGTAGCGCGTGTACATCCGGGTGAGATCGCCGGCGAACAGGGCGGATTCCTCGCCGCCCTCACCGGACTTGACCTCGAGGACCACGTCGTCGCTGTCGTGCGGGTCGCGCGGGGCGAGCAGGTCGGTGAGCGAGCGGTCGAGCTCGGCGACCTGCGCCTCGAGGTCGTCGACCTCGGATGCGAAAGTCGCGTCGTCGGCGGCGAGTTCGCGCGCCGCCTCGAGGTCCTCGCGGGCCTGCTTCAGAGCGTTGTAGGTCGACATCACGGGGGCGAGTTCGGCGAACCGCTTGCCCACCCGACGCGCTGCCGCAGGATCGTCGTGCAGCGACGGGTCGGACAGCTGCTGCTCCAGACCCGCGTGTTCGGCCAGGATGTCGTCGATGGCCGACGGCTTGGTCTGCCCCGCCATGAGTGTGCTCCGCTCTGATTTCGGTCTTGCAATGAAAAAGCCGACGCCCGGCCTGCACGAGGGCAGTACCGGGCGTCGGCGTGACAGCTAGCTGTCGGAAGCGGCCTTCTTCGGCGCACGCTTGCCGTAGCGAGCCTCGAAACGCGCGACGCGTCCACCGGTATCGAGGATCTTCTGCTTGCCGGTGTAGAACGGGTGGCAGTTGGAGCAGACTTCGACGTTGATACGTCCCGACTCCTTGGTGCTGCGCGTCTCGAACGTGTTACCGCAACCGCAGACGACGGTCGTCGTCACGTAGTTGGGGTGGATTCCTGCCTTCATGGTGTCCCTTTCATGGCCGCCGGGTCGCCTTCGCGGGTCGAAGACGTGAACCGGAGCCGGACTGAGCCTGCCGATTATGCCAAACGTAGGGCCCCGGGAGGAAATTCCCCGGGGCGCCGACGTCAGTCGTCGAGTGCCCCCGGTGCGGTCTTCGCCACATTCATGAGGAACTCGATGTTCGTCTTGGACTTCTTGAGCCGGTCGATGAGCAGATCGATCGCCTGGTGCGAATCGAGGCCCGAAAGCACGCGGCGGAGCTTGTGCACCACGGCGAACTCGTCGGGGCTCATGAGCAGCTCGTCCTTGCGGGTACCGGACGGGTTGACGTCGACCGCCGGGAACACGCGCCGCTCGGCGATCTTCCGGTCGAGCTTGAGCTCGGCGTTACCCGTGCCTTTGAACTCCTCGAAGATCACTGTGTCGCCGGTGGAACCGGTCTCGACCATCGCGGTGGCGATGATCGTGAGCGATCCGCCGTTCTCGATGTTGCGGGCGGCACCGAGGAAACGCTTCGGCGGGTACAGCGCGGTCGAGTCGACACCACCGGAGAGGATGCGTCCGGATGCCGGCGACGAGTTGTTGTACGCGCGGCCGAGACGGGTGATGGAGTCGAGGAGCACCACGACGTCCTGGCCCATCTCCACGAGACGTTTCGCACGCTCGATGGCGAGCTCGGCGACCGAGGTGTGATCCGACGGCGGCCGGTCGAAGGTCGAGGCGATGACCTCACCCTTCACCGAACGCTGCATGTCGGTGACCTCTTCGGGACGCTCGTCGACGAGCACGACCATCAGGTAGCACTCGGGGTTGTTGACGGCGATCGCGTTCGCGATGTCCTGGAGGACGGTGGTCTTACCGGCCTTCGGCGGCGACACGATGAGTGCACGTTGACCCTTACCGATCGGCATGACCAGGTCGATCACGCGCGTGGTGAGGATGTTCGGCTGGGTCTCGAGGCGCAGTCGCTGGTTGGGGTACAGCGGCGTGAGCTTGTTGAACTCGGGGCGGCGCTTGGCCGAGTCGACCTCGCGGCCGTTGACGGTGTCGAGACGAACCAGCGGGTTGAACTTCTGACGCTGGTTGCCTTGCTCGCCCTCACGGGGGACCCGCACGGCGCCGGTGATGGCGTCGCCGCGGCGCAGGCCGTTCTTGCGCACCATGTTCATCGACACGTACACGTCGTTCGGGCCGGCGAGGTAGCCGGAGGTGCGGACGAACGCGTAGTTGTCGAGGACGTCGAGGATGCCGGCGACCGGCTGCAGGACGTCGTCCTCGCGGATCTCGGGCTCGCGCGAGTCCGAACCGCTCTCGCCGCGGTCGCGTCCACGACGACGCTCACGGAAGCGACGACCCCGGCGACCGCGGCCACCTTCCTCGTCGTCTCCCCCACGGTTGTCCTGGCCCTGGCGCGGACCCTGGTTACCGCCGTCGCGATCGCCGGCGTCCTGGTTGCGGTCGCCCTGGTTACGGTCGCCCTGGTTACGGTCGCGGCGCGAGGAGCCGTCGCCGGAGTTACGGTCCTGGCCACGCTCGCGGTGCGAGTCGCGATCCTGGACCTTGTCGCGCTGCGAGTCGCGATCCTGGCGACCGTCCTCGGACGCGTCGGCACCCTCGGTCTGCTGGTTCTGGTCGGCGTTGTCGCCACCGCGGCGTCCGCGACGGCCACGGCCGCGGCGGTTACCGTCGGATTCGTTGTCGCCACTGGGGGTCTGGCCGCCCTGCAGCTTCTCCTGCGAGCTTTCTTCACCGTGCTTCACGTCGGCCTTCTGCTCGGCCGGTGCGGCGTCGGCCTTCTGCTCGGGCGCGGCGGTCTCGTCGGTGGCGGCACGGCCACGGCGACCGCGGGTGCCACGCGAGGGTGCTCCCTCGGGCTTGCCGGCAGTCTCGGGCTTCCCCGCCGTCTCGGTCTTCGCTGCCGCGTCGGTCTTCTCGGGGGCAGCGGTCTTCTCGGCTGCAGGCTGCTCAGCAGGTGCGGCGGCGCCGCCTCCCTGCTTCTCCTTGATCGCAGCGATGAGATCACCCTTGCGCATCCCGGAGGTGCCCTTGATTCCGAGCTCGGCGGCAAGAGTCCGCAACTCGGCAAGCACCATGCCCGAAAGGCCTGCTCCGCGGCGACCGCGCGTGGTCGTCCGGCTACCGGCCTCGGGAATGTCGAGAGCAGGTGTAGTGATCAGGTCCGTATCTGTCACGGAGATCCTTCCTTCCCTCGCTCGCTCATGCGCAGCAGAGGGTTCGTCCCGCAGATCAGTTCGTCCACTGAGCTGGGATTTGCCGTACGAGTTCAGGGAAAACGAACGGTCGGCACGTCCGCCACCACACCGAAATCCGGTAGGTGCGGTCTGTCCCCCTCCCGGATCCGGGAGCAGGTGAGGATCGATCCAGGCTCGACGCCCCGATGGAGCTGGAGTGATTACCCTGGAGAATCCGGCGACTGATACGCACGACGTGCGGACACCCCGCAGAATAGCGACGATCTGTACGTAGAGCAAGAATCGCCGTGCCGGATGGGACGTGTGTGTTGCACCACCCGTCGACCTCCATCCGGCACCATCCGTCGGTCCCCCAGCACTGCGCGTCTACTCAGTCGACCTGGACGCCCTCGGCGATCTCGAGTTCGAGCACCGTCAGTTCGTCGGCCTCGGCGGCGGCCCGCAGTTCGTCGGGCAGCGCGGAGGTCGTGAGCGCGAGCACGGTCGGCCCGGCACCCGAGACGACGGCGGGGATGCCCGCCTCGCGCAGTGCGGCCACCCATTTGGTGGTGAGCGGGAGTGCGGGTGCCCGCTGAGCCTGGTGGAGCAGATCCTGCGTTGCCGGCATCAGCAGCTCGGGCCGCTCGGTGAGCGCGACGACCGCGAGAGCCGCTCGGCTGACGTTGAACGCCGCGTCCCGATGTGGGACGAGTTCGGGCAGCAGGCCCCGGGTGTGGGCCGTCGACGAACGGACCGACGGGACGAAGGCGTACGCCTTGATGTCCGGGTGCACACGCAGGCTCACCGCGCGGTAGGTCCGCTGTTCGGAGTCGACTTCGACCTCGGTCCACGACACCACTGCCCCACCGAGGACGCTCGCGGAGGCGTTATCGGGATGGCCCTCGAACTCGGAGGCGAGCTGCACGAGCTGCTCGTCGTCGAGGACGCGCTCGGGAGCGATCTTGCGGACGAGCCCGTTGGCCGCTGCCAGCCCTCCCACCGCCGCCGAGGCGGAGGATCCCAGGCCACGCGAGTGCGGGATGACGTTGTGGCACACGACGTCCAGTCCGTCCGCCCACACACCGGCGGCCTCGAGTCCCCGCTCGACGGCACGGACCACGAGATGGGAGGGTCCCCACGGAACCTCCTGGGCGCCTTCCCCCTCCACCTTCACGTCGAGCCCGGAAGCCGTTGTCGTGACGGTGATCTCGTCGTACAGACCGAGGGCGAGACCCAGACAATCGAAGCCGGGACCGAGATTCGCGCTCGAAGCGGGAACCCGTGCCGTCACCGAAAGCCCCACGGGCAACGTCTGCGTCATGTCCTGATTCCCAACGGAGGAAGGCGTGGCGGTCAACTCAGGCCAACTCGAGCGCGGAGGCGACCGCGACCGGGTCGACCGGGATGGGCTCGACCACGGGCACGTCGCGCAGGGCCGTATCGGGGTCCTTGAGACCGTTGCCGGTCACGGTGCACACGACCTTCAGGCCCCGCTCGAGCCAGCCTTCCTTGCTCGCGGCGAGCAGACCTGCGATGGAGGCGGCCGAGGCCGGCTCGACGAAGATCGACTCGGACTTCGCGAGCAGCCGGTACGCCTCGAGGATCTCCTCGTCGGTCGCCGCACGGAATGCGCCGTTCGACTCCTCCTTGGCGGCCACCGCGCCGTTCCACGATGCGGGAGCGCCGATGCGGATGGCGGTCGCGATGGTCTCGGGATCCTTCACCGGATGGCCGAGGACGAGCGGCGCGGCACCAGCGGCCTGGACGCCGAGCATGCGCGGGCGGCGCGTGCTGAGGCCGTCGGCGGCGTACTCGCTGTAGCCCTTCCAGTAGGCGGTGATGTTGCCGGCATTGCCGACGGGCAGCACATGCACGTCGGGGGCGTCGCCGAGCGCGTCGACGATCTCGAAGGCGGCAGTCTTCTGGCCCTCGATACGCACCGGGTTCACGGAGTTGACCAGACCGATGGTGGAGAACTCCGCGGTGGTCTTGCGTGCCAGTTCCAGACAGTCGTCGAAGTTACCCTCGACCTGCACGATCTTCGCGCCGTGCATGACGGCCTGGGCGAGCTTGCCCATCGCGATCTTGCCCTGCGGGACGAGAACCGCGCAGCCGATGCCGGCGCGCGCGGCGTAGGCGGCGGCCGAGGCCGAGGTGTTGCCGGTGGACGCGCACAGCACCGCCTGCTTGCCGGTCGCGAGGGCCTCGGTGACCGCCATGGTCATACCGCGGTCCTTGAACGAGCCGGTGGGGTTGAGACCCTCGACCTTGACATGCACCTCGCAGCCGGTGATCTCCGACAGGCGCGGAGCCGGGAGCAGCGGCGTGCCACCCTCGCGCAGCGTGACCGTCTTCCAGTCGTCACCGATCGGCAGGCGCGAACGGTACGCCTCGATCAGGCCCGGCCACGGCGTGTGTACGGGGGTGGTGTTCTTCTCGGCCGCGCTCATTCGGCGGATCCCTCCAGTCTCAGGACGCTGGTCACAGCGATCACGGATTCGAGTTTGTCGAGCGCTGCGACGGTATCCGCCAGCGCACGGTCGGTGGCTTGATGGGTGAGTACCACCAGACGGGCAGCGTCGCCCGCGCCTTCCTGGCGGACCGCTGCGATGCTCACGCCCCGCGTGGCGAACTCGGCGGCAACCGCGGAGAGCACGCCGGCGCGGTCGGCGACCTTCAGATTGACGTAGTAGCGGGTGAGGATGTCACTCATGGGCGCGATTTCCAGCTGCGCGTACTTCGATTCACGCGGACCACGACCGCCCTGCACCCGATTGCGGGCGGCCATCACGAGATCGCCCATCACGGCGGAGGCGGTGGGGGCGCCACCGGCACCCTGGCCGTAGAACATGAGCCGACCCGAGGACTCCGCTTCGACGACGACGGCGTTGAACGCACCGTTGACCGAGGCCAGCGGGTGCTCGCGGGGCACGAGGGCCGGGTAGACCCGGGCGGACACGCGGTCCTTGCCGTCGACGGACGGGACGCGCTCGCACAGCGCGAGCAGCTTGATCGTGCAGTTGAGCGCGCGCGCCGAGGTGAGGTCGGCGGCGGTGATCGAGGAGATGCCCTCGCGGTAGACGTCGGCGGCCGTCACGCGGGTGTGGAAGGCGATCGACGCGAGGATCGCCGCCTTCGAGGCGGCGTCGAAGCCTTCGACGTCGGCGGTGGGATCGGCCTCGGCGTATCCGAGGCGGCCCNCCATGGCCGAGAGGATGTAGTTCGTGGTGCCGTTGACGATGCCGACGACCCGGTTGACCTTGTCGCCCGCGAGCGACTGGGTAAGCGGGCGGATCACCGGGATCGCGCCGGCCACGGACGCCTCGAAGTACAGGTCGACGTTGCGGGCCTCGGCCACCTCGGCCAGTTCGCCGGTGTAGGCGGCGAGCAGTGCCTTGTTGGCGGTGACGACGGACTTGCCGGCGTCGAGCGCCGTGCGCACGAGCTTGCGGGGCAGTTCGATGCCACCGATGAGCTCGACGACGATGTCGACGTCGTCGCGGCGGATCAGCGCCTCGGCGTTCGTCGTGACCAGTTCCGCGGGAAGACCCCGGTCGCGGGCGGCGTCGCGCACGGCGACGCCCCTCAGCTCGAGGGGGGCACCGATGCGCGCCTCGAGATCCGCGGCGTCCTCGCGGATGATCCGCGCGACCTCGGCACCGACCGTGCCATGTCCGAGAACCGCCACACCCACCGGACGCCGGCCCGAAGCATCGGTCGCCGTTACACTGGTCACTCCGAAACCTCCAAGTTGAGCAGATCTTCGAGGGTCTCGCGGCGCAGCAGAACGCGCGAGACGCCGTCCTTGACCGCCACGACGGCGGGGCGAGGAAGCAGGTTGTACCTGCTCGACATCGAGTAGCAGTATGCACCCGTCGCCGCGACCGCCAGTAAATCACCGGCTGCGACGTCTGCGGGCATCCAAGCGTCGCGGATGACGATGTCGCCGCTCTCGCAGTGCTTGCCGACGACGCGCGAGACCACCGGCTCGGCGTCGCTCACGCGGGAGACGAGGCGCGACTCGTACTCCGCCTGGTACAGCGATGTGCGGATGTTGTCGCTCATGCCGCCGTCGACGCTGATGTAGCGGCGGACGTGCCCGGAACCGACCTCGACGTCCTTGAGGGTTCCCACCTCGTAGAGCGTCACTGTGCCCGGTCCGGCGATGGCGCGGCCCGGTTCGACCGCGAGGGTCGGGGCCGGCAGCCCGGCGAGCGCGGACTCGGTGCGGACGATGTCGCCCAGCTTCGCCGCGAGGTCGGCGACCGGCGGCGGGTCGTCGCTCGGCACGTACGAGATGCCCAGACCACCGCCGAGATCGACGATGTTCATCTGCGAGGTCTTGTCGACACCGAACTCGGCGACGATGTCGCGCAGCAGGCCGATGACGCGGTGGGCGGCCAGTTCGAAGCCGTCGACATCGAAGATCTGCGAGCCGATGTGGCTGTGCAGGCCGACGAGGCGGAGATTGTCGGCCGCGAAGACGCGGCGCACGGCCTGCATGGCGTTGCCACCGGCGAGCGAGAGCCCGAACTTCTGGTCCTCGTGCGCGGTGGAGATGAACTCGTGGGTGTGGGCCTCGACGCCCACGGTCACGCGGATGAGCACGTCCTGGACGACACCGGCCTCACCGGCGACCGCGTCGAGCCGGTCGATTTCGGTGAGCGAGTCGAGCACGATGTGCCCGACCCCGGCGGTCACGGCGGCCTGCAGTTCGCGGACGGACTTGTTGTTGCCGTGCATCGCGATCTTCCCGGCAGGGAATCCGGCGTGCAGGGCCACGGCGAGCTCACCGCCGGACGCGACGTCGAGCGAGAGCCCTTCCTGATGAACCCACCGTGCGATCTCGCTGCACAGGAACGCCTTCGACGCGTAGTGCACCTTCGCCGACGGGCCGAAGGCCTCGGCGATCTCCCGGCAGCGGGAGCGGAAGTCGTCTTCGTCGACGACGAACAGCGGGGTGCCGTACTTCTCGGCGAGCTCGGTCACCGGGATACCGGCGATGCGCATGACGCCGTCCTCGCCGCGCGCGGCATTGCGGGGCCACACGTGCGGGGCCAGCGCGTTGAGCGCCGCGGTGTCGGCCGGGCGCTCGGGCAGGTTGGGGGCGTGCGGGATCTGGGCGTGACGCGGTCCCGCGGGGTGCGCGTTCACATCCGCTCCGGGGCGGTGACGCCGAGCAGGCCGAGGCCGTTGGCGAGGACCTGGCGTGCGGCCGCGCACAACGCGAGTCGCGCGGTGTGCAGCGGTCCGGCCTCCTCGTCGCCCTGCGGCAGGATCCGGCAGGCGTCGTAGAAGCGGTGGTAGGTGCCCGCGAGTTCCTCGAGATAGCGGGCGACGCGGTGCGGTTCGCGCAGTTCGGCCGCCTTTGCCAGCACCCGGGGGTACTCGCCGAGGGTGCGGATGAGGTCGCCCTCGCGCTCGTGGGTGAGTAGCGAGAAGTCGGCGCCCTCGGCGGTCAGGCCGAGATCGGCGGCGTTGCGCGCGATCGACGACAGTCGTGCGTGGGCGTACTGGACGTAGTAGACCGGGTTCTCGTTCGTGGTGCTCGCCCACAGCTCGAGGTCGATGTCGATGCTCTGGTCCACCGAGGAACGCACGAGCGAGTAGCGGGCGGCGTCGACGCCGATCGCCTCGACGAGGTCGTCGAGGGTGATCACGGTGCCGGCCCGCTTGCTCATCCTCACGGCCTCGCCGCCACGGACGAGGTTGACCATCTGGCCGATCATCACCTCGACGGTGTCGGGGTCGTCGCCGAACGCCGCCGCGGCGGCCTTCAGACGCGCGATGTAGCCGTGGTGGTCGGCACCGAGCATGTAGATGCACAGGTCGAAGCCGCGCGAGCGCTTGTCCTGGAAGTAGGCGATGTCGCCGGCGATGTAGGCGGCGTTGCCGTCGGACTTGATGACGACACGGTCCTTGTCGTCGCCGTAATCGGTGCTCTTGAGCCACCACGCGCCGTCGTCGAAGTACAGATTGCCCGACGCCTTCAGGGTCTCGACGGCCTTCTCGACGGCTCCGCTCTCGAAGAGGGAGTTCTCGTGGAAGTACACGTCGAAGTCGACGCCGAACTCGTGGAGGGTGCGCTTGATGTGCGCGAACATCAGGTCCACGCCGATCGAGCGGAACGTCTCGTGCCGCTCGTCCTCGGGGAGCTCGAGGGCGTCGGGGCGCTGCTCGAGCACGGAGGAGGCGATGTCGACGATGTACGCGCCGGCGTAGCCGTCCTCGGGGGCGGGCTGTCCGAGTGCGGAGGCGATGAGCGACCGGGTGAAGCGGTCGATCTGCGCGCCGTGGTCGTTGAAGTAGTACTCGCGGGTGACCTCGCCACCCTGGGCGGTGAGGATGCGTCCGAGCGCGTCGCCGACCGCGGCCCAGCGGGTGCCACCGAGGTGGATCGGGCCGGTGGGGTTGGCGGAGACGAACTCGAGGTTGATCCTCGTGTTCGCGAGGTCGCTGCCGGTGCCGTAGGCGGCGCCCTCGGCGAGCACCTTCGCCACGATCGCTCCCTGGGCGTCGGCGGCGAGCCGGATGTTGAGGAAGCCGGGGCCCGCGACCTCGGCGGAGTCGATGCCGTCGGCGGCGGTCAAGGCTTCGGCGAGCCAGGTGGCGAGTTCGCGGGGATTGACGCCGACCTTCTTCGCAACCTGCATCGCGACGTTGGTCGCGTAGTCGCCGTGCTCCGGATTGCGCGGGCGCTCGACGGTGAGGGTCTCGGGAAGAACGGACGCGTCGAGACCACGGTCGGTGAGGACACCGGCGGCGGTTCCGCGGAGCAGCTGAGCAAGGTCGGAGGGAGTCACAGGTGTCCATCCTATTGGCTGGTCGATCGCGGCGCCGACGCTCCCCCTACCGGCAGCTCCGGGCACCGCGCGAGAGCACGCCCGTAGAGTTGTGGGTGTTTGTGCGCCCGATGGGCGCGCGTCCGCCTGTCCACCCGTCGAAAGAGCACACAGCGATGCCCAGCGGTTCGGTTAGTGGCGGCTCCGGTAACAAGAAGACCGGAGCCAAGTCGTCGAAGGCCATTCAGGCCGCCAAGAAGAAGAGCGGCGGCGCTCGCGGGGTCCCCGCGCAGCGTCAGATCCCGTGGTTGACGATCGGCGGCGTGGCCCTGGTCGTCGTGCTGGTCGCCGTGATCGCTGTGAGCCTCATCCCGAAGTACCAGAACCAGCAGGAGATGTCGGCATGGACGCCGTCGGAGTCCAACCAGGACCCGTCGGACGACATCGAGGGCGTGCTGAAGATCGAGTACCCGGCCGGTGTGCACGTCGCGCCGGGCCAGCGCGTCGCGTACGACCAGTCGCCGCCCTTCGGTGGCCCCCACGACTCCGTCTGGGCGACCTGCACCGGCACGGTCTACGAGCAGCCGGTCCGGACCGAGAACATGGTCCACTCCCTCGAGCACGGCGCCGTGTGGGTGGCCTACAACCCCGATCTGCTCGACGACGCCGCGGTCGACACGCTCCGCGCGAAGGTCGACGGCCGCACCTACATGATGATGTCGCCGTATCCGGGACTCGACGCCCCGATCGCGCTCCAGTCGTGGGGTCACCAGCTCGAGGTCGACAGCGTCGACGACGAGCGCATCGACCAGTTCATCAGCGCGCTGCGCCTGAACCAGTACACCTACCCCGAGGTGGGTGCGAGCTGCTCGACGATCCCCGGTTCGTTCGATCCGGCGAACCCGCCGGCCTTCGACGCCTCCGAGCCCGGCCCCGACGCGGTGCCTATGAACGCGGAGACCGCCGGCGACATGCAGCAAGCACCGGCCGGGAGCTGACGATGAGCGAGACCTCCTCGGACATCTCCACCCCAGAGCGCGGTGGGCACAACCGGCTGCTGCTGGTGCTGCTCACCGTCGCCGCGGTCGCCGTCGGTTTCCTCGCGGGGTTCCTGTCCCGGATCCCCTTCGAGGACTCCGCGCAGGCGGCGCCGGAGGCCGGCTCGGTGGACGTCGGATTCGCGCAGGACATGATCGTGCACCACGACCAGGGCGTCGAGATGGCCGCCGTGGTGGTCTCCAATTCGGAGGACGATCGGATCCGCAACATCGCGTACGACATCCTCACCACCCAGCAGAACCAGATCGGTCAGATGCAGGGCTGGTTGTCGCTGTGGGGACAGCCGGCGCTGCCGACGGGCGAGTACATGGAGTGGATGACGGAGACGGGTCACGGGCACGGTGATCACGGCACGACCGCCGAGTCCGAGGATTCGGACGGCTCGCACCTGATGCCGGGTATGGCGACCTCCGAGGATCTCGCGAATCTCCGGGCCGCGCGCGGTCCCGAACTGGACGTGCTCTTCCTCCAGCTGATGCTGCGCCACCACGAGGGTGGTCTGCCGATGATGGAGTACGGCGAGCAGTACGCGAGCACCTCGGCGGTGCGCAATCTGGCGGGCACGATGGTCGCGACGCAGCAGGGCGAATCGGATCTGATGAGGTCGCTGCTCGCCGAGCGCGGCGCCGAACCGCTGCCCCTCAACTGAGTCTTCGCGCGGGCGAACCGCAACTTCGGGCCGAAAACCGGCCCTGACCTGGCGATGTGGAGTTGAGCGCTCGATGCGCTAGGCTAACTCCCGCACCTCCGGTCATCCGGTGGTCCGGATGCCCTCGTAGCTCAGGGGATAGAGCGCTTGCCTCCGGAGCAAGAAGTCGCAGGTTCGAATCCTGCCGAGGGCACCACGAAGGCCCCGCTTCTCACGAAGCGGGGCCTTCGGTGTTCCAGGGGCCTTCGGTGTCCCAGAGCCGGTCAGTTTCCGGTGGTGAAGGGTGTGGGATCGAAGTAGTCGCGGCAGGCCGCGATCTTCCCGTCGACGATCTCGAAGACGCCCGTGACGGGCAGCTCGATCGTCCGGCCGTTCATCGTGAACACATCGGTGCGTTCGTTGAGCACGACGTTGCCGGAGACCGCCTGGTGGTGGATGCGGTAGTCGATGGCCCCGAAGGACGTCACGAAGCCCGCGATGTACTCCTCGATCGCCGCGCGGCCGCGGATCGGTTCCATCGGGATGTTGTGGAAGACCGCATCCTCGGCGAAGAAGGCCGCGAGCTCGGCAGGATCGGGATCGGCCCAGCGACGGCAGAACTCGGTGACCAGCTCGTCGGGACTCATCGGGTCTGCACGCGCGCGAAGCGGGCGGGTTCCGCACCGGGCACGCGACGGACCCGTCCCCGCTCGATGAGCTGCCGGACGTGCGCCGAGCCCTCTGCGAGCGCCATCCTCTTGCCGTGCAAGGGGGTCTCGTCCCACCGCCGGTACCAGCGCATGCGGGCGGTGGCCTCCCACAGCGTGAGTTCCTCGTCGCCGAACGCGTCGTAGAGATCGTCGAGGCGCTGGTCGTGGTGGGCGATCAATTCGCCGACGCGGTTCGGCAGGTCGTCGATCTGCCGCCGGTGCGCGGGCAGTGCGCGTCGCACGGGCAGGCCGGCGACCGCGCGCAGCGAGTCGAGGTACTCCCCCAGCGCGTCGCGTTGCGGCAGAGGGAAATCGAACTCGCCGACGTGCGGGGTCGTGGTCGCGAGGACGTGGTCGCCGCTGAACAGCACGCCGTGTTTCTCGAGCAGGAAACACGCGTGGCCAGCGGTGTGGCCGGGGGTCAGCACGGTGCGCAGGGATCGTCCCGTCAGCGGGATCGTCTCGTCGGCACCGAGTTTGCGGTCGGGCAGCGCGTCGGGACGGCCGACCGCCGGTACGAGGGTGGCCAGCGACTCCTCGATCGCGTCCTCGGGTGCCCCTGCGCGGCGCAGCAGTTCGGCTTCCTGGGGACGGCGATCGTCGTCGGAGAGCATGACCTCGAGGTGGGCGAAGTCGGCCTCGTTCATCGCGACCCAGCACCCGGAGGCCTCCCGGATGCGTCCGGTGAGCCCGACGTGGTCGGGATGGAAGTGGGTGACCACCACGCCCTCGACGTCGGTGACCGACAGGCCCGCCGTGGCCAGGCCGTCCTGCAGCGCCGCCCACGACCGGTCGTCGTTCCAGCCGACGTCGACGAGGACGACGCCACGCGGGGATTCCATCACGTAGACCTGGGTGTCGCCGACCGGCAGGTCCGCCACCGGGACGGGAACGACGTGGATGCCGTCCCCGATATCACGCGCTTCGGCCATGGTGATGCCTCTCGATCATGATGACTTTCGTTCGAAAGCTACAACAATGAATTCAACTATTACCCTGCGCGGGCTCGATGATCGCCACGATCGATCGGATCTCCCCCGCCGGGATGTCGAAGTGCTCGGTCACCGCGACCGACGTCTCGGCGCCCGGACCTGCTGCGATGTCCAGGACGAACCGCGCGACGACACTGTGGTGCCATTCGCGGAACTGCAGGTCGCGGACGCGGCGGATGTGCCGGTATTCCGGGCCGTTCTCGAGGCGGTCGCGGATCTCGATGCCGCTGTCGCCGGTGCGTTCCCCGTTCTCGACCCGCCAGGCGTCCTCGGCGAGCCGGACGTGGGACGCGTCGTGGCTGACCAGGGATCGGATGTATGCGCGTGCCATCGCGGCGCGGGGGCTGTCGGTCGGCCCGGTGGCGTGCGCGGCCAGCGCGGACATCACCTCCGGTGCCCAGTCTGCGCGGCAGATCACGAGGTCGGGCAGATACGGGTGCGGCCGGTTGTATTCGAGTTCGCTGCCGTCGATCCGCGCGCAGTGCAGACCCGCAGCGCGCGCGACCGCGACCGGCGCCGCCGAATCCCACTCCCACTGACCTCCGGCGTGGATGTAGGCGTCGGCCTCCCCGCGGACCACCGCCATGGCCTTGGCACCGGCCGACCCCATCCGGATCAGATCGGCACCGAGATCGCGGGCCAGATCGAAGACGAAGGCGGGCGGCCTGCTCCCGCTGATGACGATGCGGGGGCGACGGCGGGCCGGCCGCGGCGCCGGGACCGGATCTGCGGTGCTGTGGACGACGCCGATCGCCGGTTGCGCGACCGCGGCGGCGGTGAGCCCTCGTCCTGCCTCCCAGAGCGCGATGTGGACCGCCCAGTCGACATGGTCGGGCATCCCGTACTCCTTCGACCCGTCGAGCGGGTCGATGATCCAGACGCGGTCGGCGCCGACCCGGGCCGGATCGTCCGCGGATTCCTCCGAGAGCACCGCGTCGCCGGGCCGCGCGGTCGCCAGCCGTTCGAGGATGTAGGTGTTGGCGGCGTGGTCGCCGCGCCGGCCCAGCTCGCGGCCGGTAAGGGCATCCGATTCGATGGCGCGGACCGTGAGCAGCAGTTCACCTGCGCCGGAAGCCGTCTCGGCCGCGAGCCGAGCGTCGTCGCTGTTGTCGTGCGTCATGGCCTCAACAATTCCACGACGAGGCCCGCCTGCACGGCAGGCGTGCCGTCGTGGGGGCGCACGACCAGCTCGGGATCGGACGGTGGTTCGTAGGGATCATCGACGCCGGTGAAACCGGTGATCTCACCGGCACGTGCCCGCGCGTACATGCCCTTCGGGTCGCGGGCCTCGCAGTCGGCGAGCGGCGTATCGACGAAGACCTCGACGAACCGGATCCCGGACTCCTCGTGCTGCCGGCGGATGCGGTCGCGGTCCTGACGGTAGGGACTGATGAGCGCGCAGATCGCGACGAGTCCGGCGTCGGCCATCAGCTGTGCGACCGCACCGACGCGGCGGACGTTCTCCGCGCGGTCCTCCGGACCGAAGCCGAGGTCGGCGTTGAGGCCGTGCCGGAGGTTGTCGCCGTCGAGGCGGTAGGCGGGGATGCCCTCGGCGAGCAGTCGTCGTTCGAGTTCGACGGCGAGGGTGGACTTGCCGGAGGCGGACAGCCCGGTGAGCCATACCGTCGCCCCGGCCGTCCCCCGTTCGGGCCGTGAGACCGCCGCCGAGTGCCAGACCACCGCCGTGTCGGCGAGTGTCGGGCCGGTGATCGTTCCGGCCGCGACGGTGTTGCCGGTGCGTTCGTCGACGAGCACGAAGCTTCCGGTGGTGCGGTTGCGCCGGTAGGGGTCGAACAGCAGCGGCTGTTGCGTCCACAATTGCACGCGGCCGATCTCGTTGAGACCGAGCGTCGTCGCGGCCTCGTCGCGGTGCAGGCTGTTGACGTCGAGGCGGTAGTCCAGCCGCGCGACCCGCGCGGTGGTCGAGCGCGTGGTGTGCAGCAGGGCGTAGCGGGCGTCCGGATCGAGGGCGGAGCGTTCGTCGAACCAGCACACCATGGCGTCGATCTCGTGGCCGACGAGCGGACGATTGTTGGGGCGGCACAGCATGTCGCCGCGTCCGACGTCGAGGTCGTCCTCGAGTTCGACGCACACCGCCGCACCGGCGAAGGCGTGCTCGAGTTCCGTCCCGCCCGGCCCCCACAACGTTCGCACCCGCGTTCCGAAACCGGAAGGGAGAACGACCACCTCATCGCCGGGCGCGAATCCGCCGGCGGCGACCGTCCCGGCGTAGCCGCGGAAGTCGCGGTGCTCACCCTCGCCCGGCCGGATGACGTACTGCACGGGCAGTCGGGCATCGATGAGGTTGGTGTCCGACGCGATGTGGACCTGTTCGAGATGGTGCAGCAGCGAAGTCCCCTCGTACCACGGCATGTTCGCGGTGCGGGAGACGACGTTGTCGCCGTGCAGGGCGGAGACGGGAACGAAGGCGAGGTCGGGCATGTCGAGCTTCGCCGCGAGATTCCGGAACTCGTCGCAGATCTCGTCGAACCGGCTCTGCGACCAGTCCACCAGGTCCATCTTGTTGATGCACAGCACCACGTGCCGCACCCCGAGCAGCGACGCGAGAAAGGCGTGCCGGCGGGTCTGCTCGACGATGCCGTTGCGGGCGTCGACGAGGACGAGTGCCAGGTCTGCGGTGGACGCCCCGGTGACCATGTTGCGCGTGTACTGCTCGTGACCGGGAGTGTCGGCGATGACGAATGTTCTGTGCGCCGTGGCGAAATAGCGATAGGCGACGTCGATCGTGATGCCCTGTTCGCGTTCGGCGCGCAGGCCGTCGGTGAGCAGCGCGAGATCGGCGCGGTCGGCGCCGCGGTCGAGGCTCGTGCGGGTCACCGCCTCGAGTTGGTCCTCGAAGACGGCCTTCGAGTCGAACAGCAATCGGCCGATGAGCGTGGACTTGCCGTCGTCGACGCTGCCGGCGGTGGCGATGCGCAGCAGGGGGGACATCAGAAATAGCCTTCCCTCTTGCGGTCTTCCATTCCGGCGTCGGAGATCCGGTCGTCCGCCCGCGTGGCGCCGCGTTCGGTGACCCTGCTGGCGGAGACCTCGGTGACCACCTCGTCCGCGGTGGTGGCGGCGGATTCGACGCAGCCGGTGCACGTCGCGTCACCGACGGTGCGGAACCGGACGAGGCTCTCGCGCGGAGTCTCCCCGGGGAGGAGGGTAAGAAAACGGTTGTGCGCGAGCAGCATTCCGTCGCGCTCGATCACCGGTCGCCGGTGGGCGTAGTACAGGGACGGCAGGTCGACGCCCTCGTCGCGGATGTAGCGCCAGATGTCGAGTTCGGTCCAGTTGGACAGCGGGAAGACCCGCATGTGTTCGCCGCGGCGGTGCCGGCCGTTGTACAGCTGCCACAGTTCGGGTCGCTGCGCCTTCGGGTCCCACTGCCCGAACTCGTCGCGCAGGCTGAAGACGCGTTCCTTCGCGCGGGCCTTCTCCTCGTCGCGACGAGCACCCCCGAAGACGGCGTCGAATCCCCCTTCCCGCAACGCGCGCAGGAGGGTTCCGGTCTGCAGCCGGTTGCGGGTCGCGTGCGGTCCGTCGTCCTCGACGGCACGCCCGGCATCGATGTCGTCCTGCACCGAGGCGACGATCGACCGGATCCCCAGGCGCTCGACGGTGCGGTCGCGGAAGTCGATCACCTCGTCGAAGTTGTGCCCGGTGTCGATGTGCAGGACGGGGAACGGCAGCGGCGCCGGCCAGAACGCCTTGGCCGCGAGGTGGAGCATCACCGCGGAGTCCTTACCACCCGAGAACAGCAGGACGGGACGGGAGAAGGTCGCGGCGACCTCGCGGAAGATGTGCACGGACTCGGCTTCGAGCGCACCGAGCAGCGAAAGTTCGTAGGTCGGTGGTCGTTGCGGTGGCACCGTGGTCACTCGCGCCCCTCTCACCCGGCTCGGTACACATGTGTACCGATGCGGTCGAAGATTACTCCGCAACAGTAGAACGAGTTTCAATTCCAGGTCAACGGGTGGTCTCCGCAGCCCTCCGTCAGCGCGGTGGCCGGTGTCCGCCTAGATCTGCGGTGATCGCATCCGCGACCGCCACGAGCGCCGCGGCGTACCGTTCGATCCCGGCGGCGTCCACCTCCCGCTCGAGGTGCAGCGTGAGCACGAGCGACTGGTGGCCGTCGGGATCGTAGGCCGGGGCGGCCACGAGGTTGACCGCCCGCTTCTCCCCCGCGGCGAAGGCGTCGGGCAGCAGCACGCGCTCGCCGGGGCTGGCCACGAGTTCCGCCAGCATCTCCCTCATCTCGGGCGCGAGGTCGTGCGAGACCACTCCCGCCATGAGCGCGTACAGGCGACGGCCGCCGGGAGTGAGGGACTCGGCCAGATAACCTGTCCGGCGACATTCGGTGACGATCCGCCACAGCTCGTCGCGGTCGACGGTCACGGGCAGGGTCGGCTCTCGCCGCAGCCACTGTTCGATGCGCTCGTCGGTGTCCCACAGCACGTACATCAGCCCCACCGGGGGCGCGAAGGGGTACACCTCCCCCACGCGTGCCGCCGCGGCCGTGCCGTGGCCACCGATGACGTCGAGCACCGCGATCCGGTCGCCGACGACCGCCGACGCAGAGCACATCACGGCGAACTCCTCGGAGAGGGCGGCGAGATGCCGGTGGGCGACCGGCCCGGACGCGAAGCCGCGCTGGGCTGCGCGTCCCGCGACGATCAGTGCCGGCCCGAGACCGTAGGTCTTGTCGACGGGGTCGCGGATCAGATAACCCGCGTCGGCGAGCACGGTGAGGATGCCCAAGCAGGTGGGCTTGCTCAGATCGAGTTCGCGCGCCAGTTCCGACAGTCCGAACCGGACGCCGGGTCGCGCGACGAGGTGGTCGAGGACCTGCACGACGCGTTCCGTGGGCGGCGACCGGCGGGCGGCTCCCGCCCCGGCGGGCGGCTTCCCGAGTGTCTCGGTCTCGCGACGAGCCATTGACCCTCCCTGGAACACGTTCTACTCTCGGCGCAACGGAAGACTACCGCAGCGGTACATATTTGGACCACAGGAGATCGTAGTGCTCACCGATCCGCTCACCGCGGCGATAGCCGAGGCCGAGAAGCTCGTCGCCACAGCCCCGCACATCCGCACCGAACAGGACCTCGTCGAGGGATACGGATATCTGGCGGGCGGGATCTCGGCGTGCATCCACGCCACCTTCGCGTACAGCCGATCCCATCCGGTCTTCGTCACCGGCACCGGCCCCTACGCGAAGATGGGCCTCGACAATCCCGACACCCTGTACTGGGGCGCATCGATCCGCGACGACGCCGAGTACGTCGTCACCGGGCGCCGCGGCACGACCTGCGATCTCAGTTTCCAGGTGCTGGCCGGCAACTACACCGACGCCGAGGTGCCCGGCAACGTCACGGCCTTCGACGACCGCGCGTTGACCATCGCCGACGACGGCACCTTCCAGGTGCGGTTCGGACCCGGCCCACGAGACCCGGAACGTAACTACTTCCCGCTCGCGCCCGGCTCGTCGCAGCTCGTGGTCCGCGAGGTCTACAGCGACTGGACGCAGCGCCGCGGCATGCTGAGCATCCACCGGCTCGACAGTCTCGGCACCCCGGCACCCGAACCCACCCACCAGGACGCGGTCACCCGTTACGAACGCGCCGGTCGCGCACTGGTCTCGCGGGTGAAGACCTGGCTGCAGTTCCCCGAGTGGTTCTACCTGAAGCTGCCGGTGAACACGGTCACCGAGCCGCGCCGCACCCCAGGTGGTCTCGACACGCAGTACTCATCCGTCGGGCACTACGAACTCGGCGACGACGAGGCGATGGTCCTGACCCTCCCGGCGAGCGACGCGCCCTATCTGGGCTTCCAGATCGGCAGCCTCTGGTACATCTCCCTGGACTACATCCACCACCAGACCTCCCTGAACAACAGTCAGGCGCAGGTCGATCCCGACGGGATGGTCCGGATCGTGGTCTCGGCCCGCGATCCGGGGCTGACCAATTGGGTCGAGACCCTCGGCCGCAGCCGCGGGATCCTGCAGTTCCGCTGGCAGCGCCTCGATCGCGAACTCACCGCAGCCGACGGCCCGACCGCCGAGGTGGTGCCGTTCGACCGGCTCTCCGAGGTCCTGCCCTTCCACGATTCGAACCGCATCACTCCCGAGGCCTGGGCGCAGCGCATCGCGGACCGTCAGCGGGGCGTCGCCGATCGGATGCTCGCATGAGCGCGGCAGCGGGACTGCTCCGCGACCGCGTCGTCGTGATCTCCGGTGTCGGCCCGGGACTGGGGCGCACCCTCGCGCTGCGGTGCGCCGAACAAGGCGCCGACGTGGTGCTCGCCGCCCGGACCCGGGAGCGGCTCGAGAAGGTTGCAGCGGAAGTCGAGAGCACGGGCCGCCGGGCCCTGGTCGTGCCCACCGACATCACCGACGACGAGTCCGCCGCCGCCCTTGTCGAGTCTGCGGTCTCGGAGTTCGGTGGTGTCGACGTGCTCGTCAACAACGCGTTCTCCGTTCCGTCGATGAAACTGTTGGCGCGCACCGACTTCCAGCAGATCCGGGACAGCGTGGAGCTCACCGTCCTCGGCGCGCTGCGGCTCACGCAGTTGTTCACCCCCGCCCTCGCCGAGTCGGCCGGCGCGGTGGTCAACATCAATTCGATGGTGCTGCGGCACTCCCAGGAACGTTACGGCAGTTACAAACTCGCGAAGTCGGCGTTGCTGGCGATGTCGCAGTCCCTGGCGACGGAACTCGGACCGCAGGGAATCCGGGTGAACTCCGTTGCACCGGGGTACATCTGGGGGCCGATCCTGCAGGGGTACTTCGAACACCAGGCGGGAAAGTACGGCACCACCGTCGAACAGATCTACGAGCACACCGCCGCCACCTCCGATCTGAAGCGTCTCCCGACAACCGAGGAAATCGCGGATGCGGTGATCTTCCTGGCCTCGCCGATGGCGTCGGCGATCACCGGCCAGTGCCTCGACGTCAACTGCGGCGAATACCACCACTGAACGGGAAAGCACATGAGCGAACGCACCACCGTCGGCACCGTCGAGGATCTGCACGCTTCCGCGACCCGCCTGACGGGCCTGACCGATCTCGGCGACGACGACTACCGTGACGGGCTCGAGGTCCTGCTCGAGTCGTATGCGCGGGACGAGAAGCTCACCCCGCTCGGCAGCAAGATGTCACGGGTCTTCCTGCGCGGCGCCCTCGTGGCGCGGTTGCTGTCGGAATCTGCCTGGTCTGCCCATCCCGAGCACGCGGACGTCCCGGTCACCCGGCCGATCTTCGTCACCGGCCTGCCCCGTACCGGCACGACGGCACTGCACCGCCTACTCGCCGCGGATCCCGCCCATCAGGGGCTCGAGATGTGGCTGACCGAGATGCCGCAACCGCGACCTCCTCGCGAGACCTGGGCGGAGAATCCCGTCTTCGCCGGGATCGAGGCCGGATTCGCACAGCACCACGTCGAGCATCCCGAATTCATGGGTGTGCACTACATGTCGGCCGCCGAGGTCGAGGAATGCTGGCAGTTGCTGCGCCAGTCGTTCCGCTCGATCTCCTACGAGTGCCTGGCCCACCTGCCCACCTATTCGCAGTGGCTCGCGGAGCAGGACTGGACCGCGGCCTATGCCCGGCACCGGAGGAATCTGCAGCTCATCGGACTGCCGGACGCCGACAAGCGTTGGGTGCTCAAGAATCCCAGTCATCTGTTCGCACTGGACGAACTGCTCACGGTGTATCCGGACGCGCTCGTCGTCGTCACCCATCGAGATCCGCGCACCGTGATCCCGTCGGTGTGCAGCCTCGCGGCGCAGGCCACAGAGGGATGGTCCGACGCGTTCGTCGGTGAGACGATCGGGCGCAGCCAGCTCGACCTCTGGGCACGGGGTTTCGATCATTTCACCGAGGTGCGCCGCCGGCACGATCCCGCCCGTTTCGTCGACGTGGACTACCGGGATTTCGTCGCCGATCCACTCGGCACCGTCGGCGGCCTGTACGACCGGTTCGGTCTGCCGTTCACCGCGGAGGCCGAACGCGCGATGGCCGACCTGCACGAAGAAAGCCGCAGCGGGGCAAGGAAACCCGCGCACCGGTACACGCTCGAGGAGTTCGGGCTGAGTGTGGGCGAGGTCGACGAACGTTTCCGCGACTACGCGTACCGCTGAACCCGGCAGGAAAGGCACCGGAAACCGGTGTGCCCTGGCTACCTGCGCGTTCGTCCGTGGGATGATGGAGGCATGCCCGCACCACTCCCCCTCGACCCCATCGCCGAAGCCCACCGCCAGTGGACCGCCCACGGCTGGGGCGAAGTCGCGGACGGCATGGCCGCGGTCACCTCGGTGATGCGGGCACAGCAGATCATGACGGCGCGGGTCGAGGAGGTGCTCAAGCCCTTCGGCCTGACCTTCGCCCGCTACGAACTGCTCACGCTGCTGCATTTCACCAGGTCGGGAGCATTGCCGATGGCGAAGGCCAGCGCGCGCCTGCAGGTGCACCCCACCAGCGTCACCAATGCCGTCGACCGGCTCGAGAAGGCCGGACTGGTCCGGCGTACCCCGCATCCGAGCGATCGACGGGCCACACTCATCGAACTCACCGACGAGGGACGGGCATTGGCGATCCAGGCGACGGAGAAGCTCAACACGGAGGTCTTCGCCCGGCCCGGCATTCCGGAGGAGCACATCGACACACTGCTGCGCATCATCGCGACGATGCGGCACGACGCCGGCGACTTCGACACCGGCGGTGCGCCTTCCAAGTGGTGAGGCGCGAGAGATTGCCGAGAAACGAGGAGGGCCGCCCCGTTCGGGGCGGCCCTTCGTCGTGTACGGGTGGTGCGGATCAGGCGTGCTTGAACTCCGGCGCGCGCTTCTCGACGAAGGCCGCCATGCCTTCCTTCTGGTCGGCGGTGGCGAACGTCGAATGGAACACGCGGCGCTCGAACTTCACGCCCTCGGCCAGCGTCGTCTCGAAGGACCGGTTGACGGCCTCCTTCGCCATGATCGCAACCGGCAGCGACATCGACGCGATGGTCGTCGCCGTCTCGAGCGCCACGTCGAACAGTTCGGCGGCGGGAACGATGCGCGAGACGAGTCCGGCGCGCTCGGCCTCCTCGGCGTCCATGTTGCGGCCGGTCAGGCACATGTCCATGGCCTTGGCCTTGCCCACGGCGCGGGTGAGACGCTGCGATCCGCCGATGCCCGGGATGACGCCGAGCTTGATCTCGGGCTGACCGAACTTGGCGGTGTCGGACGCGATGATGAAGTCGCACAGCATCGCCAGCTCGCAACCGCCACCGAGCGCGTAGCCCGACACCGCAGCGACGATCGGCTTGCGGACGGACGAGAGCCGATCCCACTGCGAGAACAGGTCTTCCGCGTAGACCTCGGCGAAGGTCTTCGGAGCCATCTCCTTGATGTCGGCGCCGGCGGCGAACGCCTTCTCCGAGCCGGTGAGCAGGATCGCACCGATCTCGTCGTCCGCGTCGAGTTCCTCGACGGCGGCGACGACCTCACGCATCAACTGGCTGTTGAGGGCGTTGAGCGCCTTCGGCCGGTTGAGGGTGACGATGCCGACGCGGCCTTTGCGGTCGAGCAGGATGGTCTCGAAATCGGTCACTGGCTGTCCTTCACGGTCGAGCGGTCTCGGATGTCGGCGATGATAGCGGAGAAGTCGAGTCCTCCACCACCCTCGGTGTTGAAACGATGGTAGAGCTCGGCTGCACGCAGTCCGAGTTCGGCCTCGACACCGTTGGCGCGCACCGCGTTCGCGGCCAGTCCGAGATCCTTGTCCATGAGCGCGGCCGCGAAGCCCGGCGTGTAGTCGTTGTTCGCGGGGGTGGTCGGGACGGGGCCCGGCACCGGGCAGTTGCTCGTCAGCGCCCAGCACTGACCGGACGCGTTGGACGCGACGTCGAACAGTGCCTGGTTGTCGAGGCCCAGCTTCTCACCGAGGACGAACGCCTCGCTGATGGCGATCATCGAGATGCCCAGGATCATGTTGTTGCAGATCTTCGCGGCTTGGCCGTTGCCCGACCCGCCGCAGTGGACGATCTTACGTCCCATGGCCTCGAGCAGCGGCTTCGCGGTGGCGAAGTCGTCCTCGCCGCCGCCGACCATGAACGCGAGGGTGCCTGCGGCGGCACCGGCGACACCGCCGGAGACCGGGGCGTCGACGGCACGGTGACCGGCCTTGCGTGCCTTCTCCGCCGCCGCGCGGGCATCGGCGACGTCGATGGTCGAGCTGTCGACGAACAACGTGTTCGCCTCGGCCGCAGGCAGGATCTCGTCGTACAGGTCGAGGACGAGCTTGCCGTTGGGCAGCATGGTGATCACGACCTGGGCGCCGCGCACCGCGTCGGTCGCGGTCTCGGCGACGGTGATGCCGTTCTTCGTGGCCTCTTCCTGCGCAGCGGGAACCGGGTCGTAACCGTTGACTGTGTACCCGGCGCGGACGAGGTTCGCGGCCATCGGCCCACCCATGTGTCCGAGGCCGAGGAAGGCGACGGTGGGAAGTTCACTCATCGGTCGTTCTCCTTGGAAGCGGCGAGCCCGAGTTCGAGATCGCCGAGCGGCTGGAAGTAGGCGTCGACGTCGGCCTCGGTGACATCGGCGAGGGTCGCCGGCGACCACTGCGGGTTGCGGTCCTTGTCGACGACCTGTGCGCGGATGCCCTCGACGAGGTCGTGCGACTTCAGCGAGGCGGTCGAGACCCGGAACTCCTCGTTCAGCACCTCTTCGAGGCTGCCGAGCTGCCGGGCGTGACGCAGCGAGCGGAGGGTCACCTTCAGCGCGACAGGCGATTTCGCGAGCACCTGGCCGGCGGTCTCCCGTGCCTCCGGAACATCGGAAGCCCGAAGGCGTTCGACGATCTCCTCGACGGTGTCGGCGGAGTACGCCGCGTCGATCCATTCGCGCTGCCCGAGCAGCGCCGATTCCGGTGCGGGCTGCGAGTATTCGGCGAGCGCGTCCTCGAGCGGGCCGGATTCGAGTGCGGCGACGAACTTGTCGAGCGAATCGGACGGCAGGTAGTGGTCGGCGAAGCCCAGGGTGACGGCGTCGCCGGCCTTCATCCGTCCGGTGGTCAGCGCGATGTGCGTGCCGATCTCGCCGGGGGTGCGCGAGAGCAGGTAGGTGCCGCCGACGTCGGGAACGAATCCGATTCCGGTCTCGGGCATCGCGATGCTCGAGCGTTCGGTGACGATCCGGACGTTGCCGTGCGCCGAGATCCCGACGCCGCCGCCCATGACGATGCCGTCCATGATCGCGATGTACGGCTTCGGGTAACGACCGATGGCGGCGTTGAGGATGTACTCGTCGCGCCAGAAGTCCTGCGATCCCGTGCCGCCGTCCTTGGCGTCGTGGTAGATCGAGACGATGTCGCCGCCAGCGCACAGGCCGCGCTCACCGGCACCGCGCACCAGCACAGCACGCACCGAATCGTCGTTCTCCCACGCGCTCAGGGCCTTCGACATCTCGAGGACCATGGCGTGGTTGAGGGCGTTGATGGCCTTGGGCCGGTTGAGCGTGATACGGCCGATGCCGTCCTTCACGTCGATGAGGATCTCGGGTTCCTGCCCGGTCATGCCACTCCGTTCTGCGCTGCGGCCACCACGCTCCGCGCGACGACCACCCGCATGATCTCGTTGGTTCCTTCCAGGATCTGATGCACGCGCAGGTCGCGGACGATCTTCTCGATCCCGTACTCGGCAAGGTAACCGTATCCGCCGTGCAACTGCAGCGCCTCGTTCGCGACCTCGAAACCGGTGTCGGTGGCGAAGCGCTTGGCCATCGCGCACAGCTCCACGACGTCGTCGGCGCCACGGTCGAGAGCGTCGGCGGCACGCCACAGCATCGTGCGTGCGGCCTCGAGTTCGATCCGCATGTCGGCGAGGCGGAACTGCAGCGCCTGCGAGTCGAGCAGCCGCTCGCCGAATGCCTTGCGCTCGGCGAGGTAGGCGACCGCCCGGTCGAGGGCGGTCTGGCCGCCGCCCACCGAGCACGCGGCGATGTTGATGCGGCCGCCGTTGAGGCCGTGCATGGCGATCCGGAAGCCGCCGCCCTCGGTGCCGAGGAGGTTCTCGGCGGGCACGCGGGCGCCGTCGAGGATGACCTGGCGGGTGGGCTGCGCGTTCCAGCCCATCTTCTTCTCGTTGGCGCCGAAGGACAGCCCGGTGGTGTCCTTCGGGACGATGAACGCCGAAATACCGCGGGCGCCGGTATCGCCGGTGCGGGCCATGACCACGTAGACGTCGGACGTGCCGGCCCCGGAGATGAACTGCTTGACTCCGGTGAGCACGTACTCGTCGCCGTCACGAACGGCCTTGGTGCTCAGGGCCGCCGCATCGGATCCGGCGCCCGGCTCGGTGAGGCAGTAGCTCGCGAGGTTCTCCATCGTGCAGAGCTTCGGGATCCACTGCTTGCGCTGGTCGTCGTTGCCGAACTTGTCGATCATCCACGTGACCATGTTGTGGATGGAGATGTAGGCGGCGATGGACGGGCAACCCTTCGCGAGCTCCTCGAAGATGCGGACGGAGTCGAGGCGTCGCAGCCCCGATCCGCCCACGTCCTCGCGGACGTAGATCCCGCCCATGCCCAGTTCGGCGGCCTTGCGCAGCACGTCCACGGGGAAGTGCTTGCTCTGGTCCCATTCGACCGCGTTCGGGGCCAGATATTCGGTGGCGAAGTCCCGGGCGGTGTCGCGGATCGCCCGGTCGTCGTCGGTGAGAACGAACATCGATGGACCGCCTAGTTCATCGTCGGGATGACGAAGTGGTCGGTGTCGGCCACGTGCGCACCCTCGATGTCGCCTTCCTTGACACCGGACGGCCAGCGCTGCGTGACCGTCTTGGTCTTGGTGTAGAAGCGGAAGGCGTCGGGGCCGTGCTGGTTGAGGTCGCCGAAGCCGGAGGCCTTCCAGCCGCCGAAGGTGTAGTACGCGATCGGGACGGGGATCGGGACGTTGATGCCGACCATGCCGACCTCGACGCGGGCCGCGAAGTCGCGGGCGGTGTCGCCGTCGCGGGTGAAGATCGCGACGCCGTTGCCGTACTCGTGCTCGGTGGGCAGGCGCAGGGCGTCCTCGTAGTCGCGCGCACGCACCACGGTGAGCACGGGGCCGAAGATCTCCTCCTTGTAGATGGACATCTCGGGGGTGACCTTGTCGAACAGGGTGGCGCCCGAGAAGAAGCCGTTCTCGTGGCCCTCGAGGACGAAGTCGCGGCCGTCGACGACCAGCTCGGCGCCTTCTTCGACGCCCTGGGCGATGTAGCCGTGCACGCGGTCGCGGGCGGCGGCGGTCACGAGCGGACCGAAGTCGGCCTTCTCGTCGAAGCTGGTGCCGATACGCAGTTCGGCGATGCGCTCGGTGAGCTTGGCGACGAGACGATCCGCGGTCTCCTCGCCCACGGGGACGGCGACGGACAGCGCCATGCAGCGCTCACCGGCCGAGCCGTAGGCGGCGCCGACGAGTGCGTCCGCGACCTGGTCGAGGTCGGCGTCGGGCATGACGATCGCGTGGTTCTTCGCACCACCGAAGCACTGTGCGCGCTTGCCGTTCTTCGCGGCCGTCTCGTAGATGTACTGCGCGATGGGAGTCGAGCCGACGAAGCCGATCGCCTTGATGCGCGGGTCGTCGAGCAGGTAGTCGACGGCGCTCTTGTCGCCGTTGACGACGTTGAACACACCGGCGGGCAGGCCGGCCTCGAGGAACAGCTCGGCCAGGCGGAGCGGCACCGAGGGGTCGCGCTCGGAAGGCTTGAGCACGAACGCGTTTCCGGCGGCGAGCGCCGGGCCGGCCTTCCACAGCGGGATCATGGCCGGGAAGTTGAACGGGGTGATCCCGGCGACGACGCCGAGGGGCTGACGCATCGAGTACACGTCGATTCCGCCGCCTGCGGACTCGGTGTACTCACCCTTGAGGAGGTGCGGGGCGCCGATCGCGACCTCGATCACCTCGAGGCCGCGCTGGATGTCGCCCTTCGCGTCGGGGACGGTCTTGCCGTGCTCGCTCGACAGCAGGTGGGCGAGCTCGTCCATGTTCTCCTGCACGAGGTACACGAACTTCATGAGGACGCGCACGCGCTTCTGCGGATTCCAGGACGCCCACACCTTCTGCGCCTCGGCGGCGTTGGCGATGACGGCGTCGACCTCGGAATCGGCCGCGAGCGGCACGCGGGCCTGGACCTCTCCGGTGTTGGGGGCGAAGACGTCGGCGAAGCGGCCGGAGGTGCCGGCGACGTGCTGCCCGCCGACGAAGTGGGTCAATTCTCGAACGCTCATGTCCGATCCCGTCCTTTACTGGTGTGCGATGACGTGGGGTGTGCGATTTCGGCACGAACGGGCCCAGGCCCGAAGTCTTCGCTCATCCTATAGTTGGAAGTCCACGTATGTCTACCGTCACACCGGACCGGATCGGCCGGCACCCTCACGCACGGTCGATGCGCGAGGGGCCGATGCTCGAGGGGCCGATATCAGCCCTCGGCGATCTGCTGCGCCTTCGCGTACGCCAGGTGCAGGAAGTCGGCTCCGGTCAGCGCCGCGAACGAACCCGCCACCAGACGCGTGAGATTCGGAGCGTAGACGCGGCCGAAGACCATCGCCGTCACCGTCCACAGGTCGAGGCAGAAGGGGCAGGCCAGCAGTTCCCCGACGGCGTGACGGACCCGCGACGACTTGCGGGGCTGCTCCATCACCTCGGCCGGACCACCGGGGCCGTCGAACTTCGTGAACGGTGCGCGGACGGGACTGGTCACCGCCGCCTTGCTCACGATCCGGGAGACCTTGTGGCTCGCGAGCGCGGTCACCACGAGATCGCCGGCATCGGGCTTCGGCATCGGCCGCCCGCGCTTTGCCGCGACGGCGCCGAGCGTGCCGACAGTGGTGAGGTACACGGACATGAGCACCGCATATCCACCGAGGGGTCGATCCTCCCCGTTCCGATAGGTGTCGGCCTCCTGCTGGACCGCATCGACCGCACGTTCGGCGTTCTCCCGCGCTGTCGACGATACTTCCGGAGTCCGCATGAATCCTCCACTCGTGGCATGTGCTGTCGGTGGCGCGACCGGAGCCGTCACCTTCACGGGCGGCATACCCCGGGGACGGACGACACAACCACCGGCGACCGATCGAGGTCAACGCATGCGGCGGTAGAGATCCTCGAGGTCGATGATCCCCCGGATCACCACGGCTTCGTCGGTTCCGCCGGCCCGCAACGCGCGGCGCAGCAGCATCGGATCGAGGTCCTCGAGCGCGGGACGGAACCGTTCCGTGGGCAGCTCGGACAACTCGGTGTCGTCGCCGTAGAAGTCCCGCGCCGCGGCCACCTCTTCGTCGGCGCCCGCATCGTCGACGCCGCCGATCAGCGTCGCGAGGTCCACCCCGCGCAGGGTCAGGACCGCGAACGGTTGGTCGTCGACGTGTTCTGCGAGCAGGTAGGCGACGGCCGCGGCGTGCTTGCAGGGCCACCCGTCGTCGGGGCAGGTGCAGTCGAAGTCGAGTTCACCCGCGCGTCGCGGGAGGAGGGCCGATCCGAGTTCCTCGGGAAGGATGCCCGCCGCAAGTCGCGCCAGCATGCCCGGCGACGAGCGGACGAGCGAGACGAGGTCTCCCACCGCCTCCTCGTCGAGCGTGCGCACCCGCACCGCCGAGGTGAAAGGGGTGAGTTGACTGCCCTGCACGTCGCCGACGGCCGCTCCGGGTTCGAGCCGCATGGAGATCACCTGGCCGGCGCGTGCATACGCACGGCCCCGCGTCAGTCGCCCCTTCTCGGCGACCTCCTCCATCGCCGAGATCAGTTCCTTCGACCACCAGCTGCGGCCGATCGAGCCCCGCTTGGTGCGCGCCTCGATACCGCCGTCGATCCGGCGGGCCGTGCCGTAGCGGCGTACGTTGCCCCGTGCCATCTAGTCCCCCACCGCGTCGTCGCCGAGGGTGAGCAGGGAGTGCAGCTGATCGGTGGACAGCTCGGTGATCCAGTTCTCCCCTGCCCCGACCACAATCTCGGCCAGTTCCTGCTTGCCGGTGAGCATCTCGTCGATACGCTCCTCCACCGTTCCCACACAGACGAGCTTGCGGACCTGGACGTCGCGGCGCTGCCCGATCCGGAACGCACGGTCGGTGGCCTGGTTCTCCACCGCCGGATTCCACCACCGGTCGAGATGCACGACGTGGTTGGCGGCGGTGAGGTTCAGTCCGGTGCCGCCCGCCTTGAGCGAGAGCACCATGATCGGCGGTCCGCCCTCGTTCTGGAAGCCGTCGACCATCGCGTCGCGCCGGCCCTTGGACACTCCCCCGTGCAGGAAGGGCACCGTCGTGGCGAACCGCTCCTCGAGATAGGGCACGACGAGCTCACCGAACTCGCGGAACTGCGTGAACAGCAACACCTTCTCGCCGTCGGCCAGCACCGACTCGACAATGTCCTCGACCAGGCCGAGTTTGCCCGAGCGGTGCCGTCCGCGACGCAGGACGGGCGAGCCGTCGCCCAGATAGTGCGCGGGGTGGTTGCACACCTGCTTGAGCCGGGTCAGCGCGGCGAGCACCGCGCCCTTGCGGGCCATGCCCTCCTTGTCCCGGATCCGGCGCATCATGTCGTCCACGACGGCCCGATACAGGGCGGCCTGCTCGGCCGTGAGGTTGGCGCGCACGGTCTGCTCGAACTTCTCGGGCAGATCGGAGATCACGTCGGGGTCGGTCTTGACGCGGCGCATCACGAACGGTGCGGACAGTGCCCGCAACCGTGCCGCGGCGACGGCGTCGTGGTCGCGCTCGATCGGCACCGCGAACCGGGCCCGGAAGGACGCCGCGGTGCCGAGCAGGGACGGATTCGCGAAGTCCAGGATCGCGCGCAGTTCCTCGAGCCGGTTCTCCACCGGTGTGCCGGTGAGCGCGATCCGGTGCGCCGCGGGCACGGCGCGCGTGGCGCGGGACTGCGCGGTCGCGGTGTTCTTCACGTGCTGGGCCTCGTCGAGGACCACGCGTTGCCAGGTCAGCGTCGCGAGCTGCGCGACGTCGCGGGCGGCGATGGCGTACGTCGTCACCACGAGATCGTGGTCGGCGGCAGCGGCGGCGAGCGCCGGTCCGCTCAGCCGCTGGGCGCCGTGATGGACGTGCACCCGCAGGTCGGGCACGAACCGTTCGGCCTCACGCTGCCAGTTGCCCACCACCGACATCGGGCAGACCAGCAGGGTCGGGGCGTTCCGCAGGCCCGACTCTCGTTCATGGGCGAGCAGCGCGAGCACCTGGATGGTCTTGCCCAGGCCCATGTCGTCGGCGAGCACGGCGCCGAGACCGAGCCGGCTCATGAACGCGAGCCAGTCGAGGCCGCGCTGCTGGTAGGGACGCAGTTCGGCGTTCAATCCCGCCGGCACGGGGACAGGCTCGGGGTGCGCCTGCCCGTCGAGCAGCATCTCGACCCAGCCGGAGGCGGAGATCTCGGTGACCTCCGCGGGCGGAGCATCGTCGCCGGTGAACTGGGCGAACAACGACCCGAGGGTCGCATCCTCGGCGGAATGCGCGGTGACGTACCGGGCCGCGCGGGCCAGCGCCTCGGCATCTGCCCGCACCCATTTGCCGCGCAGTTTGACCAGGTCGCTGTTGGCCGCGACGAGCTCTTCCATCTCCGACGGGGTGAGCAGCATGTCGCCGACGGCGAGCTGCCATTCGTACGAGACGATCGCGTTCATCCCGACGACGCTGTCGTCGGCGCTCACGGGGGCGACGGGTGACTCGACCTGCAGACGCAGGGACGGATCGACCCGGGTCCACGCGCGCGGTAGCAGCACCGCGATGCCTGCGGCGTCGAGCTCCCGGGCGCCGTGCTCGACGAGATCGACGACGACCGGGGTGGGCAGCAGAAGGTCGAGACTGTCGGGATCGCGGGGCACGTCCTGCAGGCGGGGATAGGCCTGGAGCGCGCTCCCGAGCTTGCGCACGCCGATCTGGAGCAGGTGCGGGTCGGTGTCCTCGACGGGCAGCGGCGTCGGGGACTGTCCCTCCGGACGCAGGCACACCTCGAGCCGCCAGATGGAGTCGGCTCCGACCCCGTCGTCGACGTCGTCCGGTTCGACGAGGCGCAGCACGAGGTCGGGTTCGTATCCGGCGAGGCTGGCACGCCATTCCTCGAGCGCATCGGCCATGCGCTGGGTGCCACGGGGATGGGGACTGCCCTCGGCCAGTGCAGCGACGAGGGGGTGCAGCGAGGTCGACGAGCCGTGGAGGGTGCGCACGATGGGGTCGGTCAGTTCGCGGCACAGATCGTCGAGGAGATCGACGGGCCGTCCGAGCTGTCGTTGCGCGGGAGACATCGCGGCCGCGAGTTCGGCGGACCAGGCCCGCGTCTTCTCGCCGCCGAGCAGGCGCCACCGCGCCCACCACTGCTTCTCGACACGCACGAGCTCCGGTGCGACGCGGCCGGCCTGCGCCCACCTCTCGATGCCACGGGCGACGTGCGCGAGATATCGCAGATCGCCGCCGACACCCCCGGGACGCCGCGGCATGTCCAGCAGAAGCTCGGCTGCGTCCGCCGGTGCGACCGCGACGGCGGGCAGCGTGCTCGGCTCGGTCTCCGTAGGGAAGGTGAGGGTGACGCGATGGCGGAACGGGCGGTCGATCCATCGGCGCAGCGCAGACGGCAGCGCGTCGGGATCGGGCTCTGCGGCGGGGTCCCACCACAGCATCAGGCCGGATCCCGGTGACCACAGCCCGTGCAACATGCCCACTATCGTGCCAGCCGCACCCGACCCCGATGGCAGGCTGGGTCCCATGGCACGCGCATACGGCTTCGTGGAGTACGGCGGTCCGGAGACACAGCAGCTGTTCGACACCCCCGTCCCACCGCCCGGTCCGGGGCAGCTCCTCGTGGCAGTCCGGGCCGCGGGCGTGAACCCCGCCGACTGGAAGGTGCGGTCCGGACGGCGCACAGGCAGCGTCACGGTGCACTTCCCGGCGGTCCTCGGCCGGGAGGTCGCCGGTGTGGTGGAGGCCGCCGGTCCGGACACCGGCTTCCGGCCGGGCGACGCCGTCTTCGGGGCCACCGCGGAGGGCTACGGCGGCTACGCCGAGTACACCCTCGTCGACGCGCGGGCTGCTGCGCTCGTGCCCGAGTCGGTGCCGTTCGAGGTGGCGGCCACCCTTCCGGTCGCGGCCGGAACGGCCTTCGACATCGTCGAGTATCTCGAGATCGTCGATGCGGACACCGTCCTCGTCCTGGGTGCCGGTGGTGGTGTCGGGTCGGCGACGACGCAGCTCGCGCACAACGCCGGGGCCGCCGTCCTCGGTGTGGCGAGTGCGGGGAAACGGGATCTCGTCGAATCGTGCGGCGGTCTGTGGATCGAGTCCGGTGACGGGTTCGACGCGCGGGTCGCGGCCACCGCGGAACGGTGCGGGGCGGTGACCGCGGTCGTCGACCTCGTCGGTGGCGACGTGCTCGAGCGGGCGGTCGCGCTGACGCGGGCACCGGAACGGGTCGTGAGTGTCGCCGATCCGGCACGCGCGGAGGAGCTGGGCGGTTCGGGAATCACGCGGCGACGGACCCGGGAGGTGTTCGAGCAGGTCGTGGCGCTCGTCGAGCGTGGTGTTCTGACGCCGCGCGTCGAGCGGACCTTTCCGCTCACCGAGGCCGGGGCTGCGCTGGAACTCGTCGAGTCCGGGCACGCCGGCGGGAAGATCGTCGTCACCGTGCCCTGAAGATCCTGTCGGCAGGGCATGTCAGGATCGCCGCGTGCGTGGGGGGAACGCGACGTGGTGGGTGGCGGCAGTGGTGGTCGCGGTGGCGGTGTCCTGGTTGTGGGACCGCACCGCGCCGGGGTCCGGGACGGTGCCGGGCAGCCCCACCCGAGCCGAGGTGCATCTCCTGCTCGAGCAGGTGACGGTGGTCGATCAGCGCCGGAAGGTTCCCGGCTATCAGCGGGGCTGCGGCGCGGGCGAGCGATGCGTGTTCGGTCCGGCCTGGTCCGACGACCATCCCGGGGCCGGGGGGCACGACGGTTGCGACACCCGCAACAACGTCCTCGCGCGCGACCTCACCTCCCCCACCTTCCGGGCCGGCACCGACGACTGTGTCGTGACGAGTGGGGTCCTGAACGATCCGTACACCGGTGCGCGCGTGGAGTTCCGGCGTGCCGAGGCGAACGCCGTGCACATCGATCACATCTATCCGCTCGCCGCGGCCTGGGATCTCGGTGCCGCCGCATGGCCCGCCGAACGTCGACTCCGGTTCGCGAACGACATCACCTACAACCTCGTCGCTGTCGACGGGCAGGCCAACCTCGACAAGCGCGACGGCACGCCGGCCCAGTGGCTGCCACCGGCTCCCGGTTACCGCTGCTGGTTCGCCGGCCGGTACCTGACCGTGGCGGTGCGCTACGCGTTGCCGATCACGGTCGACGACCACCGTGCCTTGGTGGGCGCGGCGGAGTCGTGCCCGTGACATCATCGCGACCAGCAGTCTCCCCGCCTGGCAGATACCGTTGACGGCGGAGATGACGAGGGCGGCGAGGTCGGGATCGGAATCGACCAGTCGCACCGCACGTTCGGGTCCGCAGTACATCGCCGGGGTGAACGCGTTGCGCGCTGCGGGCCGGTCGATGATGCACCAGACGATCGCGCCTTCCCGTTCGAATCTCAGTCCTCCTGCACCCAGATCGTCTCCCTTGCATCGGACAGCATCTTGTTCTTTGTTGTGAGAACAACGTGCTCTCCTGAGAAAATCGCTGTTTCCGAACATGTAGGGTCTACGGTGAGCAAATGCTCGAGCGCATCTCCAAGGACACCCGGCTGTGCATCTCGATGTCCGGCCGTCCCAGCAACATCGGCACCCGGTTCCACAACCATCTCTACGAGGAACTCGGCCTCGACTTCGTCTACAAGGCGTTCGCGCCCGCGAACATCGAGGACGCCGTGGCGGGGATACGCGGCCTGGGCATCCGCGGCGCCGGGGTGTCGATGCCGTTCAAGGAAGCCGTGCTGCCCCTCGTCGACGTGCTGCACGATTCGGCGCGGGCCATCGAGTCCGTGAACACGATCGTCAACGACGACGGCGTCCTGCACGCTTACAACACCGACTACCAGGCGGTGAGCGATCTGCTCGTCGAGCACGGCGTCGATTCCGCCCTGCCCGTCACGGTGGTGGGCAGCGGCGGCATGGCGAAGGCGGTGACAGCGGCGCTGCGCCACAACGGATTCACCGACGGAACGATCGTCGCGCGCAACGGGGACACCGGACGACCGCTCGCGCGCAAGTACGGCTACGAATGGCGCGCCGACACGAGCGACGTCGCACCCGGGCTGATCGTCAACGCCACTCCGATCGGGATGGCGGGCGGTGCCGAATCGGGCGACCTGCCGCTGCCCCACGACTTCGTCGCCGCAGCGTCGACGGTCTTCGATGTCGTGGCCGTGCCGCCGGACACCCCGCTCGTCCGATTCGCCCGCGAGCACGACATCCCGGTGATCACGGGCGACGAGGTCATCGCGCTGCAGGCGGCACTGCAGTTCGAGCTCTACACGGGAGTGACCCCGACGCGCGAGCAGGTGCGCCGCGCGTCGGAGTACTCCCGTTCCTGAACGGTCGGGACGGAGGAGGACTCGGCCGTCAGACGATATGGCCCTGTTCGAGACCGTCGAGCACCACGGCGGCGGCATCGACCGCGACGGTCATCTCGACGCGGGTGATGTCGTGCGTGGCGGGGGTTCTGCAGATCGAAGTTGTTGACCCACGCGGCCGTTCGCGCCGACTGGAACACGAACGTGGTGGTCACGGTGTCGCCCCCCAGGTCGCCGACGAACCAGCCGGTGAAGAACGGGCCGAGGTCGACGCCGTAGGTCGCCTCGCACTCGCCGGCGATCACCGGTGCGGCCTCGACGAGGTGGGCGACGATCGCTCCGAGCAGGGTCGCCAGGACTGCAGCACCTACCGTGGCAGCTGTCCCATTCACGACCGGTAGTCCCGCCTCCGGAGTGCAGTTCTCGTCGGCGATGTTGCGAATCGTCGACGAGAACTGCCCATCGGCCGGCGGGTCGCCGCTCAACTGCCGGTGGCGACCTCCCGCTTCGGATCCGCCGACCACTGCGACCACGAACCCGGATACAGCGCGGCGTCGATGCCCGCGATCTCGAGCGCGGCGATCTCGTGTGCGGCGTTGATTCCCGATCCGCAGTACACGGCGACGTCGGTACGCTTCACGCCCAGCGTCGAGAAGCGGTGCGCGATCTGATCCGCGGGCAGGAACGACCCGTCCTGACGGAGGTTCTCGGTGGTCGGCGCGCTGACTGCGCCGGGGATGTGGCCCGCCCGGCGATCCACCGGCTCCTCGTCGCCGCGGTACCGTGCGTGGGCGCGCGCATCGAGCAGAACTCCGTGGGTCGCGTAGGTCGCGGCCTCATCAGGACCGATGGTGGGCATGTGGCCGAGGCTCAACGTCACGTTGCCGGGCTTCTTCTCGCCGCCCGGTCCTGCGGCGAGAGGGTGCCCGCCGGCGATCCACGCCTGCAGTCCGCCGTCGAGCAATCGCACCTCGGAGTGCCCCGCCCAGCGCAACAGCCACCACGCGCGGGCCGCGGCGAGATCGCCGCTGTCGTCGTATGCGACGACGAGAGCACCGTCGTCGATCCCCCACCGGCGTGCGATGGCCTGGAAACGGTCGATGTCGGGCAGCGGATGACGACCGAGCTCGGGTGCGGGCGGATCGGCGAGATCCTCGTCCAGGTCGACGTAGACCGCTCCGCTGATGTGCCCCTCGTGGAATCGGTCCCGTCCGTGTCTGTCGCCGAGTGCCCAGCGGACGTCGAGTATCACCGGCGACCGGCCCTGCTCGATCATCTCGGCGAGTTCGACGGTGGAGAGAAGAACGGGGGTATCGGACATGACCCGATCCTGACACGAACGGCACACGCCGTTCCGGCTTTGGGGCGACACGCCGTGCGTGCCGGGACGACCCCGGCGGGCGGACACGCCCTGTGCACGTCCGATTCGGGGGTTTTGCGTCTCGGTTCGGGATTGGCGTGGGGGTTGGTCTGATTTGACGTGCGGAGAGCACTATCGTCGAGACGTGAGCAACCGCCAACCGACGAGCCCAGCCGCCCCGCCTGAGCCGGAGCAGTTCCCGGTGTTGTGGCCCATGCAGACGCGTTGGGCCGACAACGACCATTACGGCCACGTCAACAACGTCACGTACTACTCGTACTTCGACTCGGCGGTCAACGGGTGGCTCATCTCCACCACCGGTGTCGACATCCGCGAACTCGACGCGATCGGGGTCGTGGCCGAGACCTCCTGCCGCTATCTCGCCGAGCTGTCCTTCCCCGACCGCCTGCAGGTCGGACTGGCGGTCGAACGTCTGGGCACACAGTCGATCACCTATTCGCTCGCAATCTTCCGGGAGGCCGACGACACCCTGATCCCGGCGGCGACCGGCCGGTTCGTCCACGTCTACGTCGATCCGCAGACGCGCCGCCCCGTCCCGATCCCCGATCAGATCCGCAAGGCCGCCGCCCAGCTGGCCACCCCGAACGCGGGCCGCTAGTGCTCTAGGTCGCCTCGTCTCCGCTGCGCCCGGCGGCCCGGGCCAGCAGCGGCGCCGTGCGCTGCGGGACGAGGTCCTGCATTACCAGCGACATGTCCGTGCGTTCGACGCCGCGGATCTTCAGGATCCGGCCCGCGAGCCGATAGAGGTCGTCGGCGTCACGGGCGACCACCTTCACCGACAGGTCGATCTGCCCGGTCAGCCCGTAGACCTCGGTGACCTCGGGGATCTGTGCGAGTTCGTCGACGACCTCGTCGAGACGGTGCTGATCGACGCGGGTGGCCACGTAGGCGGCGAGCGGATAACCCAGGCTGACGGGGTCCACCCGCCGGTCGAACGAGGCGAGCACGCCCTCGGCCTCCCATCGGGCAAGGCGCGCCTGGACGGTGTTGCGGGACAACCCGAGACGCTGCGCCAGCTCGACTCCCGTGGCCCGCGGTGTGCGCGTGAGTTCGAGCAGCAGACGCGCATCGGTGGCATCCAGACTGGTCATTCTTCGCAGTCTGCCAGCTCGGAGCACCCCGAAACCGTGCTTTCTGCACGGTTGCAGGCTGATCGATTGCGCACGCGCGAATTGCCCGGATGATGTGATGTACGGCACACATCATCCGGTCGGGCCTCACGAGGGCACGCCGGATCCGCACCGACGAGGTGATCCGATGGTTGTACCGACCGCCTATCCGGTCCAGTTGATCCAACCCGACGGGCGACGCGTCCTCGACACCGAGTACGGCCCACTCGTCGCCGACGTCGGCCCCGACGAACTGCGCGGGCTCTACCGCGACATGGTCGTCGCGCGACGCGTCGACGCTGAGGCGACGGCTCTCCAACGGCAGGGTGAGCTCGGCCTCTGGGCGCCGCTCCAGGGCCAGGAGGCCGCGCAGGTCGGCTCCGCCCGGGCACTCGCGCCCGACGACTACGTCTTCACCAGCTACCGCGAGCACGCCGTCGCATTGTGCCGCGGCGTCGACCCCGCCGACATGACCCGCCTGTGGCGTGGGTGCGGCCTGTCCGGATGGGATCCGCAGACGGTCGCCACCACCAACCCGGCCATCGTCGTCGGAGCCCAGGGCCTGCACGCCACCGGTTACGCGATGGGCGCGAAGCTCGACGGAGCCGAGATCGCCACCGTCGTGTACTTCGGCGACGGCGCCACGAGCCAGGGCGACCTCTCGGAGGCCATGGTCTTCTCGGTCAGCTGGGGTGTCGGCGTGGTGTTCATCTGCCAGAACAACCACTGGGCGATCAGCGTGCCCACCCACGTGCAGAGTCCGGTCCCCCTCGCCCGGCGCGCCGCCGGATTCGGGATGCCGGCCGTGCAGGTCGACGGCAACGACGTCCTCGCAGTCCTGGCGGTGACCCGGCGTGCCGTCCGGCATGCCCGCGAGGGTGCCGGTCCGTTCTTCATCGAGGCACTCACCTACCGCATGGGCCCGCACACGACCTCCGACGACCCCACCCGCTACCGCACACCCGCCGATCTCGAGGAGTGGCAGGCACGCGACCCCATCGATCGGTTGCGACGACTGCTCGAACGCGAAGGGCACGCCGACGACGACTTCTTCGACGAGGTCCGGACCACTGCCGACGATGCCGCGATGCGGCTCCGGCGCGGCACGCTCGGGATGCCCGACCCCGAACCCGCCGCCCTGTTCGACCACGTCTACGCCACCGAGCATCCGCTCGTCGAACAGGAACGCGCGGACTACGCCGAATATCTGGCGAGTTTCGGCCCCACGGAGGAGGCGCGACGATGACCACCACGACGATGACCCTCGGCGGTGCCCTCAACGCCGGACTCCGCCGCGCACTCGAACGCGACCCCAAGGTCGTCATCATGGGTGAAGACGTCGGCACCCTCGGCGGCGTCTTCCGCATCACCGACACCCTGCAGAAGGATTTCGGTGAAGGTCGTGTGATCGACACTCCCCTCGCCGAATCCGGGATCGTGGGAACGGCGTTCGGGATGGCGCTGCGCGGCTACCGACCCGTGTGCGAGATCCAGTTCGACGGCTTCGTCTATCCGGCCTTCGACCAGATCGTCTCGCAGGTCGCGAAGATCCACTACCGCACGGCCGGTGCCGTGGTGGCCCCGCTGACCGTCCGAATCCCCTACGGCGGCGGCATCGGTGCGGTCGAACATCATTCGGAATCACCGGAGGTGTACTTCACCCACACCGCGGGTCTGCGGGTCGTGAGCCCGAGTACCCCGTCCGATGCGTACTCGATGATCCAGCAGGCCGTCGCGCTCGACGACCCGGTGATCTTCCTCGAACCGAAGCACCGCTACTGGGAACGCGGTGAGATCGACACGGAGACCGCACCCGACCTGCCGCTCACGTCCGCGCGGGTCGTCCGGTCCGGTTCGGACGCGACGATCGTGACCTTCGGTGCGCTGGTCGCTACCGCGCTACGCGCAGCCGACATCGCCGAAGCGGAAGGACATTCGCTCGAGGTCGTCGATCTGAGGTCGCTGTCCCCCATCGACTTCGACACGATCGAGGCGTCGGTGCGGCGAACCGGCCGGCTCGTCGTCGTGCAGGAGGCGCCGGTCTTCTGCGGCATCGGCGCGGAGATCGCCGCCCGCACGACCGAGCGGTGCTTCTACCAGCTCGAGGCACCGGTCCTGCGGGTCGGCGGATTCGACATCCCCTATCCCCCGGCCAAACTCGAATCCCACCACCGTCCCGACCCGGATCGCATCCTCGACGCGGTCGACCGCGCACTCGCAGCGTGAGGCGCACCGATGACGAATCCCACACGCGCAGTAGAGGAATTCCGTCTTCCCGATCTCGGTGAGGGACTCACCGAAGCGGACTGGGTGCACTGGGTCGTCGCGGTCGGCGATCGTGTCGAACTCAACCAGGTCATCGGGGAGGTCGAAACCGCCAAGGCCACGGTGGAACTGCCGTCGCCCTATGGCGGCACGGTCGAGGAACTGCTGGTCGAGCCGGGACAGACGGTGCCGGTCGGGGCACCCCTGCTGCGGATCGCCACCGAGGACGGGCCCGCCGAACCGGCCGGTGACAGCAGCGGCCCGTCCCGACCGTCGGTGCTCGTCGGATACGGACCCGGCGACGCCCCGCAGAGCAGACGCGCGACCCGCCGTGCCTCGGCGGACGCCGGNAGGTCGATCTGGACACGGTGACGGGCACCGGCCGCGGCGGTGTGATCACGCGCGACGACGTGCGGCGCACCGCCGGACACGGCGACGAACCTACCGCAGGCCACGACGAAGAACCCACCGCCGAACGACCACACTCACCTGCCCCTGAGGCGTCCCCCGAACGGACCACACGGATACCCGTCGGAGGGGTGCGCAAGCGGACCGCCGAGGCAGTCTCCCGCAGCGCCTTCACCGCCCCGCACGCGAGCGTCTTCCTCACGTGCGACGCGACCGCCACCGTCGACCTGGTGTCGACCCTGCGCGCGTCGCCGGCCTTCGAAGGCGTCCGTCCGACGGCGCTGAGCATCGTCACCCACGCACTGTTGCACGCGATCGCCGACGAGCCGTCGCTCAATGCGCACTGGGACGACGATACGGGCGAGATCGTGCTCCACCACGACGTGCATCTCGGGATCGCCACTGCGACCTCCGACGGCCTGAAGGTCCCCGTGGTCCGGGAGGCCCAGCGCCTGTCGTTGCCGCGTCTGGCCCGGTCGATCGCCGAGGTCGCCGACCGCGCGCGGACGGGCCGCTCCACGCCGTCCGAGCTGACGGGTTCGACGGTCTCGGTGACGAACGTCGGGGTGTTCGGGGTGGACGGGGGAACACCGATCCTCAATCCCGGCGAGTCGGCGATCCTCGCCGTCGGAGCGATCTCCGACCGCCCGTGGGTCGTGGACGGTGCTCTCGCGATCCGGAAGGTGGTCACGTTGTCGCTGTCGTTCGACCATCGGCTCGTCGACGGGGAGCAGGCGGGACGGGCACTCGCGACGATCGGTGCGTTCCTCGGCGATCCCGTGCCCATGCTGCTCGCCGATACGTAGGGGCCGCGAACGCTCGGTAGCGTGCCTCCACGTGGTGGATTCGCAACGGACGACGGACCGGCTCACGCACGCCCGGGCGGCGGTGTTCGCGATCTTCGGGCTCAACGGCTTCCTGCTCGCCCTGTGGGTCGTCCACATCCCGGCGATCCGGGAACGGGTGGGCATCGATCACGCGGCACTCGGATCGTTGCTGTTGCTGCTCGCCCTCGGGGCGCTCGGCGGGATGCACGTGACGGGTCGGCTCGCCGACCTGATCGGTAGCCACCGCACGACGATCGTCTTCGCTCTGATGTTGTCCCTGACGGTGGTCGGGCCGGGCCTGGCCGCGGCGCCGTGGCAGCTCGGACTCGCTCTCGCAGTGTTCGGTTTCGCGAACGGCGCGCTGGACGTGTCGATGAACTCCCAGGCGGTCGTGGTCGAACAGCGGTACCGGCGACCGATCATGTCGGCCTTCCACGGGTTGTTCTCCGCGGGCGGGATCGCCGGGTCGCTGGTGGGCGCGGCCGCCCTGGCCGCCGGGGTTCGCCCCGCGCTCACGCTCGCGGTCGCCGGGGTCGTCGCGGCCGCGGTGGTGGGCCGGGCGGGGCCGCGCCTCGTCCGGACGGAGCCGCCGATCCGATCGTCGTCACCGGGGCCCCGGGCCGGTTACTCGCGCCGCGTGGTGCTGCTCGGAGGTGTGGCGTTCGCGCTGATGCTGTGCGAGGGGGTCGCGAACGACTGGAGCGCGCTGCAGGTGCAGGAACGGCTCGGCAGCCCGGAGTCGGTGGCCGCGCTCGCGTTCGGTGCGTTCTCGGCGACCATGACGATCGGGCGCTTCGTCGCCGACCGGGTCACCGCCCGGTTCGGCAGCGCCGCCGTCATCCGGTACGGAACGCTGGTCGCCGCGGTCGGGATCGGCGCCGTGGCACTGTCGCCGTGGCTGGTCCTCACACTCGCCGGATGGGCATTGTTCGGCCTGGGGTTGTCCGGTGCCCTCCCGCAGCTGTTCAGCGCCGCGGGCAATCTCGATTCGGGATCCCCCGGCGCGAACATGTCCCGCGTCGTCGGTCTGGGTTATCTGGGTTTCCTGGCCGGCCCTGCGTGCATCGGGTGGATCGCCGAGGCGACCTCCCTCACGACGGCGATGGTCGTACCGCTCGCATGCGTGCTCCTCGCCGCACTGCTGGCTCCCGTACTGACGCCGACGGCGCCCACGCGGTGATCCGCGTGGGCGCCGTGACGGAGCAGCGACAGGTCCGGAAGGCCTACAGGGCCTTCAGTTCCTCGGTGACCTCCGAGACCATCTTCTTCGCGTCACCGAACAGCATCGACGTGTTGTCGGCGGTGAACAGCGGGTTGTCGATACCGGCGTAACCGGAGCTCATCGAGCGCTTGAGCACGATGACCGACTTCGACTGGTCGACGTTGAGGATCGGCATGCCGTAGATCGGGCTCGTCGAGTCCAGGCGGGCAGCCGGGTTGGTGACGTCGTTCGCGCCGATGACGATGGTGACATCGGTGCGGCCGAACTCGCCGTTGATGTCGTCCATCTCCTTCATCGCGTCGTATTCGACGTCGGCCTCGGCGAGCAGGACGTTCATGTGGCCGGGCATACGACCGGCGACCGGGTGGATCGCGTACTTGACCTCGACACCGCGGTCCTCGAGCAGCGCCGCCATCTCCTTGACGGCGTGCTGCGCCTGGGCGACGGCCAGACCGTAGCCGGGGACGACGATGACCTGGTTGGCGTACGCCATCTGGATGGCGGCGTCCGAGGCCGAGGTGGCCTTGACCGTGCCACCCGACGCCGAGGCCACACCGGCCGCCGCCTCGCCGCCACCGAAGGCGCCGAAGACGATCGCGGGGATCGACCGGTTCATGGCCTTGGCCATGAGGTTGGTCAGGATCGTGCCCGAAGCACCGACGATCATGCCCGCGACGATCATGGCCTGGTTGTTCAGCGCGAGACCGGCGGCTGCTGCCGACAGACCCGTCAGGGCATTGAGCAGCGAGATGACGACCGGCATGTCGGCGCCACCGATCGGCAGCACGACGAACAGACCCATCAGACCGGCGGCAATGAGCAGCGCCAGGATCCACCACGAGGCCAGCGGGTCACCGTCGGCGCTGATGCCGATGTAGACGGCGATGGCGATCGACGCGAGGACGAGGACGATGTTGGCCAGCTGGAACAGCTTCGCCGACGCGACGAGCTTGCGCTCGAGAGTCTTGTTCAGCAGTTCCTGCAGCTTCGCGAAGGCGACGAGCGAACCCCAGAACGAGATCGAGCCGATGATCGCGGCGAACAGTGAACCGACGATCATGACCACGGTCGGGTCGTCGTCCAACGTCGTGAAGCTGGTGGACTCGAGGTATTCGGCCCACGCGATGAGTGCGACGGTGCCACCACCGACGCCGTTGAACAGCGCGACCAGCTGCGGCATTGCCGTCATCTTGGTCTTCAGTGCCGGCGGGACGCCGAGGATGATGCCGACGGCCAGACCGCCGATGATCAGACCCCAGTTCTCCGTCTCCCGGATGTCGATGAGCACCGCGACGACCGCGATGAACATACCGACGGCGGCGATGTAGTTGCCGCGGACTGCGGTCTTCGGGCCCGTCAGACCCGACAGACCGTAGATGAACATCGCGAAGGCGATGATGTACAGGACCGAGACGAGGTAGCCCATCAGGCGTCAGCCCCCTTCTTCTGTGCAGCCGGGGAGTCCTTGCGCTGCTTGAACATCCCGAGCATGCGGTCGGTGACGACGAAGCCACCGACGACGTTCAGGGTGCCGAAGACCAGAGCGACGAACAGGATGATCTTGATGCCCCAGTGGGCATCACCGGGGAGATGACCGAGCACGACGAGAGCGCCGAGCACGACGATGCCGTGGATCGCGTTGGTGCCCGACATCAGCGGCGTGTGCAGCGTGTTCGGCACCTTGGAGATGACGGCGAAACCGACGAATCCGGCCAGGACCAGAATCGCGATGTTCGCGAGTAGTTCGTTGTACATCTAGGAGTTCTCCTTCGAACGCGTCACGCAGGCGGCCTCGAGGATCTCGTCGGAGAAGTCCGGGGCCAGGGCACCCGACTCGTCGAGGAGCAGCTCGATCAGCGCGTACACGTTCTTCGAGTAGAGCTCGGAGGCATGCTCCGGCATCGTCGCGGGCAGGTTGAGCGGCGAGCAGATGGTGACGTCGTGCTTGACGACGGTCTGCCCCGGCTCGGTGAGTTCGCAGTTGCCGCCGGTCTCGCCGGCGAGGTCGACGATGACCGAACCCGGCTTCATCCCCTCGACCGCGGCGGCGGTCACCAGGCGCGGCGCCGGGCGGCCGGGCACGAGCGCTGTGGTGATGACGACGTCGAAGCCCTTGATGGCGTCTTCGAGCGCCTGCTGCTGCTGGGCCCGCTCGGCCTCGGTGAGCTCGCGTGCGTAGCCGCCCTCACCCGCGGCGTCGATGCCGAGGTCGAGCCACTGGGCACCGACCGACCGGACCTGGTCGGCGACCTCGGGACGCACGTCGTAACCGGTGGTGCGGCCACCGAGACGCTTCGCCGTGGCCAGCGCCTGCAGACCCGCGACGCCCACCCCGAGCACCAGCACGGTCGCCGGCTTCACGGTGCCGGCGGCGGTGGTGAGCATCGGGAAGAAGCGGGTGGATTCGCTCGCCGCGACCAGCACGGCCTTGTAGCCGGCGACGTTCGCCTGCGACGACAGGGCATCCATGACCTGCGCGCGGGAGATACGCGGAATGGCCTCGACGGCGTACGCCTCGACTCCGGCCTGCGTGAGGGCGCCGATCTGGTTGTCTGCGTTGCGCGGGGCGAGGAAGCCGATCAGGCGCTGGCCGGACTTCAGGTGGGCGATCTCGGCGTCGCTCGGCGGAGCGACCTTGACGACGATGTCGGCGGACCAGGCGTCGCCGACGGTCGCGCCGGCTTCCTTGTAGGCCGCATCCGGAATCAGCGCGCCCTGGCCGGCACCGGACTCGACGACGACGTCGAGACCCTTGCCGATCAAGGAGGGCACGATCTTCGGCACGAGCGCGACCCGCCGTTCCCCGTCGTTCGTCTCACGAACCACGCCGACGGTCGGACGGCGGTGCGCTCCGCTCCCCGTGTTCGATCCTTCGGTACTCAATTCTTGACTCCTGCGTCGATGAAAGTGCGCGTCGTGCCGCGATCGGCGGCGAAAGATGCGTTATCGAAGGCCATGTGACGGCCTGTCATGCACTGAAAGGCTTAAGCAGACCTACCGTGCCCTCCCGTGACCTCGCAACCTGGTCAGATCATCTGAATCGAGTCCGAACAGCAAGACGGCGCAAGTTTGTGAGGCAGCTCACCTCACAAATGCCATTTTCCTCCGGTGAGCAAGACCGTGTAGGACGATCGGAATCGGTCCCGAAAACGGCCCGGGAGCGGCCCCCGATGCGAAAGAAGGCGGAGTGCAAACAGATTCGTTCCGTGTGTACCGAACGGCGGTGTGTACCGATTCAGAACACTTCGGAATCGATTCAGATACTCGGTCACCGGACCCGGCCTTTGCGCTCGTCCGGCAGCCCGCGTAGGGGGTGTCCGTGACACACGAACCTCGGAAGGACCCCGCGAACGACACGCCCGCCGACTTCACGGTCGACGACGACCCCGGCACGGCCGACCTCGGCGGCGACCCGGTCTGCTGGCTCCATCTCCTCTGCCCCGACTGCGGGGCGATGCTCACCTCCGAGGAGGAACCGTGCCCGCGATGCGGCAGGGAGCACCCGATCCCGGATCCCTCCTGACCCGAGCACCTAACCTGGCCCCATGAACGTGCCGGAACCCGTCCTCGACCTCGCCCGCTCGGCCCGCCGCGTCGCCGTCCTCACCGGCGCCGGGATGTCCGCCGAGAGCGGTGTCCCCACCTTCCGCGATGCGCAGACCGGACTGTGGGAGAACTTCGACGCCACCGCCCTCGCCACACCAGCGGCGTGGGCGGACGATCCCGCGACGGTCTGGGCCTGGTACCAGTGGCGGGTCGCGCTCGTCCGGCGCGTACAACCCAATGCCGGACACCGGGCCCTCACCGACTGGGCACGGGCGGCGCATGTGCAGATCGTGACGCAGAACGTCGACGACCTCCACGAGCGGGCCGGAAGCCCCGAGGTCACCCATCTGCACGGAAGCCTGTTCGCCCCGCGGTGCAGCCGGTGCGAGCGTGCCGTCGACCTCCCCGATCCGCCGGAGGATCCCGTCGCCCGTCTCGATCCGCCGTCGTGCCCCGCGTGCGGAGGCGACGGCCGGCCGGGCGTCGTGTGGTTCGGCGAGATGCTGCCGCAGGAACCGTGGGAGACCGCGACCGAGTCCCTGCGCGATGCCGACCTGCTGCTGGTCGTCGGCACCTCGGGTGTCGTCCACCCGGCGGCCGGCCTGCCGTCGCTCGCGCGCAGTCACGGCGTGCCGGTGGTGCAGATCGATCCGCGCGAGACCGATCTGAGCGATCAGGTCGACCACGTCTGGCGCACCACGGCCGCCGTGGGTCTTCCCGCACTCGTCGACGCGCTGAGGATCGGGACCGACACACCGCGTTAAGGTGACCCGGTGAGTTCCTGTGTGTTCTGCGCCATAGCCGACGGCAGCGGTCCGGCGACACGGGTGTACGAGGACGACGAGGTCGTGGCCTTCCTCGACATCCGGCCGATCGCGCGCGGGCACACCCTCGTGATCCCGCGCGTGCACGCCGCACGCCTCGAGAACCTCGATCCGGCGTCGGGCGCGGCCGTCTTCCGCGCCGGACAGCGGATCGCCCGGGCGATGACCCGTTCCGAACTCGCCACCGACGGAACCAATCTCGTCCTGAACGACGGACGGGCAGCCTTCCAGACCGTCTTCCACACCCACCTGCACGTCCTGCCCCGCTGGAACGGCGACCGTGTCCGGATGGGTATCGGTCTGGTCCGCCGTCGACCCCACGACCCCGAGACCACCGCGGCACTCATCCGCGCCGGTCTCGAACGTCTCACCGCCGAGGAGCACCAGTGACATCGCAGCCCGACACCACCCCCGATACCTCCGCTGCCGAGTTCCCGATCGACACGATCCGGCCGCTGCTGCTCGAGCAGTTCGCCGTGATCGACGACCTGCTCTCGGGACCGACCGAGGACGAGTGGAACGCCGCCACCTGCCTGCCGGGATGGACCGTCAAGGACATCACCGCGCATCTCATCGGCACCGAGTCGATGCTCGCGGGCATCGAGGCTCCGCGCGTCGAACGCGACGTGCGCTCGTTCGACCACGTCCGCAACGACATCGCGGCCTTCAACGAGCTGTGGGTGGAGTCGCTGCGTCCCGTCCCCGGCCCGGACGTGCTCGAGCGCTACCGGGAGATCGTCGCCCTGCGCACGGAGCAACTCGGCGCGATGACACAGGCGGACTTCGGGAAGCAGTCGAACACTCCCGTCGGGCCGGCGCCCTACGGACGCTTCATGCGGATCCGCGTGTTCGACTGCTGGCTCCACGAACTCGACATCTGCGACGCTCTCGGCAGGACGGGCAGCGAGGGCGGCCCGCGTGCCGAACTCGGATCCGCGGAGGTCTTCGGTGCGGTTCCGTTCATCGTGGGCAAGCGCGGCAAGGCCCCCGAGGGAGCACGCATCACGATCGAACTCTCCGGTCCCCTCGCACGCACCGTCCACGTCGAGGTGCACGGACGGGCAACCGAGGTCCCGGCCCTCTCCGAACCGGCCACCACGACGATCGCGATGGACTCGGGACTGTTCGTTCGGCTCGCCGGAGGACGCGTGCGCGCCGAGGACCGAATCGACGAGATCACCCTCGGCGGCGACACCGAGGTCGGGCGCCGCATCGTCGACAACCTCGCGTTCACGATCTGACGTCGTGCGGCTGTTCCTGTCCTCCTACCGGTTCGGCGCCGACCCGGACACCTTCGTCCGTCTGGTGGCGCCGGGCCGGATCGCGGTGATCGCGAACGCCGCCGACGCGTGGCCGGCCTCCGCCCGCGCGGCGGCGGTCACGAGCGAGATGGGCCCGCTGCGGTCGCTCGGCTTCGCTCCGGAGGAGGTGGATCTGCGCGATCACCTCGACGATCCCGACTCGCTGCGGCAGCGACTGTCGGGCTTCACGTCCGTGTGGGTGCGCGGCGGCAACACCTTCGTCCTGCGAGCGCAATTGGCCCGCAGCGGAGGCGACGCCGTGCTCACGGATCTGGTGCGCAGCAACCGTCTCGTGTACGGGGGCTACAGCGCCGGGGCCTGTGTCGCGACACCGTCGCTGCGCGGCATCGAGTTCTCCGACGACCCCGACGAGGTCGCCGCGACCTGCGGTATCCCGGTGGTGTGGGACGGACTCGGCTGGGTCGAGCACGCGATCGTGCCGCACGCCGGCGACTCGATGCTGGCCGACGACGGGATACAGCGGACCCTGCGATACCTGCGCGAGCACGGCGTCGAGCACGTGGCGTTGACCGACGACGACGCGATCGTCGTCGACACTCCTCCAGAGCACGCCCCGAGTACGGTGACATCATGACGCAGAACATCGACGGCACCGAACCCCGGATCGAGCACGACGCCGACAAGGCCCGCTTCGCGCTCTATCTCGGCGACGACCTCGCGGCCTACGCCGACTACACGCAGCACGGCGACCTGCGGGACTTCGACCACACCGTCACCGACCCGCAGTTCCGCGGTAAGGGTCTCGCCGGGATCGTGGTGAAGCACGCCCTCGACGAGACCAAGAAGCAGGGACTGAAGATCGGTACGTCCTGCTCGTACGTCGAGAAGTTCGTCTCCGAACATCCCGAATACCGCAACTGATCCGTCACACCTGCACGTCGCGGCGGCGGAAACCCACGATCGCCGCTGCGACGAGCAGCACTGCCGCGACCGCCTGGATGATCAGCGGCATCGCCGTCGCGTTCTCTGCGGGCACCAGCGGGATGTGCGAGAACGGCGACAGTGCGACGAGTTCGTCGGGTAGGTCGAGCATCTCGCCGAGCCACGCGACGAACACCGTCCACACGACCAGCACCCACACCAGCCCGGTCGCGCGCGGCACGCAGCCCAGCAGCGCGAACGCCACGGCGACGACGAGGATCGCCGCCGGCGCGTAGGCCAGGGACGCCGCGATCATCCGCAGCACCCACGCCCAGTCGCCCACCGCGAATGCGACCCCCAGTCCGGTCGCGGCGCCGGAGACGAGCAGCGCCACGACCGTCTGGACGACGATCACACCGAGTGCCGCGGACAGCCATGCGCTGCGCCCGGTTCCGGTGATGATCACGAGACCGGACCGTCCGCCGTCCTCCTCGCTGCGCATTCGCACCACCGCGGACACACCGAAGGCGGTGGCGCCGAGGGCGAGGAACATCAGCATCATCCCGGCGAAGGAGGCGGTGAGGGCGTCGGGATCCACGCCGACCATGTCCAGCACCTGAGGCATCTCGTCGATGAGATCCTCCACGGAACTGGCGAGGGCGCCCATCGCGACACCGAACAGCACCAGTCCCGTCAGCCATCCCACGAACGCTCCGCGCAGCAGGCGCCGGATCAACCCCACCGAACCGAGCAACGCGGAATCGGCCTCGGCGGGGCCTGGTTTCGGCGCCCGTAGACCGGCTCCGAGGTCGCGGCGCCGCGACAGCGCAACGGCGACGGTGAGCAGCACGACCGTCGTGGCGACGGACAACAGCAGCGGCCACCACCGCTCGTCGACGTAGAGCCGGGTCTGCTGGGCCCAGGCGATCGGCGAGAGCCACGACAGCCACGACCCGGTGGCCTCGATGATGTCGCCGGCTCCGCGGACGAAGAAGGCCGCGGCGAGCACTGCGAGCGCGGTGCCCGTGGCCGAGCGGGAGTGCTCGCCGAACTGGGCGGTCACCGCGGCGACTGCGCCGAAGAGCACCCCGGTGACGGCGGAGGCCACACCGAAGGCGATCGAGCCGACGACATCGAGCCCGCCGGCGATGAGCGCGACGGTGATGCCGGTACCCACCACGAGATTCGCGACCGAGACCAACAGCAGGGCGGCCGCCGGCGGGGCGTAGGCCCCGACGGGCAGAGCCCGCAGGAGTTCGAGCCGGCCGGATTCCTCCTGCGCTCGGGTATGCCTGACGACGAGCAGGATGCTCATGATCGCCGTCGCGACGAAGACGGTCAGACTCAGCTCGTTCGCAGTCATCGCCCCGAGCGTGTAGTTGTCGATCCCGTAGGCCGGTCCCGTCATGAGCACGGCTGCCGGATTCTCCAGCAGGGCCGCGCGGGCCTGCCGGGAGGCCTCGTCGGGATAGACCGCGGCCAGGCTGAGGACGGTCGACCACACCGTGAGGGCGAGCGCGAGGGTCCAGACGGTGATCCGCACGCGGTCCAACCGCAGGTAGAACCGCAGCAGTGTGCCGAGCCCGGTGAACGGTGCCGCGGACGTCGCGGAGGTACCGCTCGGGGTCGGCACTGCTGTCGGTGTCGTCGTGGTCATCATGAGGACACCTCCTCCACGGCACCAGCACCGGCACCGTTCCCGTCACCGGTGTCGAAGGTGTCGCCGTAGTGCCGCATGAACAGCTCTTCGAGTGACGGGGGTGTGATGGTGAGGTTCTCGACGCCGAGTCCGGCGAGTTCCTGCAGGACCGGTGCGAGGGCGGTGTTGTCGACGTCGAACGCGAGCCTGCCGTCGTCGGTGGAGAGGTCGTGGACTCCGGAGAGCCCGGCCAGTCGCTCGGCAGGGGCGGCGGTCGTGGCCCGCACGGACGAGCGGGTCAGGTGCCGCAGTTGTGCGAGGGTGCCGGTCTCGACGTCGCGTCCGGCCCGGATGATCGTCACCGTGTCGCAGAGCTTCTCGACCTCGGCGAGGATGTGGCTGGACAGCAGCACGGTCGCGCCGCGGTCGCGGAGCCCTCGCACCTCGTCGGTGAAGACCGCCTCCATGAGCGGGTCGAGACCCGAAGTGGGTTCGTCGAGCAGGTAGAGCTCGGCGTCCGATGCGAGGGCGGCGACGAGTGCGACCTTCTGCCGGTTGCCTTTCGAGTAGGTGCGGGCCTTCTTCGTCGGGTCGAGTTCGAACCGTTCGAGGAGTTCGGCGCGACGACGCGTGCGCGCCTCTCCCCCGCGGATGCGGGTGAGGACGTCGATGATCTCGCCCCCGGTGAGGGTGGGCCACAGATTCGTGTCGCCGGGCACGTACGCGAGTCGGCGGTGGATCGCGACGGCGTCGGTCCACGGGTCGAATCCGAGGACACGGGCGGTGCCGGAATCGGCACGCAGCATTCCGAGCAGCACGCGGATCGCCGTGGACTTGCCGGCGCCGTTCGGTCCGAGGAATCCCGCGACGGTGCCGCGTTCGACGGTCATCGAGAACCCGTCGAGAGCTCTGGTGGTTCCGAATGTCTTGACGATGTCGCGGATTTCGATAAGAGGGGTGTCCATCTTTCCTCCGTCAGGAGTCGGGGGGTGCCTCACGCGCTGCCAGACAGGCGTCGAGAAGGGTCGAGTCCGTCAGCAACGGCTCGGTGTAGAGCTCGAGCATCGGCAGCGCGAGGCGTTCGGTGTAGGCGCGCAGCCTGGCAGGAAAGGTTTCGAGGTCGAGGTATTCGTCGGGACCGGGAAGGTCCATGAGCACGGCGCCGACGCTGAACGAGATGAGGGCACGTGCTCGTTCGGAGGGGAACCGGCTGGGCCGCACGGTTCCGGCGGCCACAGCCTCCTCGAGATAGGCCTCGGTGTCGGCGACGAGCCGGTCGAGGAAGTCGGCGGCGGGGGCGCCGCCGGTCCGGAGGGTGCGGAAGAGGTAGGCGACCGTGGTCGCGTAGTTCTCGATGTGTTCCATCTGGTCGTTCAGCGCGGCCGGTCCGACCTTCGGGTCGAGGACGGCACTCTTCGCCTGCCGGATCCCGTCGAGCACGTACCGGTCGCAGTGTTCCTTCAATCCGGCGCGGGATCCGAAATGGTGCACGATCAGCGAGGCGCTGACGCCGCACTCGGCGGCGATGGTCCGCAGCGGCACGCCGACCCCGTACGCGGCGATGCACCGGATGGCAGCGTCGCGGATCCGTGCACGGGTGGTGAGGTCGTCACCGGCGGCGGTTGAATGCACGTTTCAAGGATTGCACACGTGTTCAACCCGATCAACGCACCGTATGTGTCATCTCACGGCATGTGCCATCGGAGCACGTGCCGCACCGGTGCACGGGCGCGCTCAGGTGAAGGCCATGACCTCGGTACCCCAGACCCGGCGCATCTCGCCGTCCGGATCCGACTCGACCCTGTCCGTGGAGTCGATGAGCAGGGTCGAGCGTTCCTCCGCCTCGTACTGCGGCCAGTGCTTCGAACCGTCCAGTGCCGCCGGCACACCGTGGTGCGCGAACGCGAACCAGCGCCGCTGCACACGACCGGAGACCTCACCGGCGGCCTTGCGGCCGCCGAGCCAGAANGAAGACATATGGCAATTCGGTCGCGTGCCCGGCTCCGATCCGGGCGGCCTTGAGCATCGGGGTGGCGTGGTCGAAGCGGTACACCCAGGTCGGCGAATGCGCGCTGTGCGCTTCGGCGACCCACAGCACCGGCATGCGGAAACCGGCGTCGCGCGAGAGCGCCATCGCCCCGATGGGTTTGGGCAGGTCGGGATACGCCGCGACGATCTCGGCGAGTCGCTCGGCAGGCAGATCCGTCCGGTCGTCGGCCAACGCCGCCAACATGGCCTGCACCGCCGTGTCGTCGACGGGCATCAGCGGGGACTTCATGAAGCGGAAGATGGACGGCTCGTCCTTGTTCGAGCCGATGATCAGCGGGATCCGGTGCGACAGCCCCTTCTGGAAGGCCGCGACCGGATATTTCGGCACCAGGCCGCGGTCGACGACCGGTGTCATGGCGAGCGTCCCCGGCACCTTCGTCGGAGTCTCGGCGACGAGCACCTCCGACGCCTCGACCAGCGTGTCGGTCGACATCGTGAGTAGTTCGGCGGCCCGGGACGGCGACAGGTCGAGGATCTCGAGGAAGCGCTGTGCAACGGTCGCGGCACGGTCGCTGCCGTACACCGAGGTGGCGGGCGGCGACTGGGCGATCGCACGATGGAAGAGGCCCTTGGCTTTCGGGACCGTCATGAGCGTGGTGATCGACCCCGCACCCGACGATTCGCCGAAGAGCGTCACGCAGTCCGGATCGCCACCGAAGTCGGCGATGCAGTCGCGCACCCATTCGAGGGCGGCGATCTGGTCCCGGAGGCCGACGTTGGATTCGAAGGTGGTCCCGGGCGTGGAGAAGGACGACAGGTCGAGGAAGCCGAGCGCGCCGAGCCGGTAGTTGATCGTGACGATCACGACATCGCCGCTCTCGCACAGGTTTCGGCCGTCGTAGATCTTCTGACCGGAGTAACCGAGCACGTAGGCGCCACCGTGGATCCAGACCATGACGGGGCGTCGGCGTCCGTCGGGCGACGGCGCCCAGATGTTGAGCGAGAGACAGTCCTCGCTCAACGTCATCTCGGGGTCGATCCCGATCGGGCTCTGTCGGCTCTGCGGAGCTATCGGTCCGAACCGTGCGCCGTCGAGGACGCCGTCCCACGGTTCCGGCGGTAGCGGCGCCCGAAACCGCCGGGAACCGGTCGGGGCTGCGTACGGGATGCCCTTCCAGACGTAGGCCTCGCCGTCGCGATACCCCCGGACTTCGCCGTACTTGCAGGCGACGGTGAGCGTGTCGTCGTCCATGTGACCTCCCACCCGAACCGGTACTGTCGTGCAGCACCGATCACTTCATTCGTCGACCTACCGATTCAATGATGGTGGATACCGGGCGGTTCGTCAGCCGGCCGCGGAAAGAGGCGCGGGGGCCACGCAGTCGACGAGGTCGATCACGAGTGCGTCGAGCACGTTGCGCAGGTCGCCGCGCGCCGAGTCGGCCAGCGCCGGGAAGACGGTGGCGAGCGCGATGGGCACGAGCGAGGCCTGTCCCAGCAGGATCCCCATGGCCGCATCGAGCTTGACGACCTCATCGTGCAAGCGGGCGTAGGTGGTGGTGTCCATGCCGTGCGCCACGGCGATCCGGTCGGGCTCGCATGCCGCGGCGTCCGCCACCATCCGGGGCAGGTCCGCCGCGGTGATCTCGTCGGCATTCATGCTTGCAACGTCGAATTTACGCAACATCTCGCCTTCGTTCGTCCCCCAGGAGCGACGCCGGGCCGCGCGCCGCAGTCGAAACATACAGTCAGTGTGGCCCGAAAAGTACGGGATGTGTAGAAGGTCCGGAAAACTTTTTGCACTGCCGGTACCTGACAGAAGGTACATCGCCGAGAACCCGCCTCCGCCCGGAATCGTCACTCTGAGACCAGGACCACAACGATTGCTCAGCAAACCCTCGCGACCTGGATGAACGGGCGTATCCTCGTAAATCCGAAGTTCGTGCAGCCACCCCGACCGGGTCCGACCACGACTCCGGGCAGACCGAGGAGGTGCCGGTCATGAGCGTCGCCCGCACCGAGTTGCTCCCTCTGCCCGCGCACCACGCGACCACGCGCGAGTTCGCGGGGGTGAGCACTCGGTCCCGTGCCTTGTCCTTCTCGGTGCGCCGTACCGTGCGGCCGTTCATCGAGGCATGGTCGTACGCCCCGACCCTCCCCTGGCCGGCGTCGGCGATAGACCACCTCGCGTTCCCTCTCGTGCCCGTGCCCGGCACACACCGCCGGCGAGTCGACCTACCGATGTGCCCGGCGGAACTGCTCTGGGCGCCGGGTGCCGCACCCCCGGCCGCGCAGGTCGATATGGACGGCACCGCCGCGCAGGTCGGTATGGACGGCACCGCCGTCCTGTACCTGCACGGCGGCGCGTTCCTGTGCTGCGGCCTCACCACGCACCGCCATCTGGTCTCCCGCATCTCCGCCACCACCGGCGCGCCGGTCCTGGCCGTCGGTTACCGCATGCTGCCCCGCCATCCGATCCGGCGCGCGGTCGAGGACGGCCTCGACGGATTGCGCTGGCTCGTGGCGCACGGCCACCCGGCCGAGCGTGTCGTGATCGCCGGGGATTCCGCCGGCGGCTTCCTCACCTTCGCCGTCGCCCACGAAGCCGTACGACTCGGCATCGGCCGCCCGGCCGGCACCGTCGCGCTGTCGCCCCTCACCGATCTCGACCCGCGGGGCAAACTCGACCATCCCAACTCGCACCGGTGTGCCGTCTTCCCGCGACGCGCCGTCGCTGTGCTGCCCACCCTCGTCGAACGCGCCGAACGCCTCGGCGGCGAAGGCGCCGAACCGGTCGCCTCCCCCGTCGATCTCGATCTGTCGGAGATGCCTCCCGCACTCATCCAGACCGGATCCGAGGAGATGACCTACGTCGACGCCGAGTTGATGGCCCGGCGACTGCAACTCGCCGGGGTCTCCGCCGAACTCCAGGTGTGGGAGAAACAGGTGCACGCCTTCCAGGCCGCGGCGGGGGTCGTCCCGGAGAGCGGCCGCGCGATCGCCGAGATCGGCCGCTTCGTGCGTGAACTGCGGTGAACCCGCTCCCCGGGTGCCGCTGCCCTCAGGCCCGGCCCGTGAACAGGTCGTTGCGGTCCTCACGGGCACCGGCTCGTCGTCCCCGACCCCATCCGACGACGGCGCGGTAGCGCCCGAGCGCACCGGACTCCGTGAGCGCATCGACGTCCCGGTGTGGCGAATCCTCGCTCACCGCAGCCGAATAGGGTGCGACGTAGAGAGCGTCGGCGGGGCAGTTGACCTCGCACATGAAGCAGGTCTGGAAGTCCTCCTGGTGCGCGACAACGGGAAGCCCGTCGGGCGCACGCTCGAAGACGTCGGTCGGGCACACCGCGATGCAGATGTCGCACGAGATGCACCGCTCCGCGACGATCACCTCGATCATCGGTTCGCTCCTCGTCGCACGAGGTGTCCTTCGGCACGGACGTCCACGCGGTCCAGACCGCTCGTCACGAGGCGGTACTGCAGGTCGGGGTCGGTGTCCGGGTGGTCGGTGCGCACGTGCATGCCCCTCGTCTCCGTACGCGCGAGGGCGGTGCGGCTCACCCACCGGGCGACGGCGAGGAGCGCGGCACCGGACCGGGCTCGTACCAGCTCCCGCCCTCGTCCGCCGAGCACGACGGGCGCCGCGGTCCACGCGTCGTCGAGTGCGGCGATGCTGTCCTCGAGACTGCGGGCCGTCCGCCGGAAACTACGTCGGAGCGGGAGCGTGTGCTCCTGCACCAGGCCGATGATCGCGCGGGTCGCGGCGCGGTCCGGGTCACCCTCGAGGCCGACCCCGCCGATCGGTCTCGCCACGTCCGGGACACCGCGGTTCCGGGCGAACTCTGCGGCGGCCGCCCCGGACCACGAACCCGACGACATCGCCCAGGCCCCGTTGTGACTGCCTCCACCGCTGCGGCCCCCGGTGATCAGCTCGCGCGTGGCGACGTCGCCGGCGGCGAACAGACCAGGGACCGTCGTGCTGCAGTCCGTCCCGATGATCCGTAGGCCACCGGTACCGCGCACCGTTCCCTCGAGGACCGCCCGCACCGGGTACATCTCGGTGAACGGGTCGATCCCGGCCTTGTCCAGAGGCAGGAAGTAGTTGGGCTGGGAACGACGCATCGCTTCGCGGTGGTCGGGATGTGCCCGGTCGAGACGGGCGTGGACCGGGATACCGTCGAGCAGGTACCGCATGGCGGTCGCGCGGTCGTCGCCGAGCCGCACACGGGCGTCGTCGTAGAACGTCGCGAACTGCATGAACAGTCCCTTCGTGTGCCCACTCCAGGAAGGCGCGAGCGCGTAGGCCGAGGAGAACTCCATCCCGGAGAACTCGGCACCGGCCTCGGCGGCCATGAGGTGACCGTCGCCGGTGTCGACGTCGGTACCGAAGCTGCCGGAGAGGAAGGCACAGCCTCCCGTGGCGAGGACGACCGCACCGGCACGCGCCGTCCACGGCTCGTACCCCTGCCGGCGGTGGACACCGGTCGCGCCGGCCACCGCACCGTCGGTGTCGACGAGCAGCTGCAGGGCGGGCGACTGATCCAGGATGCGCACGCCGGCGCGGTGGACGAGGCGGCGCATCCGCCGCATGTACTCGGGTCCCTGCAAGCTGCTGCCCCGGCGACGTCCGGTCTCCGGGTCCACGCCGAAGGGATAACGGCCGTGGACGGCGAGGTCGTCGACGCGTCGATAGGTCTCGTCGAGCACCCGGTGCATCCAGGCGGGATCGGAGAGCAGTCCCCCTTCGATGTGGCGGCGGTCGACGGCCGCGGCGCGCTCGGGTCCGGGCGGCAGGTACCAGAGGTTGTTGCCGCCGGACGCGGTCGGGCCGCTCGTCCCGCAGTAGCCCTTGTCGGCGAGGACCACGCGACTCCCGGCCCGGGCGGCCGCGAGCGCCGCCCAGGTACCGGCCGGTCCCCCGCCGAGCACGAGGACGTCGGTGTCGATCTCCGTCCCGTCGCTGACGGTCATATCGACACGCGGATCGCGTAGTCCGCCACCGCATCTGCGGTGCATTCGGCCACCCCGGCCGATATGGCGACGATCTCCACGAACGGATCTGCCGACTGTACTGCGGGGATGCGGGCCGGCAGCGTCCGGACGAGACGGATGATGGCGTCGATCATGCGTCGATGGTCGACCATCTCCGGACGGATCGACACGGTTTCGCTCGCCGGGATCGGAACACTCCGGCGGGCCGTCGGCGGCCGAGAACCGTGCGCTCGCGCGGGCCGCCGGCGACCGCGCACCGTGCGCTCCGGCGAGCTGTCGCTCGTGCGACCGAGCGGAGGAAGGCCTGTCGGTACCGGCGACTAGTCTTTCTCTCGGCTCGACCGCACAGAGAAGGGGGTCCGATCATGGCCGACGCGCAGACCCGGTTCGACCAGGACGTCGATGCGGCCTGGCGCGAGTTCCGCACGCGCCTGGCCGACCATGTCGCGGCCATGAGCGACGGCGACGGCCTGGTCCTCGAACCCTTCACCGACGAGGCCGGCGGCCCGGCGGGGCCGTGCGTGCAGTTCTACGCGTGGGGAGACCGGCTCGTCCGCTGCGAGGTCCCGTCCAACGCCCACCTCGCCCCCGACCGGCACCTCACGCCGGTCGACGAGCAGATGCTCCTCGAACTCGGGCTGAAGGCGCCCTCCCGCGGACCGGACGATCCGGAGGACGACGGATCCCCGGCGTTCTGGATCGATCGTCCGGGCAGCTGGGCCGATCAGCTCGCCGTCATCGCCGTGCGTGCCCTGCGCTCGGTGTGGGGCGTTCCCCATCCCCTCTTCCTGCGGGCCGAGACATTCGGGACGGAGCGCTCGGTCGCCGAGCTCACCTCGTTCCTCGTGCCCGAGACGCCGCAGGCCGGTCGCACGCAGGCCCCGGAGGTGCCGCTCGCGGTCGTCCCCAGCGGCGACGACCACGTGCGCGAACTGATCGAATCCACCCTGCACGAGCGGATCGACGATCTGCCCGCCTGGGACGAGGACGGCGATCTCGTCCTGCGGATCGCCGGGGTCCTGGTGTTCGTCGGTGTCGGCCCCGGAGGCGGCACCGTCGACCTGTTCGCACCGATCGTCCATTCCATCACCGGACGCACGCGGGCCGCCGAGATCTGCGTCGACCTCAACCGCCGGTGGCCGCACCTGAAGTTCGTGCTGGTCGACGACCGCCTCGCGATCGTCGACCACGTTCCGGCCGCGCCGTTCGCTCCGGCGCACCTGCTCGGATCGCTCGAGACCATCACTCGGTTCCTCGACACCGTCGACAGTTCGTTCGCCACCCATATCGGTGGCTCGCTGCTGCGCGATCAGGGATTCGACGGGGCGACGGGTGGTGCGGCCGATCCGCCCTGGGGCGACGTCTCGCAGTTACCCGACGCCGAGGACGATCTGCCGGTGGCCCTGCTCGCGGTGCGCGACTTCCATCTCGACGGCGCGACCGATGTCGCCGCGAGCACCGTCGCGGCGATCGGCGATCGCAATCCCGAGCAGTTGCGGCGGTTCCTCACCATCAGCACCGAACTGCAGGTGTGGTGGGACGGCGAGTCGCAGACCCGCGAGGCGGCGCTCAACACCGACGGTGCTCGCGAGGCACGGGCGCGGGCACTCGAATGGGAGGCGACGAGCCGCTCGCTCGCGGAGGCCCTGCAGTTCCTCGAACAGGGCGAGGGCACCGATTCGGCCGGCTCACGCGCGTCGAAGCCGAGCGCCGGCCGTGAGTCGGCGCCCGAGCAGCCCGCACTGTTCGACAACCCCGACGAACCGACCCTCTTCGACGGCTTCGGCGATTACTCCTGAGCCGATCCCGCCCGGGACACGGCGCGACGGAGCGCGTCGACAGCGGCGTTGTCGAGGCCGACGAGTACGACGGTCTCCACGCCCGTCTGTGTCTCCCGGATGGTGGTGACGGCCTGCAGGGCGGCGTCGTCGAGCGGCCAGCCGTAGACGCCGGCCGAGACGAGCGGGAACGACACCGTACGGGCACCGAGATCGTGCGCGACGAGCAGACTGTTGTGGTACGCCGAACGCAGGATCCCGGATCGGTCCTCGTGCGCCGACCACACCGGGCCCACGGTGTGGATCACCCATCGCGCCGGGAGACGCCCAGCGGTTGTCGCCACTGCACGGCCCGGTTCGAGTCCGTCGGGTAGCGAGGTCGCGCGGAGTGCGCGGCAGGCCGCGAGGATCTCCGGGCCTCCGGCCCGGTGGATCGCACCGTCCACTCCCCCGCCACCGAGCAGGGAGGAGTTCGCGGCGTTGACGATCGCATCCACCGCGATGGTGGTGATGTCGCCGTGCGCGATGTCGAGAGCGGTCACCCTGTCGACCCTATGTTCCGCACGCTGCCCCCGAGTCGTTTTGCTGGCATGATTCAGGACCGTGACGTCCTCGGCGAAGCTGCGCGAACTGGCCGGAAAGCACGGCATCACCACCACCTACACGGGATGGGGGGGACACGACCACGATGTCTCCGACGAGACATTGCGGCGCGTACTCGCCGCGCTCGACGTCCCGGCCGGGACGGACGACGAGGTCGTGGCATCGCTCGCCGACTTCGACGACCGCCCGTGGCGCTGTATGCTCCCGCCCGCGCTCGTGGTCGTCGAGGGCGACGACCGGACGTTCCCGGTACATGTGCCGCACGGCGACCCGGTGTCGGTGTGGGTCGTCGCCGAGGACGGGGCGGAGGTCGATGTCGAGCAACTCGACGTGTGGGTGGACCCGCGTACGGTCGACGGCCGGCTCGTGGGCCGCGCGACCTTCGCCGTTCCGCGGCTGCCCCTCGGCTGGCATGTCGTGCACGCCCGCAGCAACGACATCGAGACCACCGCGGGCCTGGTCGTGACCCCGCGCCGGTTGTCCACCGCCGACCGGCTGCTCGAGAAGAAGCGCTGGGGCCTTGCGGCCCAAATCTATTCGGTGCGCAGCCGCAGGTCGTGGGGCATCGGTGATTTCGCCGACCTGGCCGATCTGGCGGCGATCACGGCCGGTCACGGCGGCGACTTCGTCCTGATCAACCCCGTGCACGCGGCCGAGCCCGTGCCCCCGCACGAACCGTCGCCCTATCTGCCGTCGTCGCGGCGTTTCGTCGACCCGCTGTACCTGCGGATCGAGGATATCCCTGAGGTGGCCTACCTCCCCGCGAAACACCGCAAGGAACTCGACGAGCACGCGCAGCGCGCGGCGAAGGCGAACCGGAAGGCGCGGCGTCTCGACCGGGACGCGACTTTCCGCGCGAAACTCGACGTCCTCGAGCGCGCGTACCGGGTGCCGCTCGGCCCGGCCCGCCGCGCACGGTACGAGGCGTTCTGCGCCGAGGGCGGGCAGGCGCTCGACGACTTCGCGCTGTGGTGCGCGCTGTACGAGAAGTTCGGCGACCGCGCCGACCGGTGGGCGTCACGCGCTCCGAGCCCCGACGACCCGAAGGTCACCCGGTTGCGCGAGCGACTGGCCTCGCGGATCGACTTCCACCGCCGGCTGCAGTGGTTGTGCGACGAGCAGCTCGCGAACGCTCAGACTGCTTCGCTTGCAGCAGGTTCCGATATCGGAATCCTGCACGACCTCGCAGTGGGTGTCGGTCCGCACGGCGCCGACGCCTGGACGCTGGGCGACGCGCTGGCGTCGGGCGTCACGGTGGGCGCCCCCGCCGACGACTTCAACCGCAACGGCCAGAACTGGAATCAGCCGCCGTGGCGGCCGGATCGTCTCGCGGAGCTGGGATACATCCCCTTCCGCGATGTGGTGCGCTCGGCGTTGCGGCACGCGGGTGGTGTCCGGGCCGATCACATCCTGGGACTGTTCCGCACCTGGTGGGTACCGGAGGGGATGTCGCCCGCCGACGGCGCGTACGTCCGCAGCGACCACGAGGCACTCGTCGGCATCCTGGCGCTCGAGGCGTATCGCGCCGGCGCCGTGGTCGTTGGTGAGGACCTCGGGGTCTTCGAGGAGTGGGTGCAGGAGTATCTTGCGGAGCGCGGGATCGCCGGGACGTCGATCCTGTGGTTCGAACGCGACGAGGACTCCCCACGCGGGCCGGAAACCTACCGCACCCTGTGCCTGACCTCGGTGACCACACACGACCTCGCGCCCACCGCGGGATACCTTGCGGGCGAACACATCCGGCTGCGGTCGGAGCTCGGCCTGCTCGAGGGCGACCTCGACGCCGAACTCACCGATGCGACGGCCGAACGCGACTCGGTTCTGGCGCTCGCGGTCGAACGGGGTCTGCTCGACGAAGGCGAGACCGACGTCGATCGCCAGGTCGAGGCGCTGCACCGGCTGATCGCGGCGAGTCCGTCTGCGCTGCTGGGCGTTTCGCTGGCAGATGTGACCGGCGAGCGTCGCAGCCAGAACCAGCCGGGCACCGTCGACGAGTATCCGAACTGGCGGGTTCCGCTCGCCGATGCCCGCGGCAAGGTCGTGCTCGTCGAGGATCTCGTCGACCACGACGGATTCGCGCGACTGGCCCGGGCGGTCTCCGGAGACACCTCACCGGTGGAGTGACGCCACACGAACACTGCGGCCGCCGATCCGGATGCCGGATCGGCGGCCGCNCCCCTAGGGCATCACTTCGCGTACAGGGCGTCGATCTCGTGGGCGAAATGCTCGGTGACGACGTTGCGCTTGATCTTCAGCGTCGGCGTGAGCTCGCCGGACTCCTCGGTGAGATCGCGGTCGAGAATGGCGAACTTCTTGATCGCCTCGCTGTGCGAGACGAGGGTGTTGGCGTCGTCCACGATGGTCTGCATCGCGTCCCGCAGCGTGGCGTCGTGGCGCAGGTCGGCGATCGTCGCACCGGTGGGCTTGCCGTTCTCGTTCTTCCAGTTCTCGAAGACGTCCGGATCGACCGTCACCAGAGCGGTGACGAAGCTGCGTCCGTCGCCGACGACGACGGCCTGGGAGACGAGGGTGTGCGACCGCATGCGGTCCTCGAGCGGCCCGGGTGAGACGTTCTTGCCGCCGGCGGTGATGATGAGGTCCTTCTTGCGCCCGGTGATGGACAGGTAGCCGTCCTCGTCGAGCGAGCCGAGGTCGCCGGTGCGGAACCAGCCGTCGTGGAAGGCACCGGCAGTGGCCTCGTCGTTGCGCCAGTAGCCGTCGAAGACGACCATGCCGCGCAGCTCGATCTCGCCGTCATCCGCGATGCGCGCCGAGTTCCCGCCCATGGGACGCCCGACGGTGCCGATCTTCTGCGCGCCGGGCGTGTTCACGCTGTGTGCGGCCGTGGTCTCGGTGAGGCCGTAGCCCTCGTAGATCGGCACGCCGACGCCGCGGAAGAAGTGACCGAGACGGGCACTCAGGGCACCGCCGCCGGAGATCGCGTACCAGCACTCGTTGCCCATGGCCTCGCGCAGCTTGGAGTAGACCAGCTTGTCGGCGAGGGCGCGCTTGGCCTTCAACGTGAAGGTGGGGCCGCCGTGGTCGAGCGATTCGCTGTAGGCGATGGCGGTGCGCTCGGCGAAATCGAAGATCGCCGCTTTGACCGGTCCGCCGGCCACCGCCTTGCCCGCTGCCGCGTCACGCACCTTCTCGAAGACGCGCGGCACACCGAGGATGATGTTCGGCGAGTACCGGGCAAACTGCGCGGAGACGGTCGAGAAGTCCGCCCAGTGAGCCTGCGCCGTGCCTGCTTCGAAGAGCGCGAGCGACACCGCGCGCGCCAGCACGTGCGCGAGGGGCAGGAAGGTCAGGCCGCGGTTGCCGGGCTTGGCGACGATACCGATGTCCGAGTTGAGGATGGACCGGACCTCGGCGAGGAAGTTGCGGTGGGTGAGCATGCAGCCCTTGGGTCGCCCGGTGGTTCCCGAGGTGTAGACGAGGGAAGCCAGGCCGCCGGAACGGATTCCGGCCAGACGCGTGGTGATCTCGGCGTCGTCGACCTCGGCACCGTCGGCCGCAAGCGTGTTCACCGCGCCGTCCTCGATCTGCAGGATGCGACGGAGGGTGTCGGGCATGTCGACGAAGAGCTTCTCGTGCCGCGCGGTTTCGACGACGGCGAGGACGGCCCCGGAGTCCTGGAGGATCCAGCGAATCTGCTCGGTGGACGAGGAGTCGTAGATCGGTACCGACACCGCGCCGGCCGTCCAGATCGCGTAGTCGAACAGCGACCACTCGTAGCGGGTGGCCGAGAGCAGCGCGACACGATCGCCGGGCTGCACACCGTTGGCGATCAGGCCCTTTGCGACGGCCTTCACTTGGTCGGCGAACTGCTGCGCAGTGACCGCGACCCAGTCGTCACCCTGCGGCCGGGAGTACATCACGCGGTGCGGAGTCTTCTCCGCATGGGTGAACACCGTGTGGACGACCGATTCGTCGTCACCGATGGTGAACGGGGCCGGGGTCGAGTACTCACGCACTGCAATCTCCATCGTTCTGGTCGGGAGTCCGGTCGTCGGAATCGATTCCTGCGCGGAAGCGGCGCAGGAGATCCACGAAGCGTTCGAGTTCGTTCTCGTCCCAGCCCTCGAGTCCGGCGCGGACGTCGTCGAGACGACGCACGACCGCACCTTCGAGAACTGTCGCTCCGTGGTCGGTGAGCCGGAGCGGATGTCCGGCACGTGCCGGACCCGTCCCCGCCTCGACCCAGCCCGCATCGACGGCGTGACGCAGTTGGCGCGACACGGTCGAGCGGTGGACACCGAAGACCTCGGATATGTCGGTGGCGCGGCAGCCCGGATTTCGGGAGATGAAGCCGAGAAGCGAATGCTGGACCAGCGAGAGTCCGCTGTCCTGCGTTCGTGCTCCGGACGTCAGGAAGCGCACGAGAAGCACGAACTCCTCGTATACGCGGGCAACGCCGTCCGTAGACGGCCGCCGGGCCTGCCGATTGTGTTGCACAGGGCAACTATAAACGCGAGTGAGGCACGGCACGAATCCGCGCGGTGTCCTGCCGATTTCCGGCCTGCCTCTCCACAGCCCGTGCGCGCACCCGGTGAACTCGTCCGCCCCGCTCGGCGTTCACCGGGCTAGCCTGTCTGTCCGTACGGCGTCAGCACTCGGGAGAAGGGGTCGGATGGGCGAACACATCGGTCGCGACCTGTTCCGTCATCTCGTCGCCGACGAAGCGGACGAGTACCTCGCGGTGATGGACTGCTTCACCGACCTCCTGCTCGCCGATCTGTCCGCCGACGATATCGCGGTCTCGTGTGCGCGGCGCGGGGTGGCGCTCGACATCGCGGTCGTCGATGCCCGGTGTCGCAGCCTGGTCCGGTGGGGCAATCTCGCACTCACCAGCGGCGGAACCGACGGTGGCGGCTCCCACCGGCGGAGCGCTCCCGAGACCGCCTCGACCGAGGTCCGTGCCCGATACCGGCCGACACCGGCCGGGCTGCGGGTGCACCGCGAGACCGGCAGGCTTCTCTCCACCTCCGACGACGTGCGCGGCGTGGCACGCGTGTCGCTCCGTTGTGTCGCGGACGGGCTCGCCCGCATCGAGGAGCTGCTGGTGGACGACGGGAACGTGCCCGATCGGGACGAGCTGGCCGCCCACGTCACCGCCCTGTTCGCGCACCACCGGATGTTCACCGACAGCGTCGCCGATTTCTATTCGCACCTCGCCGAGATCCTGAGCCGTCTCGAGCACTCCGGCCGTCCCGAACACTCATCCGATCGCGAACGCGCCGGGGCGGTCGACGATTACGCGGAGACCAAGAACCTGCTCCTCGACTACGTCGACGTCATCGGTTCGGACGTCGAGCGCCTCGCCCCTCTCGTCGCCGGCAGGCTCGACCGGATCAGGCCGCGTCTGGACTCCCTGCTCGCCGCGTTGCGCGAGTCCGGCCTGCCGAACACCGTGCCCGGGTCCCCCGGTCGCCGTCGCACCGACTGGGACGAACTGGCGCAGTGGTACGCCGAGGACGCCGGCCCGCGCCGCATGCGCGAGGCAGCGGCGGAGGCGCTGAACCGGCTGCTCGTGCGCACTCGGCGGATCATGGCGAGCACACCGGGCTTCTCGCACCGCGCAGATCTCCTGCGCCTGGCCCGGTGGTTCACCGAGTCCTCCGACGAGCAGGGCCACCGGTTGTTCGCCGCGACCTTCGGTGCCTTCCCGAGCCGGCACCTGCTGCTCGGCCCCGACGAGACCGACCCGCGAGTGGGTGCAGGCACGTCGTGGTGGCGGGCCGATCCCGTCGTCGTGCCCGTGTCGTTGCGCGAACGCGGCGACCACACGTCCCTCGGGGCCGTCGGCCGACTCCCCGATTCGATGCCCGGCCGGGTCCGGGCCGACGAACTCGCCCGGCGAGAGTCGCGCCGCCGCTCCGACGCCGTCGCCGAACTGAGTGCGGCGGGCGATCTGCACGGAGCGGACCTGTCGGCGGAGGCGCGCGACGTCCTGCTCGACGTCCTCGCCGCCGCGCTCGCGGGCCACCTCACCACCGACGGTCCGGTGCAGGTGGACGATCCCGATCTCGGGTTGTCGCTGACGGCGGAGCCCGGCGCCGACACCGTGGTGCACTCCCCCGACGGCGATCTCACCGTGCACGGTTTCTCGTTGCGCACGTCGGTCACGGCATCGGTCGATCACAGTGCGGCGGCGCCATGAGCACCTCGCACGCGAGCACGGTGTCCGGGGACGTCTCCGGTCGGCGGGACGCGGCGCGGGCGCTGCTGCAACAGCCGATCGTCACCGCCGCGAGCGAACGGGAGACCTTCGACCTCGTTCGGCGCCACGCCCCGGCCCTGAAGTCGATGTTCGCCGACCGCCTCGGATACCGGCTCGTCGTCGAACCGACCTTCGCCCGTCTGATCAAGGCACCGCTCGGGCCCACCTCACCGCACCGGGCGCTCCGCCACGCCGACGGCACCGAGTTCGGCGCGATCACCTACGCGTGTCTCGCGCTGGTGTGCGCGGCACTGCTCGAACCCGGGACCGGCGAGAGGGTGTCCGTCGACGACCTGCTCGAGCAGGTGCGCGCCGATGCGCGCGAGAACGGGATCGTGTTCGGCGACCCGGTGTCCGAGGAGCGGAACCTCGCTGCGGCCCTGCGCGTCCTCGAGGAATGGGGCGTGATCGCCGAGTCCGGTCACGGGGACGAGGTGAGCGGCGACGAGGTGAGGGGCGACGAGCCGCATCTCGACGTCCACCGCGACCTGCTCTCCCAGCTGCTCGACACTCCCCTCCATGGGATGCCCGGTCCCGCAGCGGCACTCACACGTCACGAGCACGAACCCGCCGCTCTCCGCCTGTACCGCAGGCTCGTCGAGGACCCGTTCGTCGCGCGCGACGAACTGGACGACGAGTCGGCGACGATCCTCGCCCGCGACCGGCACGAGCTCGCCCGGATGCTGGAGAACGACTTCGGCCTCGTGCTCGAGGTGCGTGCCGAGGGCGCGCTCGCGTACGACCCGGCCGGCGTGCTCACCGACGAGGCGTTCCCGGGGTCGGGCACCCTGAAGCACGCCAGCCTGCTGCTCCTGGCCGAACTCACCGAACGGTTCGGCGACTCCGCGGCGACCACATTGCACGTCGACGCGCACACCCTCGACTCGGTTCTCGCCGATCTCGCCGCCGCGCGTTCCCGCACCTGGAAGAGCATCTATGTCCGCGATTTCGCGCTCCTGCGCCGGGACGTCGTCGCCCTGCTCTTCCGGCTCGGGCTGGCGCGCCCGCACGAGAACGGACTCGAACTGACCGCACCCGCCGCCCGCTACCGCCCCGTCCCCGCCGAAAGCAAGTGTCGATGACCCACTCGTCCGACCCGTCCGCCCTCGACGAGAACTCTCCACCCCGTTTCCCGGATCGCTGGCGTCTCCACCGCGCCGGCATCGTGAACGTGTGGCACTACCTGGACGTCGAGTTCGTCCTGTCCGGTGGGCGGATGATCCTGCGCGGCACCAACGGATCGGGGAAGTCCCGCGCCCTCGAGATGTTGCTGCCCTTCCTGCTCGACGCCGACCGCAGGCGCATGGACGCGACGGGCGCCGCGAAGGTCGATCTCGACGAACTCATGCGTACCGGGGCCTCGGACACCACCGACCGTGTCGGCTATCTCTGGCTCGAACTGGCGCGCCCCAGCGGACATCTCACCGTCGGGGCGCAGGTCCGGCACCGCGCCGACGCCCGTCGCAGCGACGTGCACTTCTTCACGACACCTTTGCGTGTCGGCACCGAGTTGCACCTCATCGATGACGCCCGCATCCCGCTCTCGCGGGAGCGACTCGCCGAACTCGTCGGTGCCGACAACCTCACCCGTGATCCGGAGCGGCATCGCGAGACCGTGCGGAAGTCGGTGTTCGGCCTGCACGCGCAGACGGGACGCGAACGCTACGACGGCTTGTTGCAACTGCTGCACACCCTGCGCTCACCCGATGTCGGCCACCGCATCGACGAGGGACGCCTCCCTCAGATCCTGTCGGATGCGCTGCCACCGCTGACGGAGAACATGCTCGCCGAAGCGGGAGGTCGCCTCGACCTGCTCGGTGACACCCGCCAGGAACAGGTCCGTCTCGAAGCGGCGCACGCACACGTGCTGCGGTTCCACGAGGTGTACCGGCAGTACGCTGCGGATCTGCTGCGCGCCGGCGCCGAGACCGCGCGCGACCTCGCGCAGCGGGTCGTCGAGACGCGACGCGCACTCACCGTCGCGGAAGCCGAGGCGGCCGACCTCGACGCGCAGGCCGCCGCCGTGGACACCCGCCTGAAGGAGCGCCGCGACCAGGTCGCCGAACTCGACCGCGCGATCCGCGGACTGGAGACCCACGAGATGTTCCGGTCCGCGGACGATCTCGCGCAGCGCCAGCTCGCCGTCGATGCGCTCCGCCGCGCCGCCGAGCACGCAACCGCCGCCGCCGATCGCAGCCGCATGCAGGAACGGCGCCACACCGACCACGCGGCCCGCCTCCTCGACGAACTGACCTTCTCGGTCACGCGTGCCGCGAGACGGCTTGCGACGGTAGGTCGCGACCTGCTGTCGGTGGGTCTTCCGCACGACACCGCGCCGACCACGCTGCACTTCTCCGCCGACCGTCCACCCGCTGTGCTCGAGCCCGTGCGCACCGGCATCGACGACACCACCGAGCCGGTGGTGCGGCCGGTGGTCGCGACGGTCTCCCTCGACGCCGGGCACGTCGACGAGGTCCGGGGCGCGATCCTGCGTGCCGCCGAGGCGACCCGTCGCCGGCGGGACCAGGCGGGTCGGCGACTGCTCGAGGCGCGTCGACTCGACGCCGCCGCGCATGCGGTCCGGGAAGCCGAGGCGGCGGCCGACCGCGCGGCCCGCGACGCCGAGCAGCGTGCCGTCGAGGCCGCCGAGACGGATGCCGGTGTCGGTGCGGCCGCCGCCGGTCTGCAGCACCGGTGGCGCGAGTGGATCACCGCCGACCGCACGACGGCTCTGCTGCCGGAACTCGATCGGGATCGGGTCATCCTGATGCGCCGACTGTCCACGCGACTCGACGCACTGATCGACTCGTCCCCCACCGACGCCGGCGACACGGACTCCGAGGACGTCGACGTCGATTCGGCACTCGCCGAGCTGGATTCGCTGCCCGCGGCTGCCGCTCGGTCCGCTCTGAGCGACCTCGTCGGCGCCCCGGCCGATCGCGAGCGCCGCGAACGTGAGGCGCGGACCGCGCGCGAGGACCTCGTCCGGGAACAGGCGGCACTCGACGCGATCGGCGAGGGACCGGAACAGGCACCCTGGCACGTGCGCACCGACGGTGTCCCGCTGTGGCGGGCGGTCGAGTTCGTCGACACCCTCGGGGACGACGATCGCGCCGGAATCGAGGCGGCGTTGCTCTCCGCGGGTTTCCTCACCGCCACGGTCGACGGCGAGGGCCGCTTGCGTGCGCTCGGCGGCCAGGTCCTCGTCTCGCCGCGCGGTGAACCACCGGCGCAGCCCCTGTCGACGGTCCTGCGTCCCGACCCCGAGGCCGACGTACCGCGCCCGGCGATCGAGGCGGTCCTCAACACGATCGGATTCGAGGACGCCACCGCGGTGGCCTCGGTCTCACGGGACGGCCGCTGGCACAACGGAGTTCTGCGCGGGCGCCACACCGCCGAGGCCCCGCGCAGCATCGGCAGTCCTGCCCGGGAGGCCGCAACCGCGGCACGTCGGGTGCGTCTCGACGAGATCCGCGCCGAACTCATCCGGATCGACCTGGCGGTGGAACAGCTGCGCGTCGACTATCCCGACGCGGCGCACCGGCGGGCGAAGATCGACGCGCACCTGTCGACCGCGCCGACCTCACACGCTCTGCGCGCCGCGCTCGAACGACGTCGGCACGCGTACGCGCACGTGCGGTCCGCGGCGAACACCGCGGTGGAACTGCGCGAGCGGGCGACGACGCTGCGTGCTCGCTGGACCGCCGAGCTCGACGCACACCGCACGGCGTGCGAGTACTTCGGCGTGCCCGGCGATGTTCCGGAACTCGAGGCGCTGGTCGCCGGATGCGCCTCCGCAGAGACACTGTGCACCGAGCTGGCACGCGATCTCGGTGACGTCCTTGCTGCCCACGTCCGGTTCACGGATGCCGCCGAACGGTGCGTGCAGGCCACCGCCGAGCGGATCGACTCGGAGGAGATCGCCGAATCGTGCCGCTACGAATGGCACGCGAAGGCCGCGGTGGTCGCTGCCCAGACCGCCGCTGTCGACGTCGACGCCGCCGACCTGGCGCAGGAACTGCGTGACTCGGAGGCCGAACGGGCACGCGCCGACGAACAGTTCCGGCGCACGGTCGCCCATCGCGACCATCTCGGCCGTGCCGTCGCCGAGGTGCTGCAGCGATGTGCTGCCGCACGCGAACGACTCGACCGCGACCGTCGCGAACTCGCCGCGGCCGCCGAACTGCTCGCCGCTCACCTGCAGCTGCCCGAACTACGCGGCGCACTCGAGGAGGATCCGGAGTCGGACTCCGCCTCTGCCCGGACGGTTCTGCCTCCCGTCCACCTCGAGGATCCGGATCACGTGCTCTCCGTGGCCCGCACCCTGCTGGCCACGTTGCCGCCACGCACGGGAGTCGACGAGAACGCGATGCTCGTCGCGCTGCAACAGTTCGACCGCGACCTCACGGCCCGGTTCGACATCGAGCACACGGTGACGCACGGCGCCCATCGCGTCCGGATCGCCGGGGCGGGTGACGACACCACGCCCGCGGGTCTCTCAGCCACCCTGACCCGGCAGGTCGAGGACGGCCGACGGGCACTGTCGCAACGCGAACACGACGTGTTCACGGGATTCGTGCTCGGCGGTGTGGCCGACGAACTGCGCCGGCGGATCGAGCGGGCACGACAGGTGATCGCCGCGATGAACGACAGTCTCGCCGACAGCCGCACGACGCACGGGATCGGAGTGAGGATCGAGTGGCGCCCCGGTGGCGAGGACGCCGACGCGGCGCGGCTGACGCAGCTGCTCACCGCCACCGAGCGATCACCCGAGGATGCGTCCGAACTGGTCGGGATGCTGCGGCGCCGGGTGGAATCCGCCCACACCGCCGATCCGTCCGCCGGCTACGCGCAGCACCTGTCGCAGGCACTGGACTACCGGCGCTGGCACGAGGTCGAGGTGACCATCCTCGGCCCCGAACCGGACCGGGAGAGGCGGATCTCCGCGCGCGCCAAGATATCCCAGGGTGAGACCCGATTCGTGTCGTACGTGGCGCTGTTCGCGGCGGCGGACGGCTATCTCTCGGGCCTACCCGACACCGGCACCGCACTGCGGCTCGTGCTGCTCGACGACGCGTTCGCCAAGATCGACGACCCGACGATCGGTGAACTCATGGGTCTGCTCGTACGGCAGGATATCGACTTCGTCATGACCGGGCACGCACTGTGGGGTTGTGTGCCGGAGGTGCCCGAGCTCGACGTCTACGAGGTCCGGCGACTCGCCGACGGCGCGGCCGTGACGACCCGCGTGCACTGGGACGGGCGCGTCCGGCAACTCCGACCGCTCACCGAGCTGCAGACATGACAGTGGTGGGAGCGATACGTATCGCTCCCACCACTGTCGGTCCTTCGAAACCTGCCCGGATCAGGATACGCGGCGCAGCAGCGCGGCGAGTGCCTGTCCGCCACCGATGCACATGGTGACGACGCCGAGTTCGAGATCGCGACGGATCAGGTCCTTGGCGACGCGCAGCGTCAGGATCGCGCCGGTCGCGCCGACCGGGTGGCCCAGGGCGATGGCACCGCCGTAGGGGTTGGTCTTCTCCGGGTCGAGCTTGGCGTCGCGCGCCACCGCCACGGCCTGCGAGGCGAAGGCCTCGTTGAGCTCGACGGTGTCGATGTCGGCCGGGGTCAGGCCGTTCTGCTCGAACAGCTTCACCAGGGCGAGGGTCGGGGCGTAGCCCATCAGCTCGGGCTCCATCGCCGAGGTGACGACCGACTCGAGCACGACAGAGGCACCGAGACCGCGTTCACGGGCGACCGACTCGCGGGCCAGGACGAGCGCGGCAGCGCCGTCGTTGATCCCGGAGGCATTACCGGCGGTGACGGTGCCGTCCTTGATGAACGCCGAGCGCAGCTTGCCGAGCACCTCGAGGGTGGTGTCGGGCTTGGGGTGCTCGTCCTCGGTGACGGTGACGGGCTTGCGGCCACCGATCTCGACCGGGGTGATCTCCTCGGCGAAGGCGGCCTTCGCGGCGTCGGTGGCGGCGCGGCGCTGCGATTCGAGGGCGAACTCGTCCTGCTGCTCGCGGCTGACGCCGTACTCGCGGGCGACGTTCTCGGCCGTGACGCCCATGTGCAGTCCGCTGAACGGATCGGTGAGCATGCCGACGGTGCCGTCGACGAGCTCGCGGTTGCCGAGCTTGTAACCGTTGCGGGCACCGAAGTCGTAGAACGGCATGCGCGACATGCTCTCGTCGCCACCGGCGACGGTGATCTCCGCGGCACCCCAACGGATCTCCTGGGCTGCGGACCACACGGCCTGCAGACCCGAGCCGCACAGGCGGTTGACGGTGAGGGCCGGGGTGGAGACGGGAAGTCCGGCGGCGAGGGTGACGCGACGGGCGTTGTAGGCGTCGGCACCGACCTGGCCGATGCAACCCATGACAACCTCGTCGATGTCCTCACCTGCGACACCCGCGCGCTGCAGCGCCTCGCGGACCGCGGTGGCGCCGAGTTCGTGCGCGGGTACGTCCTTGAGTGCGCCGCCGAAGCTGCCGACGGGGGTGCGTGCGCCGTCGACGATGACGATGCGTTCCGGAGCGGTCATTTCTCGTCCAATCTGGTCGAACACCTGGGGTCCACGCGCCGGCACCGCCGAGCGCACAGATCTTCGGGAAGGCGTCCTCCCGAAGCGTCTGACTCGATGCTACGGCACCGAGTGCCGCACTTGTGAAGGTCCGAACACGAGTTGCAGGAACGGGAACGGAAACGCCATTCTGCAATACGGACTACGTTATTTTCACTCGTCGTCGACGGTGAACGGAGGACCCTCCGCGAGACGTTCCGCAGCCGCCGGTGTGCCCAGTTCACGGCGGTGGCGAGGGTGCTCCACGTAGAACTCGAGGAAACGGTACAACTGCACCGGATCGACGGCCAGATGCCGTGAGTCCACCTCGATCCGGGGCTCGGACGGCAGGCGCTCGAAGGGGAACACCCGACTCGTGCGCCGACGCGCCCACGCCGCCGACCCGTGCCCCTCGATCCAGATTTCCGGGAACCCCCGGTCGACCGCACGAAGACCCCGCACCGACACCCACGGCAGATAGGACTCCACGAACCAGCCGCGCAGCCTGATCCCGTCCGGCCCGAGAACCAGCGAACCGGCCCGGATGCGCCCGAGTGCCACCTCCACGAGGAAGGCCAGACACACCCCGGCGACGAGCGCCAGCACCAGCGCCACGAGAGGTAGACCCTCGTTCCCGACCACGATCTCCACGGCTGCGCCGAGCGAGAGGAACGTCCCGCACAGCACCATCGCGAGCAGCAGACCGAAGACGGGGCGACGGCCCGCGATCTCGGTACTGCCGCGATCGGCCGTCTCGACGTACCGGAACCGCGGTGTGCGGCTCGGAGGCCACGACGACGGTCGCCGGACCCCAGATCCGGCAGGCCACCAGAAGGTGGCGCCGAAGGCCGCCGTCAGCAGCATCAGCACCGCCAGGATCGAATAGAAGCGGTCGGCGCCCACCGAATCGGTGCCCCACGCGCTCGCTCCGCGGGCCGCGGCGAAAATCGCCACGAGCACCGCCGCACCGGCCGCTGCGTACACGTGCAGATTGCGCGTGCCGTGCTGCCATTCGCTCGGCGGTTCGATGTGGGATGTCGGTTCGGCACCGAAAGTCGGTTCGGTACCGGAAGTCGGTTCGGTACCGGAAGTCGCAGCCTCCGTGCCGCGCCCACCCCACGGGACAACAGGTCGTCGCATCGGTCTCCCCTCCAGGTGTACCGAGGAGCCCCGACGTCCTCGGCCCTGCCGGTCGGCCGGAACGCTACCTCGAGCGGCGGACCCGATGCGGACCCTTCGGGCGCGGCGTCACCGACGGACACACGAGTTGGCACCGGTCGGTGTGACAATTAACATACCCCCGGCCATCAGGGTGTTGAACCAGGTCACGGCCGTTTATGAAGGAACAGGACGCGCATGGGAGAATCTCGCGAGAATTTTTCCCTACGTGTCGGTAACACCTATAGGTGTAAGCACGACACAATCTGTGACGATTCAGACGAGACCGGAGGAGTCTGCATGACTGTCCAGCTTGATTCGCCTGGCCTTGCGTCCGTCGGCGAAGCTTCGTCGGCCGAGGCAGAGCTCGGGGAGCTGTTCGAGCAGATCAAGGAGCTCGACGCTCAGCTGCTCGCGGTGATCAAGCGGCGTTCGGAGCTCGTTCAGCGCGCCGGAGCATCCGCGAAGGGCACCGACGCGAGCCGCGAAGCACAGGCCGAGGAAATGGCCGTCATGGGACGCTTCGCCGAACTCGGCACCGACGGCAGCACGCTCGCGATGACGCTGCTGCGCCTCGGCCGCACCCGCAAGGCCTGAGACCTACCACCGACGGCCCCCGCACCACATGGTGCGGGGGCCGTCGCCGTAGCCGTCCACCGCTTCGCATCACGCCGGTCGCAAATGTGGCCGCCCGCTCCCCTGTCGGCATACCGTCGGGACATCCCCGAAGAACGGACAAGGCAGCATGGATCTCGGACTCGCTGCCAAGCGGTCCATCGTCACCGGCGGTAGCCGCGGCATCGGCTACGCCATCGCGCGGGCACTGGCCACCGAAGGTGCCGACGTGGTGATCGCGGCCCGTACCGCGGCCGATCTCGACATCGCGGCGAAGACCCTCTCGGAGGAGACCGGGCGACGAATCGTTCCCGTGCCCACCGACACCAACGACCAGTCCTCGGTCGACGCACTCGTCGCGCGGGCCGTCGCCGAACTCGGTCGCGTCGCCATCCTCGTCAACTCCGCCGCCACACCCTGGACCGCCGACAAGCCGACGAGTTTCGCCGCGACCACCGACGACATCGTGCGCAACGAAGTCGAGATCAAGGTCCTCGGCTGTCTGCGCACCGCACGCGCCGTCGCCCCCTACCTGATCGAGCAGGGCTGGGGCCGGATCATCAACATCAGCGGGCTCGGCGCGCGCAGCGCGAACTCCATCGCCCAGACGGTCCGGAACGTCAGCGTTGCAGCCGTGACGAAGAACCTCGCCGACGAACTCGGCCCGCACGGCATCAACGTCACCGTGGTCCACCCCGGCCGCACCCGCACAGAACGGCTGGCGGCGCGACTGGCCGAGGAGTCCGCCGAGACGGGCACGCCGATAGCCGAACTGGAACAGCAGATCGCGAAGAACTCCGTGAACCGCCTCATCGACGCGAGCGAGGTCGCCGACGTCGTCGCGTTCCTCGCGAGCCCGCGCAGCATCGGCATCACCGGCGATGCGATCGCCGTGGGCGGCGGCGTACCCGGCGCGGTCTACTACTGACCGGTCCGACGAAACGATACGGCACCGCCGTCAGCGCAAGATTCGACGGCACCGCCGTCAGCGCAAGATCGTTTTGATCTCCAGGAACTCCTCGAGCCCGAAGACACCGGCCTCGCGTCCGATACCCGACTGCTTGTAACCACCGAAAGGTGCGTCGGTGTTGAAGGCGCCGCCGTTGATGTAGACCTGACCGGTGCGCATACGGCGGGCCACGGCCTCCGCTCGCGCTGGGTCGGCCGACCAGACCCCACCGGACAGGCCGTACTCGCTGTCGTTGGCAATGCGCACCGCATCGTCCTCGTCCTGGTATCCGATGATCGACAGCACCGGCCCGAAGATCTCCTCGCGGGCGATCGTCATCTCCGGCGCGACGTTCGTGAACACGGTCGGGCCGACGAAGTAGCCGGTGCTTAACTCGGTTTCGCGTCCGTCGAGCACCAGTTCGGCCCCCTCCTCGACGCCCTTGTCGATGTACGCCTTCACGCGGGCCTGCTGCGTGCCGCTGACGAGCGGGCCCAGCTTCGACGACGGATCGTCGGGCAGCCCGACGGTGTAGGCCCGCGCGACCTGCTCGGCGACGGCGGTGGCCTCCTGCAGACGGTCGGCGGGGACGAGCATGCGGGTCAGGGCGGTGCAGGTCTGGCCGGAGTTGAGGAAGCACTTGCCGACACCCTCAGTGACGGCGGCGGTGAGGTCGGCATCGTCGAGGATGATGTTGGCCGACTTGCCGCCGAGTTCGAGCGCGACCTTCTTCACCGTCTCCGCAGCGACGACCGAGACGCGCTTGCCGGCACGCGTCGAGCCCGTGAACGACACCATGTCGACGTCGGGGTGTGCGGCGATGGCCTCGCCGACGACCGGTCCGTAACCGCTGACGAGGTTGAACACGCCCGGCGGCAGGCCGGCCTCGTCGACGATGTCGACGAGCGCGTAGGTCACCAGCGGCGCGACCTCGGTGGGCTTGAGCACCACGGTGCACCCAGCGGCGAGCGCGGCGAACACCTTGAGCACCACCTGGTGCAGCGGGTAGTTCCACGGGGTGATCGCCCCGACGACCCCGATGGGTTCGCGTACGACCAGGGCGTTGCCGATCTCCTGGTCGTCGAAGTCGTACGTTCCGGCCAGCGACGCATAGGCGGCAATATTCTTCAGCGGCATCCCGACCTGGATGGCACGCGCGAAGTGAGCGGGCATCCCCATGTCCTGGGAGACGACGCTCGTGAGTTCGTCGGCACGCTCGTTCGCCAGCGAGGAGACCTTCTCCAGGTAGGCGGCGCGCGACGCACCACTGAGCGCGGACCAGGCCGGGAAGGCCGCCTTCGCTGCGGCGACCGCCCGATCGACATCGGAGGCGGCACCCTCGGCGACCGCGGCGACGACCTCTTCGGTCGTCGGGTTCACGACCTCGATGCGGCCGGCGCCGTCGGAGTCCACCCACTGCCCGTCGATGTAGATCTTCGTGCGGTCGAGAATGTCGGTCATATCGCTCTCCCTGCTCGTAGTCCGGCCTGTCGACGCCGTTGGGCGCGAGCGTAGCGAAGACCCTCCCGCAATAAAGCGTTTACTCCCGGCGGGTTGTGATGTATCCCGCCGTCACCGGAGTTAACACGTGCGCTACACTTGCCATTGCTGCTCGCGCGCTCCACCGTCGCAACGCACGGCGCATTCGGACAAAGACGTCTGCATTCACACACATCGTCTCCGGCACACGTCTATGCACCTCAGGAGCTGCGCCTTCCCACGCGTTCCCCTTCTTCGCATCGTCACTGCCGGTCGACGTCGAATTCGATGCACCGAGGAGGACGTCCGTGACGCACGCCAGTGACACCGGCCTGTACGACAGCACGCTGGACAAGAGCAGTTGTGGTGTCGGTTTCATCACCCGCAAGGACGGCGTGCAGACCCACGACGTGCTCACCCGCGGTCACGGGGCCCTGTGCGTCGTGCCGCACCGCGGTGGCATGTCCGCCGAGGGTGTCGGCGACGGAGCCGGCATCAACGTGGACCTGTCGGTCGCCTTCTTCTCCAAGATCACCGGAAAACCATTGCAGGAAGGGCACTTCGGTGTCGGAAACTTCTTCCTCCCCACCGATCCCGCGGCGCATGCCGATGCCGAGGAACTCGTCTCGTCGGCACTCGCCGGAGCCGGGGTCACCGTGCTCACGATGCGCGACGTCCCCGTCGACGACAGCGTGTTGCGTCCTGCCGCAACGAAATACCAGCTGCCGATCCGTCAGTGGATCTTCACGCGGCCCGACGCGTGCGACTCCGTCGACGAGTTCGACCGACTGCTGCACGGCGTGCTCCTCGAGGTCGAGGCCCGCGCCTACACCGAGCCGGAACTGGGCGGGCTGTACCCGCTCTCGCTCAGTGCGCGCACGCAGGTTCTCAAGAACCGCTTGAACTCTCACGAGGTCATCCCGTACTTCCGCGATCTCACCGATCCGCGGCACGCGGTGCACACCCTGTTCTTCCACACCCGGTTCTCGACGAACACCGATCCGCATCCGACGATGGCGCAGCCGTTCCGCCTCATAGCGCACAACGGTGAGCTGAACACCGATCGCAAGAACCGGCTGTTCGAGGGCGCCCTCGCCCGCGCGATGGGCCGTGACATCATTCGCCCGCCGGGACAGTCCGACAGCTGCCGCTTCGACCAGACCCTGGCCTCGCGTATCGCCCACAACGAACTCGACCTCGTCACCGCCGTCGTGCAGATGATGCCGCCTGCCTGGGAGAACGACACCGAGCTGTCGCCACAGGTCCGCGCGATGCTCGAGTTCTTCTCCCTGTACGAGGAGAAGAACGACGGCCCCGCGGCGCTGGTCTTCGGCAACGGCACCGTCGTCGGCGCGCGCCTCGACCGCCTCGGCCTGCGTCCGCTGCGCACCGTGGAGACCGAAGAGTACCTCGCCGTCACCTCCGAGGCCGGCCAGTTCGACTTCGCGCCCGAGACCGTGCTGCGTCGCGGCCGCATCGAGGCCGGTGGCATGCTGTACTTCGATCACCGCACGCGCCGCTCCTACGGAGCGGATGAGGCGCTCGAACTTCTTGCTGCCCGGCAGAATTACGCGTCGCTCGTCGACGAGGCCCGCCGCAATCTCGATGCCCTGCCCGAGGTTCCCGCCGAGAAGGCCGGTTCCCCGCTGCGCTACAACGGCGATCTCGAGCGTTACCAGCGCTACGTGTCCTACAGCATCAACCAGGAATCCTTCCGGTTCATGCTCGACCCGATGCTCGCGTCGGGTCAGGAGCGCATCTCCGCGATGGGTTACGGCAACGCCATCAACGCGCTGTCGGATCAGGAAGGCGGTGTGGCCAAGTACTTCTCGCAGCGCTTCGCCCAGGTCACCAACCCGTCGCTGGACTCGATCCGCGAAGCGGACGGCATGACCCTGCGCGTCGCGCTCGGTGCTCGCCCCGGTAGCGGTGCTCCCGTCTCGTCCGCGACCCAGATCGTGGTGCCCACCCCGATCCTCACGCACCTCGACATGCTGCGTATCCGCGAGCAGTCCGACACCCCGGTGCGGCGTTTCGAGATGCTGTACTCCCCCGTCTTCGACGACGCCAAGGCGAACGCGGCCGCGCTCGCCGCCGCGATCGACGGTACGGCCGAGGCCATTGCCGATTTCGCCCGCGAATCCGGTGGCATCGCCGTGCTCACCGACCGCCACGTCTCCACCGACCGCGCCGGACTGCCGATGGTGCTCACCGTCGCCGCGGTCAACCAGCGCCTGATCGACGAGGGATTGCGTCTGCGCGTGTCCGTCATCGTCGAATCCGGACAGCTGTTCTCGTCGCATCACATCGCCGCGACCCTCGGTTTCGGTGCCGCTGCGGTGTATCCGCTCACGGTGCAGATGCGCGCCGAGGAGAAGTTCGGCGACGATGCCGACGCCGCGTTCCTGAAGTTCCGCAAGGCGGCCGAGAAGTCGCTCATGAAGACGATGGGACGCGTCGGCCTGTGCACCGTCGAGTCGTACATCGGCGGTGAGTTCTTCGAGCCGAGCTATCTCGACACGAGTGACGAGGTGCTCGCGCGCTGGTTCCCGAACGTGAAGTCCCCGGTCGGCGGTGTCGGTTTCACCACCCTCGCGCAGGCCGTCGCCGACTGGCACCGTCGCGCTCTCACCGTGGAGACGGAGAAGGACGTCCCGCTGCTGGGTCTGTTCAAGGAGCGCGCCGAGGGCGCCGGTCACTCGTTCGGCACGACCGCCGTGCGCGGCTTCGTGGACATGACCGAGGAGCCCTTCGCGCTGCCCGTGGAGAAGGAGGCCGAGCCGGATCTGACCGACGCGCTGCGTCTGCTGCCGCTGCACCGGCTCTCCGACGCGCACGGTCTCGACGACGCGTCGTACCGCTACGGCGGCTTCCGCGCCCTGACACCCGCCGAGATCGATGCCTTCGAGATCACCCCGGGTTACCGCGCGTTCGCCCGCACGATGGCCGACGAGCGCACACAGCGTCCCGCGGCGCTGCGCGACGTGCTCGCCCTGCCCGCCGACGTCACCTACGCCGTCACCGCCGAGGACTTCACCAAGGAGATGGGCCGCTTCGCGCGGTTCGGCAACAACTCGATGCTCGTGCGCGGGATCTCCGCGGCGCGGGTCGGTGAGAGCGAATTCGTCCTGCGTCTGACCGGTCCGCTCGCAGACGACCACCGTCGTCCCGATGCGCTCGCGGCCTCGCTCGTCGCGCGCTTCGGTGACGGCATCGTCTCGCACCGTTGCTACGGCGACACCCTGACCGTGCACGCGATCGGTGACGCCGCGCGCTATCTCGAGCAGGTCCGCCAGGCCCCGCTGAGCGTGCGGCTCGACCGGGTGCAGCCGGCGCACGAGATCACCCCGGCGCTCGCGTCGGGTGCGATGAGCCATGGCGCGCTCAACTCCAACGCCCACGAGGCCGTCGCCCACGGCACCAACATGGTCGGCGGCATGTCGAACTGCGGTGAGGGCGGCGAGCACATCTCCCGCTACGGCACCATCCGCGGGTCGCGCATCAAGCAGTTCGCGTCCGGCCGCTTCGGTGTGTGGGCCGGTTATCTCGCCGATCCGATGCTCGAGGAGATCGAGATCAAGATCGCGCAGGGCGCGAAGCCCGGTGAGGGCGGCCAGTTGCCCGCCAAGAAGGTCACGGTGGAGATCGCCGCGGCGCGCGGTGCGACCCCGGGCGTCGAGCTGGTCTCGCCGCCGCCGCACCACGACACCTACTCCATCGAGGACCTCGCCCAGCTCATCCACGACGCCAAGGCGGCGCGGGTGCGGGTGATCGTCAAGCTCGTCTCCTCGGAGGGCATCGGCACGATCGCCGTGGGTGTCGCGAAGGCCGGCGCCGACGTCATCAACGTCGCCGGCAACACCGGCGGCACGGGTGCCGCCTCGGTGACCTCGCTGAAGTACGCGGGCCGGTCCGCGGAGATCGGTGTGGCCGAGGTCCACCAGGCCCTCACGGCCAACGGTCTGCGCGACAAGGTCGTGCTGCGCTGCTCGGGTGCGCACCAGACGGCGTCGGACGTCATCGTCTCCGCGCTGCTCGGCGCCGACAGCTTCGAGTTCGGCACCACCGCGCTGATGATGCTCGGCTGCGTCATGGCGAAGAACTGCAACGTCAAGTGCCCGGCAGGTCTGACCACGAATCCCGAAGTGTTCAACGGCGATCCGCGGGCGATGGCCCAGTACCTGCTCAACGTCGCGCACGAGACCCGAGAGCTGCTCGCCCGCCTGGGTCTGCGGTCGCTGCGCGACGCGCGTGGCCGCGCCGACCTGCTGCACCTGCTCGACCACCCGTCGAGCGTGGGCCGGCTGGACCTGCGGGCGATGCTCGCGGTGCTGCCCGAGGTGCACATCGACAATCCGGTCTACATGGAGAAGGACTACTCGCTCGACGAGGCGTGGGTGGCCCGGCTGCGCGAGGCCCTCGTCGATGCGAAGGAGCTCACCGTCTCGCTCGGCGACGGCGTGCAGCTGACGAACAACAACAAGAGCGTCGGCGCGCAGCTGGCGATCGACATCGAGCGCATGCTCAACCACGAGGATCTCGGCGCCCTGCCGGCCGTGCTCGACGACGAGCGCGGACGCCGGTGGCTACGCGACGGCACCGTCACCATCACCACCTCCGGTTCGGCGGGCCTGTCCTTCGGGGCGTTCTGCAACGACGGCATGCACATCGAGCACACCGGTACCGCCAACGACGGCGTCGGCAAGGGCCAGTGCGGCGGGCAGATCGTGCTGCACTCCCCCGGCGGCGGCAGCGACCGACGCGGCGGCAACGTGCTCATCGGCAACTTCGCGCTCTTCGGTGCGACCGGTGGTCGCCTGTTCGTCGAGGGTGAGGCCGGCGACCGCTTCGCGGTGCGCAACTCCGGCGCCACCGCCGTCGTCGAGGGTGTCGGCGAGTTCGCCTGCGAGTACATGACCAACGGCGCGGTGCTCAACATCGGCGAGTTCGGCAAGGGCTTCGGCAACGGCATGTCGGGCGGGTTCGTCTACCAGTACGACCCCGAGGGCCTGCTCCCCCGCAAGGCCAGCGCCGACTCGATCGTCCTCGGGTCGATCACCGGCGACGACCCGCAGGCCGCGATCCACAACGCCGCCGTGCTGCAGCTGCTGCACCTGCACGTCGAGGCGACCGGCTCGGTGAAGGCCCGCTTCCTGATCGACAACTGGCAGGTCGAGCAGCACCGCTTCGCGTACGGCATGCCGCGCGCGCTGCTGCAGTACCAGGACCTCGACGAGATCCTCGCCGCAGCGTCGCGCAAGGACCTCGCCGCCGAGGTCGCCACGGCGCTGGTCGCGCACCAGGTGCGCAAGTTCAAGGAGAACTACCGCTCGGGTGTTCCCGTCGCCGGTGGTGTCACCCCGGACGCGACCGACACCGAGGCCATGTACGCGCTGCTCAACAACTACACGGTGCTCGCCGCCGCGCAGGAGATGGCGCTGCAGAAGGTCCCCGGCGCCACCGACGTGTCGGATCCGGCGGTGCAGAAGGCCGCTCGCAATCTGCTGCTCACCGAGGACTTCTTCCTCGTCGCGAAGCTCGAGCGCTACGCCCTCGCGGCGATCGCCGATCACACCGACGAGCAGCTCGCGGCGCTGGTCGCCGACAAGCGCCTGAACGACTACAAGCAGGCCCTGGCCCTGCGCAACGTCCGCTCGGTCGATGCGCCGGGTACCTACGGCTGGATCCTCTTGCAGAGCCGCAAGAATCTCGACGCCGCAGGTCGCCTGCCCGGTTACGAGGAACTGTTCGCACGCAACGCCGTCCCGAACGTCCTCACCTCCACGATGGGAGTCTCCGCGTGACCACCACCGGCCCGTTCATTCCCCTCGACGCTCCGTTCACCGCCGATCAGCGGTCGTGGCTCTCCGGCTTCGTCGCCGGGATGCAGACCCGCCTGTTCTCCGGGGGTCCCGCCGCCGATGCCGGGACCGTCGGCTCGGCGACTGCTCTGCACGTGCTCTACGGCTCGCAGACCGGCAATGCCGAAGCCGTCGCCGAGGACGCCGCGGCTGCAGCGCGCACCCAGGGCTTCGCGCCCGTCGTGTGCGCTCTCGACGACATGGACCTCGACCGGTTCGCCGGTCTGGGCCAGGTCCTGATCGTCACATCCACCTACGGCGAGGGCGAGATGCCCGACAACGCCGAGCTGTTCTGGGATGCGCTGTCGGCCGAGAGCGCGCCGCGCCTCGACGGCATGAACTTCGCGGTGCTCGCCCTCGGCGACACCGGTTACGACGGGTTCTGCCAGGCCGGCAAGCTCATCGATATGCGTCTCGAGCAGCTCGGTGCGCAGCGCATCGTGCCGCGGGTGGACTGCGACGTCGAGTTCGAGGAGCTCGCCGCGACGTGGATCGCGGAGACGCTGCCGCTCGTCGCGGCCGTCGAGGGCATCGTGGGCGATGGTGCTCCCCCTCCCGCTCCCGCGGCACCGGCGGCACCGGCCCGGGCGAAGTCGCAGTGGACCCGCAAGAATCCCTATCCGGCGGTGTTGACGTCGAACGTGCTCCTGTCCGGGGAGGACTCGGCCAAGGAGATTCGGCACTACGAGTTCGCGCTCGCCGATTCCGGTCTCGAATACGAAGCGGGCGACGCGCTGAACGTGGTGCCCGTCAACGACACCGAACTCGTGCACGCGATCCTCGGTCGGCTCGGTCTCGATGGCGCGACCGTCCCCGAGGGTCACGACGACACGCTCGAGCACCTCCTCACCTACAACTACGAGATCACCGCTCCGTCCGTCGATCTCCTCGAGGAGATCGAGAAGCACACGGGCAACGACGAACTCACCTACGTACTGCGGCACGGCGACAAGACTGCGCTCGACGAATGGTTGTGGGGCCGCGACATTCTCGACGTGCTCCTGCTCGATCCCGCGCCCGAGCTGTCGGCCGAGCAGTTCCTGGCGCTGTTGCGTCCGCTGCAGCACCGGGCGTACTCGATCTCGTCGAGCCCGAACGCGTGCGACGGTTCGGTGCACCTGACGGTCGCGGCGGTGCGCTACGGCACCGACGGCCGCGAGCGTCGCGGGGTGTGCTCGACCTTCCTCGCCGATCGTGTCGGTGAAGGCAAGGTCGGCATCTTCGTGTCGAAGAACAAGGCCTTCCGCGTGCCCGCCGACGACACCGCACCGATGATCATGGTCGGTCCGGGCACCGGCATCGCACCCTTCCGCGGCTTCCTGCAGGAACGTCGCGCACGGGGTGCGACGGGGAAGAACTGGCTGTTCTTCGGCGACCAGAAGCGCGGCTGCGACTACATCTACGAACAGGAGTTGGCCGAGTTCGCCGACTCGGGTGTGCTCACGCGCCTGGACCTGGCGTTCTCCCGCGATCAGGCCGAGAAGATCTACGTGCAGACCCGCATGAAGGAGCACGGCGCGGAACTGTTCGCGTGGCTCGAGGAGGGTGGACACTTCTACATCTGCGGCGACGCGTCGCGGATGGCGAAGGACGTCGACCGTGCGCTGCACGAGATCGTCGCCGAGCACGGCGGCATGAACGACGAGCAGGCCGCGGAGTACGTCACCACCCTCAAGCGCGAGAAGCGGTACGTGCGCGACGTGTACTGAGCAGGCCGGGGGTACGCACCGCCGCCGCGAGGCTCGCAACACCATCGGTCACCGGTGGCGTTGCGAGCCCCGAGCGCGTGTTGCGAACCTCCCCGGAGGCACCATCGGAATGCCTTAGACTGTGCTGCAGGTCACACGAGGGAGTAGCTCGATGCCCGATCGCTCCGCAGCACGCAGCCGGCAGGCACCGACCGCCGACAGTCCCGACCGGATCCGCAACGTTGCCCTGGTGGGGTGCAGCGGCTCCGGGAAAACCACCCTCACCGAATCCCTCGCCGTCGCAGCGGGCGCCGTCGGGCGCGCCGGGCGCGTGGCAGAGGGCACCACGGTGTCCGACTACGAGGGGATCGAGCAGCGCCACCGCAGGTCGGTGCAGCTGTCCGTCGTCCCCCTCGAATGGAACGACATCAAGATCAACCTGATCGACACGCCGGGACACCCCGACTTCGACGCCGAGGTCCGCGCAGCCCTGCACGCGGCCGACGCGGCGATCTTCGTCGTCTCCGCCACCGATCCCATCAGCGCAGCGACCCGCGCGCTCTGGCGCGAATGCGACGACGAGGCGATCCCCCGCGCGATCGTGGTGAACAAACTCGATGTCGCCCGGCACAGCTTCGACGACATGCTCACCGACTGTCACGTCGCCTTCGGATTGGGACCGGACACCCTGAGGGCCATGTTCTATCCCGTCTACGACGGCGACCGCCCGATCGGGTCGATGGGTCTGCTGACGGGCCGCAGCTACGGCGAACCCGGTCCGTGCCCGGTGTCCACCGAAGCGCGCGAGAGCCTCGTGGAGGCCATCTCCGGCCAGGACGACACGCTCATGGAGCGGTTCATCGCCGGCGAGCAACTCGACACGGCCTCCCTGCAGGAAGGACTCACCCGCGAGATCCTGGCGTGCACCCTGCACCCGGCCGTTCCCGCCGACGAGACGGGAATCGGTGCCGTCGAACTGCTCGAATTGATCACCACCGGATTCCCCGCACCGACGCAGCGCGGTCGTGGTGCACCGCCGTGCGATCCGGACGGTCCGCTCGCCGCGCAGGTCGTGCGCGTGGCCGGCGACTCCTATGTCGGGCGGATCAGCCTGGTGCGCGTGTACTCCGGCACGCTGCGACCCGACACGATCGTCGCGCTGGCCGACGGCGACCGCGACAGCCGCGAACGCATTCCCGCCCTGACGAGCCCGTTCGGCAAGCAACAGCGCCCGGTCGGTGAAGCCGTGGCGGGAGACATCGCCTCCGTCGGGAAGCTCGCGACGGCACAACCCGGTGACGTCCTGTACGACCCCGACCATCCGGTCCCGCTCGACCGGTGGCCCACCCCGACTCCCCTGCTGCCCGTCGCGATCGAGGCACACACCCGCACCGACGACGACAAGCTGTCCCAGGCCCTGTCGCGCCTCGCCTCCGAGGATCCCGCGCTGCGCGTCGAGCAGAATCCCGAGACCCATCAGCTCGTGCTGTGGTGCACGGGTGAAGCGCACGCCGAACTGGTCCTCGAACGGTTGCGCACCCGGCACGGTGTCCAGGTCGACACGGTCGAGCATCGGGTGCCGCTCGAGGAGACCTTCGCCGGCCCCGCGAAAGGCCACGGCAGGCTCGTCAAACAATCCGGCGGGCACGGTCAGTACGCGGTCGTCGACGTCGAGGTCGAACCACTGCCGGTGGGCAGCGGGGTGGTGTTCGCCGAGAAGGTGGTGGGCGGTGCGGTTCCGCGCCAGTTCATCCCGTCCGTGGAGAAGGGCGTGTACGCGCAGGCCGAGAAGGGCGTGACGACGGGATATCCGCTCGTCGACGTGCAGGTCACCCTGGTCGACGGCAAGGCCCACTCGGTGGATTCGTCCGACGCGGCCTTCCAGGCCGCCGCCGGGCTGGCCCTGCGGGATGCGGCCTCACACAGCACCGTTCGCGTACTCGAACCGGTCGCCGCCGTGCGGGTGATCGTGCCGGAGGAGCATCTCGGCGCGGTCCTCGGCGATCTGTCGGCCCGGCGCGGACGGGTGCTCGGCACCGAATCCCCCGAGCCGGGTATCGCCCTGTTGCGCGCGGAGGTTCCCGAGCTCGAACTCGGCCGCTATCCGGTGGAACTGCGGGCCATCACGCAGGGCACCGCCGATTTCGCCCGCCAGTATCTGCGGCACGAACCGATGCCCGAGAATCTCGCGGCCCGCTACGGCGAGTCGGACTGACCGCTGCACCGCACGAGCAGCGTGTCAGCATGAACGCCATGAGCGTTCTGCTGTGCTTTCACGCACACCCCGACGACGAGGTGTTCCTCACCGGTGGCGTGATGCGCCGAGCCGCCGACGCCGGGCATCGCGTCGTCCTCGTCGTCGCCACCGACGGTGCCCGCGGCGAATATCCCGACGGGCTGCTCGCGCCCGGCGAATCCCTCGCCGCCCGCCGCACGAAGGAACTCGAGGAATCGGCCCGGGCGCTGGGTGCGGCGCGGGTGGTGCCCTTCGGATACGGCGATTCGGGGATGGCCGGCACCGCCGGCAACCACGACCCGAATGCCTTCACCAACGCCGATCCGAGCAAGGTGGGAGCCAGGCTGGCCGCCGTGATCGAGCAGGAACGCGCCGATGTCGTCACGATCTACGACGCGCACGGCGGCTACGGTCATCCCGATCACGTCCAGGTCCACCGGGCCGGGATCCATGCCGAACGGATCACCGGACACGACGCCGTCTACGAGGCATCGAGCAACCGGGACCACCTGATGCGGCTGCTCTCGGCGCTGCCGGACACCCCCGACGACGTGCGCCCACCGGACCTCGAGACGTTCGGCCTACCGGAATCGGAACTGACCACCGCGGTGGACGTGTCGACGGCGCTGGCCGCCAAACGCGCTGCCATGATCGGCTATGAGTCGCAGATCGGAGACTTCGGGCCGATGCTGAACATGCCCGAGGAACACCTGCGGGCCGCCTTCGGTGTCGAATGGTTCCGGCGCCGCGGTGTTCCGCCCGGGCTGCAGGAGACCGAGCTCCCGCTCTGACCCGAACGATCACGAGGAGAGAAGTGGAACAACGCATCGAGGTCTCGCGCAACATCGCCGCACCACCATCCGCGGTGTGGCGGGTGCTCACCGCGCTGGACGAGGCGCCCACCACCCTGCGTGCGGTGAAGGCCGTGGAACGACTGGACGGCACCGGCTACGAGGTGGGCACACGGTGGCGGGAGACCCGCGTGATGTTCGGGCAGTCGGCGACCGAGGAGATGCAGGTCGCCGAGGCGGATCCGGAGCGGCGCACCGTCGTCGTCGCCGAATCCCGCGGCGCCCGCTACCGGACCGTCTTCGATCTGACCCCCTCGGCGGGCGGCACGGATCTGTCCGTGGAGTTCTCCGGCGAGAGCGGACCCCTCGGCGCCTTCGCTCAGCTTGCGATGACCGTGTTCGCGCCGCTCGCGAAACGCGCGACCCGCAAGGCCCTCGAACAGGACCTCGCCGACATCGCCGCCGCAGCCGAGCGGGCGGGATGAGCTAGGCGGTGGGAACGGTCTCATCGAGCTTGCCGGTGGTGATCGGTGTGAGCAGAACCGTTGCCCGTTTGACCGTTCCGGCGCTCGGGTACCGCTCCCCTGCACCCTACGAACGAAGGACGGACGTCGATGGACAACGCCCCCAAGCACGGTTCGGGCCGCCCAGAGGACAACGACGACCTCACCGGGCAGAAGATCAAGCATCTCGTCGACAAGCTCGAGCAGAAGGTCGAGAAGGAACGCGAGGAGGAGGGTGCGCCCGGCAACGTCGCGGACCGGGTGAGGACGGAGAAGGTCGAGCCCGACGATCAGGCTCCCGAATGAGTCGGCCTCAGGCGTAGATCCGCCCGTAGAGATCGCAGATCTCCTCGGCCGTCGGGATCCTCGGGTTGTTGTTCGGGGATCCCGACGCCAGCGCCTGCTCGGCCATGACCGGGAGCCTCTCGTCCCAGGTCTGCTTGTCGATGCCGTACGACTTCGGTGTCGGCACCTCCACGTCGCGGCACAGTTCCTTCAGCGCGACGACCAGGTCTGCGGCGGCGGTCGCATCCGAGGCGTCCGTCGAGGCCGCGCCGAGCGCGCGGGCGCAGTCGGCATAGCGGGACTCGGCGGCATCCACCGAGAACTCGGTGACCGCCGGGAACAGCATCGCGTTCGACAGTCCGTGCGCAACATGGAAGTGCGCCCCGATCGGACGGCTCATGCCGTGCACGAGCGCGACGCTGGAGTTGGAGAAGGCGATGCCCGCCTGCGTGGCGGCCAGCATCATCCGCTCGCGCGCCTCGGCGTCCTGCCCGTCCGCGTAGACGCGCCGCAGTACCTGTCCGATGGTGTCGATCGCGACGAGCGCGAGGCTGTCGGAGAACGGGTTCGCCTTCCTGCTGACATAGGCCTCGATGGCATGGGTGAGTGCATCCACGCCGGTGTCCGCCGTCAGGCGCGGGGGCATCGTCATGGTGAGCCGATAGTCGACGATCGCAGCGACCGGCAGGAAGGCCTGGCCCGTGCACAGCATCTTCTCGTCGGACTCGCTGTCGCTGATGATCGTGAACTGGGTTGCCTCCGAGCCGCTTCCCGCCGTGGTCGGCACGGCGATCACCGGTAACGCCGGGCCGATGTTGTCGCGCGGCACCTTGTAGTCGCGCATGTGACCGCCCTTCCGGGCGAGCAGGCCGAGGGCCTTGGCCGTGTCCATCGGGCTTCCTCCACCGAACCCGATCACACAGTCGGCGTCGTGCTCGGCGACCGCTGCGGCACCCGCGTCGAGCGAGGCGGTGGTGGGGTCGGGAACGGTCTCGGCGAAGACTGCCGGCCGCAGTCCGGCGGCCTCGAGCTGCGCGACCATCCGATCCACCGCACCGGTGCCGACCAGGAATTTGTCGGTCACCACCAGGGGCCGGGCGAGTCCGAGTCCGGCGACTACCTCACCGATCTCCTCGACGGCGCCCCCGCCGACGCGCATGATGCGTGGAAGTGCGATGGAAGCCACGTGCGATCCCTCCTCGAGTATCCGTCGGACGGGTCGTGTCTACCGCATCACAACCGCGAGTGGAGACATCCGGCGGATCTCGGGGAGTCTCAGCTCTGGACGACCCGTAGTACATCCCCGCCTGCCCCGGAGCCCTTCCGCGCAGTGAGCAGCCCGAGGCGCTCGAGGTCGTCCGCGCGGTAACCGGGCCATCCGTGCAGCATGCGACGCCACCGTTCCGGCACCGCGGACGCACCCCACCGGGCGCCGAGCAGTCCGCCCGCGATGGCCGCGACCGTGTCGGTGTCGTTGCCTGCGCGCACGGCCAGTTCGAGCGCCTCCGGCAGGTGTCCGGGGCCGTCGGTGCGGGCGTGCGTGATCGCCCACCACGCCGCCTGCAGGGCGTGGACGACCCAGCCGTTGTTGTCGAACACGCGCGGACTCGGCGCGGTCTCCGCCTCGTCCAGCAGCGCCGTCCACCGCTGTGCGGCGGGCTGGGACAGGCAGGACAGGGCGACCCGCACCCCGTCGAAGGTGCCGTGGAGGACGGCGTGACGGATCGCGAACGACCACAGTCGGCATGCCTCGGATGCCTGCTCGTCCGCGTGGGTGAGGCTGCTGATCGCATGCGCCGTGGACAGGCACCGCTCGGCGTCGTCGAGGTAGGCGAGCCCGACGGGTGCGGTGCGCATGAGCGATCCGTTGCCACCGGTGCGTCCGGGGAGGCTGCGGGCGCGCGCCGTCATGGTGACGGCGGTGGGGCCCGCCTCGCGCAGGACGGCACGCGTCTGGTTGCCGATGTCCTTGGGGTTCGTGGCGTACCAGCGGAGGAACTGCGCCGCGACCGCGTCGAGTCCGGCGCCCTCACCGATGTCGACGCCGGTCGCCGAGACCTCGGCGATCGCGAGGGCCATGGAGGTGTCGTCGGTCCACTCACCGGGCGCGAACGGCCCGAGTCCGCCGCCGATCATGTCGATGGGCGTGGTGTCCGTCGGATACGTGAATTCGTATCCGGCCCCGAGTGCGTCGCCTGCTGCGGTGGCGAGCAGGACTCCGGCTGCCCGGTCGTTCTGTGCTGCGGTTGTTTCCATGAACCCCTCTATTCGATCAAGTCTGCGCTAAAGTTAGCGCATCAATGATTGAATGTCCATCATGGGCACACCGACCGACTCGACCGGCAGGTCGCTCACCGACTACCCGCGCCCCTCGGTGGCCGTGGACGTCGCCGTCCTCACCATCGACGAAGTACTGAAGGTACTGGTCGTCGAACGTCCCGACGGCACCTTCGCCCTGCCGGGCACCTTCCTGCACCCCGGTGAGCGACTCGCCGAGGCCGCCGAACGCGCCCTGCGCGACAAGGCCGGACTCACGGGTGTCGACTTCCACCAGCTGGCCATGCTCGACGATCCCGAGCGCGACGACCGCGGGTGGGTGCTGTCGATGGCCCACGGCGCCGCGGTGCCGGTCGCCGAGATCCCCGCCGAGGCGTATCTCGTGCCGACCACCGAGACCTCCGACCTCGCCTTCGACCATGCCGAGATCGTCGACCTGGCCGTCGCCGACCTGCGACGCAGGTACTCCGCCGAGGTCGACCCCGGCAACTTCCTCGGCGAGCAGTTCACCGTGCTCGACCTGCGGCTGCTGTACGAGACCGTCTATGCCCGCAGCTATCCCAAGGACACCTTCCGCCGGCACCTGCTGCACGGCCTCGAACCCACCGGCGAACTGCACAGGGAGGGCACGGGCCGGCCCGCCGAGATCTACCGCCGGCGCGGCACTCCCCTGCCGTCGTCCACCGCCGCCTTCCTCCTGCAGTGAGAAATCAGGCCGTCGGCCTGCAATGAAGAATCAGGACGCCAGCGCGTGCGCGATCTCCGCGGCGACCGCGACGTTCCCGCGATAGACCGCGACATTCGTCTCGAGCGAGTGCCCCTCGGTGGCCCGGTGCATGTGTTCGAGCAGGAACGGGGTGATCGCCTTGCCGCGTGTCCCGGCCTCGGCTGCGGCGTGTTCGGCCTCGGCGAGCACGCGATCGTGCAGTTCCGGATCGATCTGAGCCTCGGCCGCCACCGGATTCCCGACGAGCACCGCCGCCCGCAGACCCAGCCCGTCCCGCGCCCGCGCCACCGCCGCGGCCTGCTCCGCCGACTCCACCTCGTCGACATCGCAGCCGCTGTCGCGCACATAGAAGCCGGGAAAACGCGTGGTCCGATAGCCGACCACGACCACCCCGAGCGTCTCGAGCCGTTCGAGTGTGGCAGGGATGTCGAGGACGGATTTGACGCCGCCGCTCACCACGAGGATCGGAAGTGTCGCCAGCGCAACGAGATCCGCGCTCTCGTCGAAGGTCGACGAAGCCCCCCGATGCACGCCGCCCAGGCCGCCGGTGGCGAATACGTCGATCCCGGCGCGATGCGCGAGCAGCGCCGTCGCCGACACCGTGGTCCCCCCGTGCAATCCCTTCGCCGCCGCGACCGGCAGGTCGCGGCTACCGAGCTTGACGACCGGGACGTCCTCGGCACCGAGCATGCGGATCTGCTGTTCCGACAAACCGACCGTCGGCGTGCCGTCGACAACCCCGATGGTCGCGGGCAGCACCCCGGAATCGCGCAGACATTTCTCGGCCTCGAGGGCGACCTCGACGTTGCGTGGCCGGGTGAGGCCGTGTGTGAAGATCGTCGATTCGAGCGCCACGACCGGCCGTCCGGCCGCGATCGCTTCGCGCACGTAGTCCGCGACGCGGATCGTTTCGCTCATACGACCGACGATAACGCGGCCTAACCGATCGACGCGGCCGTGCGACGTCCCATCTTCGCGAGGATCCGGGCCGTGCGGTCTGCGTCCTCGGGAACCGGCACCGCCGGAGCACAGACACCGTCCATGTAGAGCGCGTCGCCGAAACTGTCGGCGCCGGCCTCCATCCGGTCGAGTTCGGCGTCCGAGAAGGTCACATCGACCCCCGCGCTGCGTGCGATGTCCCAGCGATGCACGAGCATGTCCCAGAGGTAGAACTGTTCGAAGGTCGCACCCACCGTGGTCGGCCCGAAGTATCCGTCGTATGTCGTCGAGACGAACGAGTCGTCCGCGAGGATCTCGGCGATCCGTGCCGTGTGCGTCCTCCACGCCTCGACAGGACGGTCGGTCTCGGGCCGCTCCCCCATCTCGACGCCGCGTCCGGCGAAGAAGTCCCGCTGCGTGTCGATGACGTGGGCCAGGACGTCGCGCGCCGTCCACCCCTCACACGGCGACTGCGCATCCCAGTCGGTGCCGCGGAGCGACGAGATCACGTCGGTGAGCGGCTTGTCGGCCTCTGCGTGTCGCAGTGCTGTTGTATTCATGACTCGATACTGACGACCGGCGAGCGTGAGGTATTGATGAAACCCGACGGCGGCGACCCCCTCGGCGGTCACGACGACACCGACCGTGTCGGCGGTCGCGACGACATCGAACGTGCCCACCTGAAGGATCCGCACGACGCCTCGCACACCATCCACCGTTATCCCGCCGCTTCCGACCTCACGGATCTGATGCAGCGGTACTGGATTCCCGTGTGGTCGGTGCCGGCCGGGCGGGAGGCACCCCAGCGGGTGCTGCGCTATCCGGTCTGCCAACTGGTGGTTGCGCACGATTACGCGCGCTTCTACGGTGTCGAACACGGACTGTCCACGGTCACCCTCACCGGCGAGGGCTGGGCGGTCGGGTCCATGCTCAGCCCGGCGGCCGGGGCACTGATCACGGGCACCTCGCTCGCGGCGTTCACCGACCGGGCCGTCGACCTCACCGATGTCCTCGGCGATGCCGGCGCGCGTCTGATCACGCGGGTTCGGGAGGCGATGGCACACGGCCCGGACTCTCGCGAGTCGCACCGCGCCGCGACGGAGGCGTTCGACGACGTGCTGCGCGCCCATCTGCCGATCGATGAGGAGGGGCGACTGGTCAACCGGGTGGTGGCGTTCGTCGAGGAGAACTCCGACGTCCTGCGGGTCGAGCAGGTGCGCGCGGAGTTCGGTCTCGGCGAGCGCGCGCTGCAACGCCTCGTCCAGCGACGGATCGGGCTGACCCCGAAGTGGCTGATCCAGCGGCGGCGACTGCAGGAGGCCGCCGGTCGCCTGCGCGAGAAACCCGGTTCGTTGTCGGAGGTCGCCGCGGTCCTCGGTTACGCCGACCAGCCGCATTTCGTACGTGATTTCGCGAGGGTCATGGGCATGACGCCGGGCGCGTTCGCGGCTCGCTACGGCGGTGGATGATCGCCCTTGTCCGACAGGTCCGTCGGATTCGGGCGGGTGTACCACATAGTGGAAGGTCCTAAACCTGCGACGCTTCTCGATCAGGTGAATGTAACGAAGCGCACAGTGAAGACGACCTACCTGTCGAAGCACGAGAAGGAACGAAGGGGTTCACCGTGGGACACGACCGCCTACTTTTCATCGGACGTCCGGATGCGGACGAGGTCGCACACTGGAGCACTCTGCGCGAGCTCGCTCCTCAGCGAGGATGGAAGCCCACCCGGACGTTCGAGCCCGGCGAAGTCGCCTGGGCCGTCGCCGCCGGTAGCGCCTTCGAGCAGTCCGGACCGATCGCCGAGGTGATCCATTCGCTGCAGGAAGCTCATATTCCCTGCACCAGCGCACTCGACGCGATCCGCCACGCGTACTCGGCCTCGCGCCTGTCGGTCTAGTTCATAGGTGGGGGCCGCGTCTCGCCGTCGCGGTGCGACTACTCGGGCCCGTCGCGGTGCGGCCACCCGCTGTGCGTTCTATCCGAAGGGACTGACGTCGAGCCAGGACGCCAGGAACCCGGAGTCGCCGAAGACCTCCACGTCGGCTGCGCCCACAGCGCGCCGACGATAGAGCACCAACAGCAGTTCCGTCAGCGGGCCGCGTACCGCCACGGCACTCTTCTCGTGGGCATGCCGCCACGCGAAGTCCTCGCCGGACAGGTCCACGACCCATTCCGCCGACGTGTCCGTCGCGTGGAAATGCAGCGTCCGGTCGGGTCCGTGCAACGCGCGGTGCCGTTCGACATCGAGTCGTGGCCAGGTGACGACCGCCAGGTCGAGCCATTCGTCCACGCAGTCCACCGCAAGATCGTGGGCCGGCTCGAAGTCCGCTCCCAGTGCGAGTGCAGCGTCGGCGCGATGCACCACGGTCTCGTGGGCGAAGCGTCGGGCGAAGAACTCCGGGGTCTTCTTGCCACCCGGGATCGGTGTCCACACCCGCATGTTCGGACCGACCTCCCGCAACGCGGCCCCGAATTCGCGCGCTCCTTCCCGTAACCACGGAATCAGCTCGTCCGGATCCTCGTCGACGTAGTCCGCCAACTCCCGCATCGCGCGGTCGGTGCGCGGCATCGCCCCTTCACCGCGGACCGCCTCGCTCGCCCAGCGGTGGCCGTAGCCGATGTGTCGGGCGAGCTGACCGAGGTTCCATCCCGGGCACGACGGCACCGGTGTGGTCATGTCCTGCCCGGCCAGTGAGTCCACCAGCAGTTCCGTCTGTTCGACGATCTCTCCGCAGTAACGCGCGTAGTCCAGCATGCCTACCCTTCGTGCTCGGCCCGATACCCGCCCCGATTCTGCACGGTCGGCCGTAGGCTGGGCGCCATGCCGGCCGACGAGAGCGCACTCGAAGCCCTGTTCCCTCCCACCGGTGTCGCTGTGCTCGCGACGATCAAGCGCGACGGGCGACCCCAGTTGTCGAACGTCACCTACCGGTACGAGCCCGCGACCCGCACGTTCTCCGTCTCCATCACCGACGACCGGGCAAAGACCCGGAACGTGCGCCGCGACCCGCGTGTGAGCCTGTTCGTCGACTCCGACGACAAGTGGTCCTACGCCGTCGCGGAGGGCGAGGCCGAGCTGACGCCGGTGGCCGCGGACCCCCACGACGACACCGTCGAGCAGCTCGTCGAGTTGTATCGAGCGGTGCAGGGCGAGCATCCGGACTGGGACGACTTCCGGGCCGCGATGGTCGCCGATCGCAGGTTGCTGCTGCGTGTACGGGTCTCCCGCTTCTACGGCACCGCCCGCTGATCCGGGCTTTTGTTGTCCTCGAACGATTCTGGTGGTTTCGACGTCGCTGAGCTCGGTCGGGAACACCGAAGTTCGGGATCAGGATTGCTTGCGGAACAGAATCGCGGAAGTCGGACGGCGCGGCGTCGCCGCATCCGGACCCGGTCCCGCGCGTACACCGACCCGGATCATCACTTGCGGCACGCCCTCGATGCGGGCCGTTTCCCGCAGGAACGCACGTGAGGATTCGGATTCCGTCAGGTGCGTGACGGAGCAGGTGGCCAGTCCACGGGCGGTGCACGCGAGGAGCACGGCCGATAGGGCTTCACCGCTCCGCAGCCAGTCGAGCCGCGTGTCCGTCGTGGTCGACAGGAGAAGTATCGCGGCTCGGTCCTCCGTCTCTGCCGACTCGCCGGTCGCGTTGCCGGGAGGGAACTCCCGCTCCGTCGCTACCGTGCGCCGTCCCGGTGGGAGTGCGTCCGGAGGTATTCCGTCCGGGTACATCCCGTGCCCGGCCCACCAGGAAAGTTCCGTCTGGTAGGTCGCATCGGAGCGACGCTCACCGCCGATGCGACGGGACAGCTCTTCCAGTGCAGGTCGCTCGTGTTCGGCGATGGCACTCAGGCGGACACCCGCGGGCTCGACGAGCATCTGCAGAGCGCTCTCGGTCCGAGCCCACTCCTGCGGAGCCCCCATCGGTAACCGCTCGGTACGTCGGCAGCCGATCGCCTCTGCCATCCGGAGGTCGGTGTCGGTCACCGCGTCAAGTCGGCGGAAGCGCAGCGTCGCGAGACAACGACGATTCGTCGCGTCCGGCATCCGTTCGACCACCGTGGCCCAGTGCCGGGCGGTGAGCGCCACCCGCAGATGGTGCAGCACTGCTCCACAGGACAACACCATCTGACGACCGGACGGATCGGTGGCCGGAAGGATGCGATCACTGTCGCTGAACAGCGCAAGCTCGTCCGCGTCCAGAGTCCACCGCCACGGCTGGCTGTTGTGAAGCGACGGCGCGCGACTCGCGAGCGCAACTGCCGACTCGAGAGTCCGACGGTCCGGCATCGTCTCCACTGCTGCCTCCGGGTTTCGAAAACGTCACCTTCCAGTGTCACGTACAGCCGTCGGATTTCGACGAGATTCTCGCGGGACGACCGTAAGCTGAACGGGTGTACTCGTACAAGGTGATCGAGATCCGCGAGGGCATGCTCGGCGGGAAGATGTCCGGCGGCAAGCTCGAGAAGATCCTCAACGATCATGCCCGAGATGGGTGGCGCCTGAAGGCGATCACCTCCGCCGACATCAAGGGACGGATCGGTCCCGGTGGCGTCGAGGGAATGCTCGTGACGTTCGAACGCGAAGAATAGAAGTCATGTCGCAGCGGATGCCGGTGCCCACCGGTAGCGGCAGTAGCTCCTGTCGGCCGTTGCCGGCGACCTGAGCCGAAGGACGGACAGGTGTCGTCGCAGCCGGAGGTCCGCTCGGGTTCGACACTGGTACTCGCAGTGCTGGCGTCGGGCCAGTTCCTGATGACGCTCGACAGCTCGGTGATGAACGTGTCGATGGCGACCGTCGCGCAGGACGTCGGCACCACGATCACCGGCATCCAGACCGCGATCACCCTCTACACCCTGGTGATGGCATCCTTGATGATCACCGGCGGGAAGGTCGGCACGATCCTCGGTCGACGTCGCGCGTTCGGTGTCGGACTGGTCATCTACGGCATCGGCTCGTTCACCACCGGACTCGCCCCGAACCTCGCGGTCCTACTGGTGGGCTGGTCGTTGCTCGAAGGCATCGGCGCGGCCCTGATAATGCCGGCGATCGTCTCGCTCGTCGCGGCCAACTTCGCTCCCGAGCGACGTGCCGCAGCGTACGGTCTGGTGGCGGCGGCCGGTGCGTCGGCAGTGGCTGTGGGGCCGTTGCTGGGCGGGGCCGTCACGACGTTCGCGTCGTGGCGCTACGTCTTCTTCGGTGAGGTCGTCCTGGTAGTGCTGATCCTGCTGGTGCTGCGCCGCATCGAGGACGTTCCCCCTCACCGCGTCCACCTCGACCTCGTGGGATCCGCACTGTCCGTACTCGGTCTGGGATCCGTCGTCTACGGCGTCCTGCGTTCGAGCGAATGGGGCTGGGTGCGGGCCGAGCCGGGCGCACCCGCCGTACTGGGTCTGTCCCCGGTCATCTGGCTTCTCGTCGCGGGCTCGCTGGTGCTCTATGCATTCATGCGGTGGCAGAGCGCTCTCGTCAGCAAGGGTCGCGACCCGCTGATCGATCCGGGGCTGTTCGCCAACCGACAGCTCGTCGGTGGTCTGACGATGTTCTTCGCACAGTTCGCGGTGCAGGCCGGAGTCTTCTTCTCCGTCCCTCTCTTCCTGTCGGTCGTACTCGAACTCAGCGCAGTCCAGACAGGTGTGCGGATCCTGCCGTTGTCGATCGCGCTGGTGCTGGCCGCAACGGTGATCCCGAAAGTGCGACCCCACGCCGATCCCCGACGCGTGGTGCGTATGGGTCTGGGTTCGATGATCCTGGGGATCCTGATCCTCGTTGCCGGTATGGACCCGGGTGCCGATGCGGCCGTGGTGTCGATACCGATGTTGTTGATGGGTCTCGGCCTGGGAGCGTTGGCGTCCCAGCTCGGCGCGATCACGGTCTCGTCGGTACCGGATTCCCAGAGCGCCGAAGTCGGCGGTGTGCAGAACACCGCAACGAATCTCGGGGCGTCGCTGGGCACCGCACTGATCGGATCGATCCTGATCGCCACCCTCACCACATCGGTCGTTGCCGGAATCGAGGACAACTCCGACATCCCGCCGTCGGTGCAGCAGCAGGCGACGACCGAGCTGGCCTCCGGTGTGCCGTTCCTGTCCACGACCCAGTTGCGGGCCGGGCTCGACGAGGCGGGTGTCGACCCGTCCACAACGGAAGCACTCGTCGCGGTCAACGCCGACGCTCGACTCGAAGGGCTACGCGCCGCGTTCGCTGTGACAGCGCTCCTCGCGATCGCGGCGCTGTTCGGAACCGGACGGCTGCCGCGACGATCGGTCGGAACACCACCGCCCTAGAGAACTTCGGTGGTTCCACCCGCGCTGAGCGGGGGTGGAACCACCGAAATCGATCGTATGCAGGTCAGGACGCGAGCAGTCGACGGAACGAACTGCGGTGGAACACGATGGGTTCGACATCGGCGTCGGTGAGCAGTTCGTTGATGCGCAGTACGACGATCGCGTGGTCGCCCGCCGGAACCTCCTGCTGCACAGTCACGTCCATGCGCACGCTCGTGCCCGAGACGAACAGCGCGCCGCCTTCGCGGCTCTCGATGTCGATCCCGGCGAAGCGATCGCCGTTCTTCGCGGCGAGCACCCGCGCGGCACCGTCGTGCTCCTCGCTCAGCACGCTGATGCCGAGATGCGGGAGCGACGCCAGACGCGGCCATGTGGTCGAGGTGTTCTGTACGCAGAACGAGACGAGCGGCGGATCGAGCGACACCGGCACGAAAGTGCTCGCCGCCATCCCGATCCGCTCTCCGTCCATCTCCGCGCAGATCGCGACGACGCCCGAGGGGACGTGCGCGAATGCCTGGCGCAGAGACGGTCCGTCGAGAGTGGTCATGAGGCGGCCTCGTTTCGAAGTGCGGCGGACAGCACCGACGACCAGCGTTCGGCGTAGTCCGCAATACGGATCTCGGTTGTGTAGGTCGAATCGTGAAGATACAGGCCGGGGGCTGGGCATAGCGCCCCAGTTCTACCACCGAGTGTGATCACATCCACAACGTGATCGGGCTCTCGTCCGGTGAGGGCCGTGGCGCGGCGTGCCCGGCGGCGAGGGTGCGGGACGCGAGCTTCGGGTTGCCCGCGACGACAACGATCGTCACTGGAGATCACCTTCCGGATCGGCCCTCGGGGTGGAGAGCGACATTCGCCGCCATCCTTCTCGCCGATCGAGCAGACCGGAACTGTTTCGATCCGTACGAGCGGAAACCTCGACGACCCCTCGGTAGGGTCGGGTGGATGAGTGTCGCGGATTCACAGTCAGCCCCCACGGACGGTCTCGCAGGATGGGCGCTCGAGTTGATGGATCGCCTCGGCGGTGTCGGCGCCGGCATCGCGATCGCTCTCGAGAACTTCTTTCCGCCGCTTCCCAGCGAGGTCATCCTGCCGCTCGCCGGGTTCGCCGCGAGCCTGGGCAGTTTCACCCTGTTCGGTGCGCTGTTCTGGACGACCCTCGGTTCCGTGGTCGGCGCTCTCGGTCTCTATTCGATCGGCCGTTGGGTGGGTGAGGACAGGATTCGCGCGGTCATGCGGAAGCTTCCACTCGTCGATGTCGAGGACCTCGACCGTTCGACCGCCTGGTTCCAGCGGCACGGACGCAAGGCCGTCTTCTTCGGCCGGATGGTGCCCGTCTTCCGGAGCCTCATCTCCATCCCCGCCGGTGTCACACGGATGCCGATCTGGCAGTTCCTCGCGTTCACCACCGCGGGCAGCCTCATCTGGAACTCGATCTTCGTGCTGGCCGGTTATCAGCTCGGCGAGAACTGGAGCGCCGTCGAACCGTACGCCTCGGCGCTGCAGTACGTCGTGATCGCCGTCGTCGTGGCGGTGATCGGCTACGGGATCGTCCGGCGCATCCGCTCGCGTTCGAAGGACACCGCTTCGCACAACCGCAACTGACGGGTCAACCCCACACGGTGATCGCCGTGCACGCGCCTGCCACGACCAGCACCGTCAGGACGTCCCCGAGCCGCAGTCGCAGCGGCCGGCGGGTCGCCGATCGAGGACCCCGGCGGGTCGCCGATCGAGGACCCCGGCGGGTCGCCGATCGTGGTCCCCGTACCGCCAGCGCGTCGCCGAGATCGCGGACCTGGCGCATGGATACCGACACCACCGCGCCGACGGAGTCGGCCACCTCCTGCCACCATCCCGCCGGAGTGCGGATGCCGGGCCGGCCGCGGACCTTGCGCGCGGCGAACAGCACCCGCATCTCGGCGCGAACGGTCGGCAGCATCCGCAGCGCCAGCGCGCACACCGTCACCCATTCGTCGACGGGTAGCCGTAACAGTCGCAGCGGGGCGAACAACACGGGCAGGGCGTCGACGAGGTCGGACAGTCGCGTCGTCCACCCGACCAGCGACGCAAGGACCAGCAAACCCACGCCGAGCAGCATCGTCCGGACGTAGGCGGTGAGCCCGCCACCCGCTGCGTTGAGGACCAGGCCGACGGCGAGGACCGCGAACACCCACCACGGAATCGTCGGGACCACCCCGCGCGGGATCCGTGCGACGAGCACACCCACGACCAGCACGCTGAGCAGGATGCCGAGTCCGGTCCAGCTCGGAGCGAAGCTCGCCGCCACCGACAGCGCCGCTGCCGACAGGACCTTCGTGCCGGCCCACACCCGGTGCAGGGGTGTCTCCCGAGGCACGGGCCGCAGCAGGATGATCGGGCGCCGCTGGCGTGTGCGCGTGCGTGTGCGTGTGCGACTCATGCGATCACCGCTCCCGTCTGCTCCACGATGCGTCCGTCCTCGAGTACCACGGTGCGTGAACACACCTCTTCCATTCCGTGCAGGTCGTGGGAGATGACGACGACGGTGACGTGCTCGACCGCGCGTAGATGGGCGAGGATCGACACGACCTCGCGGCGGCCCTGCAGGTCCAGTCCGGCCAGCGGTTCGTCGAGCACGAGCACCCGCGGGGTGCGGGCGAGTTGGGCGGCGATCGCGACCCGCCGCATCTCGCCTCCGCTGAGCCGGTCGATCGGCCGGTCGATCAGTTCGGGACGCAGACCCACCCGGTGCAGGACGGCGGCGACGTAGCCGCGGTCGGTGTGCGGAAGCCCGGCCACCTCGGAGATCTCCTGGGCCACGGTCGGTCGTTGCAATTGCAGCCGTGCCTGCTGGAAGACCATGCCCACTTCTCCGTGCAGATCGGCCGTCGGGGTGTCGTGCAGCACGGCCGTTCCGCGCGTGGGGCGCATCAGTCCGGCGACGATCCACGCGAGCGTGGACTTGCCCGAACCGTTCTCCCCGACGACCAGTACCCCTTCACCGCGGCAGATCGTCAGCGACACGTCGCGCAGCGCGGTGTGTGCCCAAGGTGTGCCGGCCGCGTAGATGTGCGTGACGTCGCGCAGTTCGAGGATCGGCTGCGGGAAGGACGGGACGGTAGCAGGCACCGGCGCCGGGGGTGGCGGCGCCGCGACCCGCGGGACGATCCGGCCGTCGGCGATGTGCACGATCCGGTCGGCGGCGCGGGCCTCGTCGTCGAGGTGGGTGACGAGCACGACCGCGATGCCCTCCCGCGCGGCGTCGGCGAGCAGGCGGATCAGGTCCGCGCGGCTGTCGGCGTCGACCATCGCGGTGATCTCGTCGGCGATGAGCAGTGCGGGTCGCCGGGCGAGTGCGCCCGCCAGTGCCAGTCGCTGCAGTTGCCCGCCGGACAGATCCTCCGTGGCGCGATCCTCCATTCCGACCAGGCCGACGCGGGCGAGCAGATCGTCGACGTCGACGTCGTCGATCCCCCACCGCAGGTCCTCGGCGACCGTGCGACCGAGCACCTGACTCTCGGGATGCTGCAGGATCATCGCGGTGCCACCGGGTCGTCCCGGACCGACGGACCCGGGCCGGTCGATCAGGCCGACGGTCGGCTCGAGTCCCGCGAGCAGCCGCACGAGTGTCGACTTGCCCGAGCCGTTGCCGCCGACGATCGCGACGAACTCTCCCGGCCCGATCGTGAGGTCGATGTCCGAGAGGGCGTCGCGGTCGGTTCCCGGATACCGGTAACCGACGAGCCGCAGTGCGACGGGAAGCGGAGCCGGGTCGGCGGTCGGGTCCTGCTCGGGCCAGTCGACCGACCGGGTCGCCCACGTGCTGCGCAGGGCCACCACGCGGAAGATCCCGAAGCACAGCAGTGCGGTGCCCACGGTCCCGACCAGCACCGCACCGCCGATCCACACCCACCACAGCCGCACCATGATCTCGAGGGTCCGTTCCCAGGTGTCGACGAACTGCTGCCCCGCACCGGCCACCTCGAACGCCCGGAGCGTGCCGCGCATGGATGCTTCGAGCGCCTCGAGCAGCAGCACCCGGGTCCGGTCGAACAACAGCAGCAGACCGCAGGCGGCGGCCGCGAGCAGCAGCCCGGCCGGGACGGATCCGGCCAGCACCACGAACACCGCCGCGTGACCCCACCGCCTGTGCGCGAACCCGACGAGCGTTCCGATCCCGGAGAGGACGACGACCGCGGCGACGGCGAACGGCCCACCGGCCACGAGCGCAACGACCCCGGCGGCGACCGTCGCAGCGACGATCGCGCGCAGGCGGCCGGTGGCGGCGAGGAAGGCGACGGGGAGCGCGACGAGCACCTGGGCGACTCCGACGGGTATCAGTCCCGCGACGACCGACAGCACAGCCGTCAACGTCCCGAAGACCGCCGCTGCGGCGGCCTCCGGTGGTCGTAGAGGTCCCCGTGTCCTGGTCACCGATCGCACCGGGTCCAGTCTGCCAGCCGCTAGTGCGACCGCACGTTCCCGCGTCGGGGATCTTGCGCACGGCGACCCGCAGTGGCATCCCCGATCCCACCCCGTGCTCGCGCGCCTCGTAGGAGGCGGTGGAGACCACTCCGCGCGCGGTGGGATCGCCGCGACCGCCGACCACCACCGGCCGGCCCGCCAATTCCGGATTGCGCAGAACCTCGACCGCGGCGATGAACTGGTCGAGGTCGACGTGAAGGACCCACTGGTCGATGCCGGGCGTGCCCATGCCGACAACCGTAGGACGCTCGCCACGGGTGCGGGCCCGGATTCCGGGTGAGCGGTGCGGATCGACCGAACAGTCCTTGCCTCGAGCATTCGCTACCGCTCTTGCCGTCCGCTATGGCAATTCGGAAGTTGTCAACCTGTCTGAGACAGATGGGTGATGTT
>NZ_JTIZ01000029.1:0-14071 GCF_000801125.1 Rhodococcus sp. Chr-9
CGTTCTTCTTCACCTGCAAGCGCCGGCCTGGTGAGAAAACCTCAGTCGTTCCGCATCACGGTCGACGACGACGAGTACGAAATCGACCTGCGGCCGGCGAACGCAGACAAGTTCCTGGCGGTACTCCGCCCGTGGCTGCACGAGAAGGCACCTGAGAAGCCCGCTTCGAGCACCCGCACCATCACGCCGAAGCAGACGGCAACGAAGGCCCGCACACGGACGGCGGGGACTCACAAGGCGATTCCGCCCACCCGGTCGCCGGAGCAACTGGCCGCGATCCGGCACTGGGCCCGTAACAAGGGTTACGACGTCAGCTCGCGCGGCCGGATCCCGCGTCACATCCTCGAGCGGTTCGAAGCCGCTCACTCCTGAGCATCACCCGGCTGCCTCCCCCGCGGCAGGCCATGAACGCCACCGACGACCGGTGCCGCCTCGTCACGCGACGAGATGGTGCCGGTCGTCGCGTCGGATGGTCACCGCAGCGACGATCACGCCCACGACCACGCCGATGACGGTGTCGGCGACCCGGTTGACGGCGAGGCCCGGACCCGCGTGCTGCCCGAGACCGGTGAGCAGCAACGCCATCGTCGTCACCCCGACCGAGGCGAGCCCGTAGTTCCGGGTCACCGTGAGTTCGGTGAGCGTCTGGAACAGCACGGCGGCCGCGACCACCGGCCAGTAGCCCAGGTCGAGCGCGAGCAGCACGGCAGCGATCATGGCGCCGCCGACATTTCCGATCAGACGCTGGATACCGCGCTGAACAGTGTTGCGGTAGTTCAATCCTTGCAGCGCCGCCATGGCACCCATCGCAGCCCACAACGGATGGTCGAGCCCGATCGATGCGGCGAACGACGCGGCGAGCAACGACGCCACGAAGATCCGGGCCGCTCCGATCAGCACGAGACGGTCGAGCAGACGACCGCATCCTTCGCGGACGAAGCCGGGCGGCGTGGGCAGCACCGGCCGCCCCTCGGCATCGACACGCGGAATCTCGATGTCGCGCCGCGCTTTCCGAAGTTCCTTCTCGAATCGGGAGAAATCGTCGCAACGTGCGCGGGAGGTGTCGTGCGACCCGCTGTCGAGAACCGTCTCGGCCGCGTCGAGCAGTGCGGCCAGTTCGTGGACATGGGCGTCCGGACGTCGCGAGGCGTTCAGTGCGACGGTCTCGCGCGCCTTCCGGATGCTCTGTCGCGCAGCGGGAACGGCGTCCGCACCGCGGATCTCGACGGCGGAGACCGCCGCGAGGGCGCGTGCGACCGCCAGACGAGCGGGCGTGTGGGGATGGGAGAGCGCGGGGAGCATCGCGATGACATATCCGAGCAGAGCACCGATGGTCGCCGCGGCGGTGACCAGCCCCGCATCGCCCCATCCGTCGGAGAAACCGGCGGCGCCGGCGGCCGCGAAGATGAGGATCACCGGGCCGGGGCCCATGAGCGAGAAGGCCGTGAACACCCAGTACGCGACGGCCGAGCCCAGCGAGAGCGCAACGATCTGCACCCACAGCGGGGCGCCCATCGCGCCGAGCGCAGCCCCGAAGGCGGTGTAACCGACGATGCCGAGGCCGACCCACGGAAGGCGCACGGCGAGACGCGGATACGGTTCGTATCGCAGGAAGGCACTGGTGAGTGCGCCGAGGGCGGCGAAGCCGGCGACTTGTCCGTAACCGAGCAGACCGCCGCCGACGAGGGCGAGCATCGTCGCGAACCCCACGCGCAGCGCCACGGCCACGGTCGGATCGCCGCGCCGCACTTCGAGGGCGTCCTTCCACGCGCTCGCCGACAGCGGATGCGCGAGCGCTCTCCGGGTGTGACGGAGCTGAGGGCGGTCGTCGAGTCGGCAGTCCAGCATCCGTCCACCCTATTGTTTCACTAGTAAAATATCTATGAAATTGTTCGTCCGCTGCCGTTAGACTTGCCACATGCCCTCCGAGACGCCCCAGCCCGATTACGTCGATCGCGTACGTCTCGGATGGACCGCCCACTACCCCGGCCTCGACCTGCGCCCCATCGACGTGATCGGTCGCATCACCCGCATCGGGTCGCTCGCGCTCACCTACTTCGATCGGGAACTCGAACAGAGCGGCATCAGCCGCAGCGAGTTCGAGGTACTCAGCGCGCTCGCCCGCAGCGACCACCCGTTACGCGCCAGCGAGGTCACCTCGATCACGGGGATCTCCGGTGCGTCGACGACGAAGCACACCGAGCGACTCGCCAAACTCGGTCTCGTCGAACGCACACGACTCGAACGCGACGGCCGCGTCGTCCTCCTCACCCTCACCGACGACGGGCGCGCACTTGTCGAGAAGGAGTTCCCGCGACGCCTGGCACGCGAGCGGCAGATGCTCGACGGACTCGACGACGACGAGGTTCAGGTCCTGTCCGACCTGTTGCGCAAGGTCGTCCGCAACGTCGAGAACCACTATCCGGCCTGATCCCCCGAACAGGTCAGGGCATCTCCTGCGTCTCGGCCCGTTCGATCTCGCTCACGGCGCGGCGCAGATACGCCTCGGGAGCCACGCGGCGCGCAGCGACGAGATCGGCGACGACGAGCAGGCCCGCGGCCAGATACTGCTCGGGACGGATCTTCGGGCGTTCGGCGTCGGAATCGGACACTCCGAGCGCACCCGTGAGCACAGCAACAACGGCTTCGGGTTCGAGCGATGGCAGCCATCGCAGTCCGGAACGGACGGAGCGTTCGAGCACGGCCTGCACGTCCTCACCGGCGAGACCGTCGGGATGCAGTTCCTCGAGCAACTCCCGGACCATGCCCGCGTGCACGGCCGTGACCTGCTCGTAGGGCAGGTCGACCAGTACCGCGACCGCCTCGTCGAAGGGCTCGGCCGACTCGCTGCGGGCAGCGGCGAGCGCATCGGCGGTGGCCGTCGCGATCTCCCGCGGCGTTCTCGGCCAGTGGTCGGGCCACACAGCGATCTCCTGTCCTTCCTCCGGACGCCCGGTCACAGGCGTTCCTGCAACGCGAGCGCGTCGTGCGGTGCACAGCCTTTCATGTCGTTGTCGAAGTACACGTAGACGTCCCGGCCGTCGCCCAGCCATCCGCGGATCCGCTCGGCCCACACGTCGAGAACGTCGGGGGTGTACCCGCTCGCATACAGCTCCTTGTCGCCGTGCATCCGCACGTAGACGAAATCGCTCGTGACGTCGGTGAGGAACGGGAACTTTCCGGCCGTGTCGGCGACGACGAGCCCGATGTCGTGCGCGCGCAGCAACTCCACGGCCTGCGGGCTCGCGAGGTCGGGATGCCGCACCTCGACGGCGTGCCGCAGCGGACGCTCGGCGTCCACCTCCACCCACACCCGATCGTCGGCGAGTTTGTCGGTGTGCCGGCGGGCGAGTTCGCCGGCGGCCATCGTCGTGCGGGGCAACCGGGTGAAGAAGTCCGCGAACCTGTCCTCCTCGAAACCGAGGGTCGGCGGGAGCTGCCACAGCACCGGACCGAGTTTCGGGCCGAGCGCGAGCACACCGGAGGCGAAGAAATTGGCGAGGGCGTCGTCGACACCCGCGAGCCGTTTCATGTGGGTGACGAACCGCCCGCCCTTGACGGCGTAGACGAAGTCGTCGGGTGCGGCGTCCCGCCACGCGAGATAGCTGCTCGGGCGCTGCAGCGAATAGAACGAGCCGTTGATCTCGATCGATCCGAACCGCTGGGCGGCGTATTCGAGTTCCCGGCGTTGGACGAGTCCTTCCGGATAGAAGTCTCCGCGCCAGCCCGGATAGCGCCATCCCGATATCCCGATCCTCGCCCCGGCCACGTTTCCGAGCGTAACCTCGGCTTCGATTCGGCACGCGAAGCAGCACGACCGCGCTTATCCTCTGGGCTACAAGATCACATCACACGCCAGGAGCCGTCATGTCCACGAGCTCGGTTTCTTCCAACGATCCGTTCCGATCATTACTGAAGCAGATCTGGTGGGTGGTGCTGCTGCGCGGCATCCTCGCGGTCCTCTTCGGTGTCGTCGCACTCGTCTGGCCCGGCATCACCGTGTGGGCGCTGGTGGTCGTCTTCGCGGCCTACGCGATCATCGACGGCATCGTACTGGTCGTCCAGTCGGTCCGTGACAAGCCCGAGGGCTGGGGCTGGTGGCTCGCCATGGGCATCGTCTCCGTCCTCGCCGGCCTCGTCGCACTGTTCTGGCCCGGCATCACCGCACTCGCACTGCTGTACGTGATCGCGTTCTACGCCATCCTGTTCGGCATCACCGGCATCGTCGGCGGCATCCGTTTCCGGAAGGTTCCCGAGTCCGGATGGGTGTGGTCGGTGCTCGCCGGCGTCGTCGCCGTCCTGTTCGGCATCGTGCTGCTGATCTTCCCCGGCGAGGGCATCCTGAGCCTGATCGTCCTGCTCGGCATCTACGCGATCCTGTTCGGCGTGCTGCTCGTCATCCTGGCGTTCCAGGCACGCAGTGCGGCGAAGAAGGCCGGCGTCATCTGACCACCGGCCTTTCCCCGATCGATCTCAGGCGTTGCGCAGGCGACCCCACGCGTGCCAGCGGTCGATCTCGATCCACGCGTTGACGCGCTTGCCGTCGCGCGCGTGGTACGGCTTGCCCGTGTAGTGGCGAGCGATCCGGTCGATGTCCTCCAGGGACGGATCGTCGGTGAATTCGACGACCCTCCCCTGGAGGCTCACGTGCGTGATCCAGTCCTGCGGATCCATCGCCGACAGGCTCACCCGCGGATCGTTCCGCAGGTAGTCGAGGCGCTTACGGGTGGAGTCCATGTTGACGAGGATGCGGCCGTCCTCGTAGACGTACCAGGTCGGAACGGACACCGGATGACCGTCCGGGCGCAGAGAGCTGATCGTGGCGTAGTTGGGCTGGGTGAGGAATTCTGCGACGGCCCCGGGCACGGGTCGTTTCGGCACGGCACTCCCTTTCGATGCGGTGGATGGATCTCGATATCGAGACTAGGCCGCGATTCCCGGCGAAACCGTCCCGGGTGACGAGGGGAGGACCGACCATGGAGGTCGGGATCCTCGAAAGGAGACGATCATGCCGCGATATCTCTGGCAGGTGAACTACACCGCGGACGGCGCACGCGGGTTGCTCACGGACGGCGGTACGTCCCGGCGCGACGCCATCGTCCGGATGGTCGAAAGTGTGGGCGGGACGGTCGATTCGGTGCACTTCGCGCTCGGTGGTCACGATCTGTACGTGCTCGGCGAGGTGCCCGACGAGATCGCGGCCGCGACACTCGAACTCCGCACCATCGCCTCCGGCGCCGCGCGCTCCACGCCGATCGCCCTGCTCACCCCCGAACAGGTCGACGAGGCCGCGCGCCGCGACGCGAGTTACCGGACGCCGGGGAGCCAGGACGGCTGACCGCTCGCCTCCCGCGACGCACTGCTGGGTATCGTCTGCTCATCCTGTTGCTTTCTCGAAGAAAGTGAATTCGTGATGAGTGTGCGCCCGGCCCAGCGCAGTGACCACCGACCGGCCCGCATCCACCCGGCATGGTGGGTCGCCGCGGTGGCCTTCCTCGCGTTGTTCGGCGCCGCCGGCTTCCGGGCGGCACCCGGCGCGCTCATGGTGCCGCTGCACGACGAGTTCGGCTGGTCGACGAGCGTCATGTCGCTCGCGGTCAGCATCAACCTCGTCCTGTTCGGACTCGTCGCACCGTTCGCCGCCGCCCTGATGGACCGGTTCGGCATGCGCCGGGTGATCTCGTCGGCGCTGTTCCTGGTGGCCCTCGGCGCCGGTGGCAGCGTCGCCATGACCGCCTCGTGGCAGTTGCTCGTGTTCTGGGGACTGCTCATCGGTACCGGCACGGGGTCGATGGCCCTGGTCCTGGCGGCGACCATCGCCGACCGGTGGTTCGTCGAGCGGCGCGGCCTGGTGATGGGCATCCTCACGGCCGGTTCCGCGACCGGCCAGCTGGTGATCCTCCCTCCCGTGGCCGCGCTCGCGGAGAACGTCGGGTGGCGGCAGGCCTCCCTCGTGATCGCCGCGGCGGCGCTCGTCGTCGTCCCGCTGGTGTGGGCGGTGATCCGCGATCATCCCGACGAGCGCGGCGTCCTGCCCTACGGGGCCGACCCCGAGACCTACATCGCGCCGGCGCGGGCGACCGGTGGTGCCGTCGGCCGCGCTCTCGAAGGGCTGGTCTTCGCGGTGCGTCACCGGGCGTTCTGGGCCCTCGCGATCGCCTTCGCCATCTGCGGAGCCACCACCAACGGACTCGTCGGCATCCACTTCATCCCGTCGGCCCACGACCACGGCATGCCCACGACCACCGCGGCGAGCCTCATGGCCGCCGTGGGGATCTTCGACATCGTCGGCACCATCGCCTCCGGATGGCTGACCGACAAGTTCGACCCCCGCAAGCTGCTGGCCTTCTACTACACCTTCCGCGGCGTGGGTCTGCTCCTGCTGCCCTGGTTGCTGCAGGAGTCCGTGCACCCCAGCATGATCCTGTTCGTCGTGGTCTACGGCCTGGACTGGGTCGCCACCGTGCCGCCGACTGCGATGCTGTGCCGCCGGATCTTCGGCGACCGCGGAACCATCGTGTTCGGCTGGGTGTTCGCCTCCCACCAGATCGGTGCCGCGGCGGCCGCTTTCGGAGCCGGGGTCATCCGCGACAACCTCGGCACCTACACCTACGCGTGGTGGGCCGGAGCGTCCCTGTGCGCGGTCGCCGCGTCGCTGTCGATTCTCACCAGGGGCCGCGTCGCCACGACCGCACCGATGGGCCGCAACTGAGCGACGCGACCGCGTGCGGATCGTGACGACGCAGGACGCTATCCGGCTCGGAAGTCGCGTTCGCTACCGGCCCACTCGCGGGCCCACTCGCGCAGTTCCACGGCGCGGATCTTCGAGCCGTTGCCCCCGACCGTGGTGGGCATCCGTTCGATGACATGGATCGCCGTGGGCACCTTGAAGGCGGCGAGGGTCTCGCGGCACCAGGCCCGAAGGGTCACCGACGTCGTGTCCGCGGGTGCGTCGTCGGTGGGGACGACGAAACCGATCGCCTCCGTGTAGCCGCCGTCGCCGGTGATGCCGACGACCTTGGCCGTGGCCACGCCGGGATGCTCCGCCAGACGCGTCTCGATCTCGGCGGGGTCGACGAGGAAGCCGCGCAGGCGCAGGACGTCGCCCATCCGGCAGACGTAACGGAAACCCCCGTCGCCGAGGTCGACGGCGAGGTCGCCGCTGCGGAACCAACCGTCGGCCGTGAACGCGCGCGCGGCGGCGTCGGGGTTGCCGAGATAGGCGTCGACGACGTTCGGGCCGCGGAACTGCAGTTCGCCCTGTTCGCCGGCCGGGAGGACCCGATCGTCGTAGGGATCGGCGACCCGCAGTTCGATCGCCGTGTCGACCGCGCGTCCGCCACCGTTCCAACGCACCGATTCCGGATCGTCGGCGTTCCACAGCATCGCGAGGGCGAAGACCTCGGACGAACCGAACACACCGGAGGTGTGGGTGCCGAATTCGTCGCGCAGCCATCGGGCGATCTCGTGGGAGCGGCCGAGGAAGTCGGCGATGCCGACCCAGCGCAATGACGACAGATCGACGCGTTCGCCGTCGTGCCAGGCATCGTAGAGACGGCCGAACAGGTCGTCGGCGCCCACCGCGTGTGTGACCCCGACCTCCCGCATCCGGCGCAGGACCGCATCCGGATCGAAGACCGTCTCCATGAGCAGCGCTCCCCCACCGGCGAGCGCCGCCATCGCGGTACTGAAACCGAAGACACCCGAGACCGGGAGCACGCACAGCGCCACGTCGCCCTCGGCGACCTTCATGATCGCGGCGTCGGCGCGTCCGTGACGGACGACCGCGTTGCCGCGATGTGCGGCCAGCTTGGGCACGCCCGTGGAACCGGATGTCGTGAACGCCACCGCGATCCGATCCTCGGGATCGTCGTCGATCCCGGCCGGGGTGAGTGTCGCGGTGTCGGGGGTCTCGGGAGCGCTCGCGCCACGCGTGTCGCCGCTGCCGGCCGTCCACGCGCCTCCACCGAGATCGAAGTCGGCCGGGGACGCCGAGGGGTTCGCCGGTCCGGGCACCACCGCAACCACCGGGGTGGCCACATCGGGCACGGACGCCGCGGCCTCGGTGAGCCGACCGAACAGGTCGAGTCCGTGGAAGGCGGCCGGCACGGACACGACGGCAGGTCGTGCGGCGGTGAGTATGTGCGCGACCTCACGGGTGTTGTAGCGGGTGTTGACACCGATGACGTGGGCACCGAGCGCGGAGGCCGCGAACTGCCACACGAGTGCGTCGGACCAGTTCGGCAACATCACCGCGATGCACTGGCCGGCGCGCAGGCCGATGCCGTCGAGTTCGCTGCGCACGGCCTCGACCCGGTCGCGGAACTCTCCGCGGCTGCGGGCCACCGCCACGTCGTCGACGATGTCGTAGGCGATCGGGGCATCCGGATTCGCGGCGACGAGCCCGTCGAGCAGTGCGGGCAGGGTGTCGGTGCGGGTGGTGGTCACAGCGCTGCCTCCTCGGGAACAGCGACCCGGCGCAGTTCACCGATCCAGGTGTCGGCGAGCGCGGCGAAGTCGTCGATCTCCTCCATCGGATAGTGCCCGATACCGGCCAGTGCCGTGAAGCGGGCGCGTCCGGGAAGTGCGTCGTTGATGGTGTCCGCTGCCCGGGCCACGGCGTCGGGGTCGATCCACGGGTCGTCGACGCCGGCGACGAGGTGGATCGGTGCGGTCACCCGGTCGAGGCGGTCGCGCACGTCGTGGGTTCCCCAGCCGATGAGGTCGGACGACGAGATCTCCGGGTCCTCCCGCTTGTGCATGAGCGCGATCGTGTGCGCCTTCACCTCCGGAACCGAACGTCCCACGGATGCAAGAGTTCCCAGATAGGTGCGCTCGGAGCGCGACGGTCCGGCGACGTCCTCGAGTTCGCGGCGCAGACCGGTGACGTTGACGCGGCCCGGGCCGGGCTCGGCTTCCATCGCCACGGCCCCGGACAGCGGACGGTCCGGGCGGGTCGCGAGTTCGAGTGTGAGCTTGCCCCCGATCGAGCAGCCCATGACGAACGGCCGGTCGATCCCGAGCGCGTCGAGCACCTCGCACAACCAGTCGCCGTAGGTGATCAGGCTCGTGACGGGGCCGCCGGGTGCCGGTTCGGAACGTCCGTGGCCGGGCAGGTCGGGGACGACCACCCGGTAGCCGCGGTCGGCGAGATCCCGGGCCGCGTGGCGCCACTGCACGCCGCTCTGGCCCGCAGTGTGGATACACAGGACGGTGGGCAGATCGGTCGCGTCGAGCGCGTTGCCGGATCGTGCGTCGGGAGTGACGATCTCGACGAAGCCGAGCGCTCCGCCGATCTCCAGGTAGCGGGCCTCGATCATGAGCGGGCCTTTCGGGCGAGGGCACGGGCGTGCCCGATGATCGTGTTGAGCGGCTTGGTCAGGCGTAGGTATTCGTATCCGTCTCCGGTGGAGGAGAATTCGCCGCGGATGGCGCGGCGCATGAAGTCGTTCTCCTCGGACAGGACGAGATCGGTCCAGGCGTGGTCGGACGCGACGAAGGTGAACGTCGCGCCGTGCGGGGTGCGCCGGGTGACGTCGACGATCCGCCCCTTGTAGATGCGCAGGTGCAGTTCGATCTCGCCGCTGCGCAGTCCGATGGTGCCGTCCCAGGTGGACAGCGAGGAAGCAAAGTCCCGGTCTTCCGAGAGGCTCTCGGCGAGCAGTGCGCCCCAGGCGGGTGTGCAGAAGTCCAGTTCGGGAACCGTCGGCTGTTCGTTGTCGAAGGTCCATGTCTCGGTGCCGGATTCGCGTACCGTGCCGGCCTGGTCCACGAGCCGGACGTAGCGGTGCGCGGTCCGTCCGGACGCGCGGGTGATCACGGTGTCCGCCGATACGACGTCCGATGCGGAGACCGGATCGTTTGCGTTCCAGTCGAATCCGGACGGTACGCCACCGGGAACGGACGGGACGAGCGAGGCGACGGCCAGGGCACCGAGGACGGGTGAGTTCGCCGGTGCCACCGTACCGGAGGCGGTCAGGACATCGGCCACGGTGCAGGGTTCCGAGGCGGTGCGGTCCCCGACGGTGAGCGGGCGGGTGACGGTGTGTGCGCTCATGCCTGCTCGGGCCTTCCCAGGAGTTCGTCGGAGATGATGCGCATCTGGATCTCGCTGGTGCCCTCGAAGATCTTCGTCAGACGTGCGTCGCGCCAATGGCGTTCGACCTGGAAGTCGGTGGTGTATCCGGCGCCGCCGTGGATCTGCACGGCCTCGCTGGTGACCTGCTCGGCCATCTCGGTGGCGACGAGCTTGCACATCGACGCCTCGAGCGAGCACCGCCGGCCGGTGTCGATGTCGGTGGCGACCGAGTACATCAGCTGGCGTGCCGCCTCGATGTCGGCGGCCATCTTCGCGATCTTGAACCTCAGATGCTGGAAATCGCCGATGGGGCGGCCGAACTGGCGGCGGGTGTGCACATACTCGATCGAGTCCTCGAGCGCGGCGCGGGCGAGGCCGATGGCGCGGGCGGCGGTGTGGGCACGGCCCACCTCGAGGCCGGAGACGGCGAGGTAGAAGCCCTTGCCCTCCTCGCCGAGCATCTTGTCGGCCGGGATGCGGAAGTTGTCGAACGACAGTTCCCAGGTGCTCCACCCGAAGTAGCCGATCTTGCGGACCTTGGTACCCGAGATGCCCTCGGGGAACACGCCGCGTTCCTTCTCGACGAGGAAGGCGCTGATGCCGCGATGCGGCTTGGCCGGGTCCTTGTTCGGGTCGGTGCGGGCGAAGAGCACGAGGTAGTCGGCCTCGTCGGCGTAGGTGCACCACATCTTGGTGCCGTTGACGACCCAGTCGTCGCCGTCGCGCACGGCGCGGCACGAGATGTTCGCGACGTCGGAGCCGGCCTCGGCCTCCGACAGCGCGTACGCGCCGAGGTACTCACCGCGCGCGACCTTGGGCAGCAGTGCCGCCTCCTGCTCGGCGGTGAATCCACCGCCCATGCCGTTGCCGCGGGCGAGCAGACCCGACACGCTCATCCATGCCCGCGACAGTTCCTCGGCCACGAGGCAGTACTCGAAGACGCCGAGCCCGAGACCGCCGTGTTCCTCGGGGATCATGATCCCGAAGAAGCCGATCTCGGCCATCTCCTTCTTGAGCGAGTCGGGGATCGCGCCCTGGACCGGGTCGAGTTCGTTGGCGACGGGCAGCACCTTCGTCATCGCGAAGTCACGGGCGAGGTCGCGGATCGCGAGGCGTTCCTCGGTGAGATAGCGCGGGGAATCGGTGCGCGGCTGCGAGGGGCGGTGGGTCATGGGAGGTGCACTCCTTCGATGGACCGGAGTAGGTCATTAACGCTTGTTCACCCAGTACAGCACGGCACCCATGACCCGTCAATGGTTCAGCGCGAATATCCGACCAGATTGAGCGCGTATCCGGCGAAATCGTCGGCGACCTCCTGTGCCGAGAGGGGTCCGCTCTCCCGGAACCAGAGGGGGATGCCGGCGCACATCGTCAGCACCGCGGTGACCCCTTGATGCACTCGTTCGATCGTGAAAAGTCCCTGCTCCACACCGTCTTCCGCGATATCGACGAAGAGTTGCTCCTGCGCGTCGCGTGAGCCCACCACGCGCTTGCGGTCGAGCGGGCCGAGATACCGCAGTTCCGAATTCGCCACCAGGCAGGCCCGCGGATTCCGCGCGGTGTACAGCGCGTGGGCCGCGACCGCCGCGCGCCACCGCTCGGCCGGATCGTCACCGACCTTGCGCAGCGCGTTGCGGGTCGCCGTGAACTGCTCGTCACTCGCGCGGCGGAGAATTTCCACGAGCAGTTCCGACTTGTTCTCGAAGTGGTTGTAGACGTTGGCAGCGCTGCAACCTGCGGCGTTGGCGATATTGCGCATCGTCGCCCCGTGGAATCCGCACTCGTAGAACTCGTCGAGCGCGGTCTCGAGAATCCGTTCCCGAATGGACGAGGACGCTCCGTTCGACCGGCTGTTCATCCCTGCACAGTAGGCACACATCGCGCCGACCAGCAAGAACCTTCCCGTTGACGGGCAGGCGCACGCTTGTTATGGTCCAGCTCACATGAACGGACGTTAATAAAACGCACAACGGAGGATCTGCTGTGTCCAGCCCCCATCCCGGACCGTCCCTGCTCGACCGCATCACCCACCTCGAAGACCTCGAGGCGATCCGGAAGCTCGATGCGCAGTACTGCCGCCACCTCGACGACGGCAACTGGGACGCGCTCATGGAGCTGTTCACCGATGACGGCGAGTTCGACGGCCTGTCCCACCCGCAAGGAAAGGAGGAGATGCGCACCTTCTTCGCGGGACTCGCCGACGGCGGCCTGACCTCCTTCTGGCACTTCATCACGAACCTCGAGATCGACCTCGACGGTGACCGCGCCACCGTGCGCTCGTTCCTGTGGCAGCCGTGCGTCACCGACGGCACCCCCGCGATCGCGGCCGGTCGCTACAACGACGAGGTCGTCAAGGTCGACGGCCGCTGGCTCTACAAGGTCAAGCAGGTGCGTTTCCACTTCTTCGGACCGCTCGAGGCCGGGTGGGACGAGAACCTGTTCGCGCTCGACAGCGCCCGCGGCGCGGCGGTGCGGGCATGACCGACACCGTGAACGGCGTCCCCACCTCGTCCCCGGAGGACGAGCTCGTCTGGACGCGGATGCTCCGTCTTCCCGAGATCGCCGAGTTGCGTCGCCGACGCGCCCGCGTGACCAACACGCTCGGTGGCATTACCGTCGTGCTGTTCACGTCCTTCCTCGTCGCCTTCATCGGGTTCCCCGACCAACTCGGCGCCACCGTCGTCCTCGGCATCCCGCTGTCGCTGTGGGTGGTGTTCTCCCAGTTCGCCGGAACCTGGGTGCTGGTCTGGGCGTACTTCCGTCTCTCCCGCACCTACATCGGCCCCGCCGTCGACGACGCCGTGGTGGCCGTCGAACGGAACCGTCCCGCATCCGAGGAGGTCGCATCATGACCGGTGACGCCGATTATCTCGCCATCGCGATCTGCAGCGCCGTCATCTCCCTGACCCTATGGGTGACCTTCGCTGCATCCCGGCGCGCGAAGAGCGCCGACGGATTCTTCGCCGCAGGTCGCTCGATCTCGAGTTGGCAGAACGGATTCGCCATCGCGGGCGAATTCATCTCCGCCGGTAGCTTCCTCGGCACCACCGGTCTGATCTTCTCCAAGGGCGTCGACGGCACCGTCATCCTGTTCACGTCCGTCATCTCGTTCCTGCCGGTGCTGTTCCTCCTCGCGGAGAAGATGCGCAATCTCGGCAAGTACACCCTCGCCGACGTCCTCGTCTTCCGCACCGACTCGCGGAACGTGCGGGTCGCGGTCGCGCTGAGCACGATCGCCACCGGCACCTTCGTGCTGCTCGCCCAGCTCGTCGCCGCGGGTGTGCTCCTCGAATCCGTCTCGGGCATCCCGTTCTGGCTGTCGGTGGTGGTCGCCGGATCGCTCATGGGCATCTACGTCTTCGTGGGGGGCATGCTCGCCACCACCTGGGTGCAGGTCATCAAGTCGACGATCCTGTCGGTGCTCGCGATCATCGTGTGCTTCGGCATCCTGGCGCAGTTCGGGTTCGCATTCCCGAAGGTCCTCGACGCCGCAACCGACAACGCCGTCGCGGGCGACGCGATCCTGTCCCCCGGCCTGATCTTCGGCCAGACCAGCGCGATCAACCTCGTCTCCTACGCGCTCGCGTTCGCCCTGGGCACCGCCGGAATGGCGCACATCCTCATCCGGTTCTTCACCGTCCCCGAGGCCACGACGGCACGTCGCTCGCTCGGCTGGACCGTCGCGCTGTGCAGCCTGTTCTATCTGATCGTCATCGTGATGGGCTTCGGCGCCGCGGCCGTGCTCGGACCGAACGGCACCGATCTCGTCGGGCCCGGTGGCAACCTTGCGGCACCCGTCCTCGTCACCGAACTCGGTGGCGGAGCCGGCACGGTCGGTGGGTCCATCGCGCTCGCACTCGTCGCCGCGGTCGCCTTCGCGTCCATCGTCGCAGTGGTCGCCGGTGTCGTGATCTCCGCGGCCGGCACCTTCGCCCGCGACGTGTGGCGGCTCTTCGCGGTTAGCAGTGGCATTGGTGCCGGCTGGGTGCGCCC
>NZ_JTIZ01000141.1:0-888 GCF_000801125.1 Rhodococcus sp. Chr-9
CCTTCGGACGACCCGTCGAACCCGACGTGAAGATCACATACGCCGTATGGTCCGGCGCCGGAGTCGCCACGTGGACCGGGACATCCGCCGCCGAATCGTCCGAAGTCGAATCATCCTGCGGCACAAAGTAGTCGACGAACAGGACGGCGCGATCGCTCTCGGTCCCGAAGCCTTCGCCGCGGGTGGTCAGCACACACACCGGATCGGCGGTGCCGAGAATGTAGTCGGTCCGCTCCGCCGGCTGATCCGGATCCACCGGCACGTAGGCGCCACCGGCCTTCGCGACCGCGACCATGCCGATCACCAACTCCACCGAGCGGCGCATACCGAGCGCGACCCGCTCTTCGGGATCGACGCCACGCGCGACCAGCTGCCGGGCGATCGCACCCGCCCACGCGTCGACCTGACGGTAGGTCCAGGTGCGACCGTCGAATTCGAGGGCCGGCGCGTCCGGGGTCGCGGCGACCTGCGCCTCGAACAACGACACCAACGTCGCCGACGCATCCACCTCGTGCGCAGTGTCGTTGAACGACTCCAGGATCCGAGACCGCTCCCCCGCACCGAGGATCTCCAGATCCCCGACCGGACGCGACGGATCCGCCACGATCTCCTCGAGCACCCGCACGAACCGCCCGACGAACGACACGACCGTCGACTCGTCGAACAACGCCGTCGCATAGGTCACGAAACCGCCGATCCCCGTGGGAGCCCCGGCCTCGTCGTAGGTGTCCTGCACGATCCAGTGCAGATCGAACTGCGAGGTGTCGCCGGCGAGGTCGATGCCCTCGACGCTGACCGACGGCAGTTCGAGCGAGGTCCGGGCGAGATTCTGGAAGGACAGACCGACCTGGAACAGCGGATGCCGCGCCGTCGACCGCGCCGGATTGA
>NZ_JTIZ01000142.1:0-327 GCF_000801125.1 Rhodococcus sp. Chr-9
TTGAGCACCGACTTGACGAAGAGTAGATTGATAACGAGAGCTTGTATATTGACTCCCTTGATCAGTATGGACAATCAAGCCAGGCTGAGGATGTTCTTTCCCACAAGCTTGTAAGAAGCAATCCCTCACCAGTTTATCTTGCATCCGTGAAGACATTGACCAGCCTACAATCTTACGTGAAAAAACGTCGATATTCACGGCTAAGTATAAGGTGCCTTCTTTGGTAGGGATATAGGTCATGTCTCCCAGCCATACTTTATTAGGAGCTGTTGCTTTAAAGATCTGATTAATTAAATTGGGTCTTGAAAGCGAAGCTCCTTTTCTGTT
>NZ_JTIZ01000030.1:0-3422 GCF_000801125.1 Rhodococcus sp. Chr-9
TTGACCGGCTAATCGCGGCTCGGATCTCGGCGATCACAGTCGGAATGGTTCATCGCCGGGACGGCGGCGTGCGGCGAAGTCGCCGCAGTTGCTCCTCGTGTCTGGTGACACTGCCTGCGAGCTCTTCGACGACAACACGCAGATGTGCGACCTCGGTGGCCAGACCGGTCAAAGTACGAGCCTCGGTCTGCCGGGTGCGATGCTCGTCCACGACAGCCCGCAACTGAGTGTTGCGGTAGAGCGTCGCCCGACCGATCTGCGCCCGCTGCGCGACGGCAGTGAACGTGATCGGCTCGCCCACGGCGGCGAGCTCCGCGCAGACCCGCTCGACCCTGACCAGCGTATTCTCGCTCATCCGGCCGCCGATGCGTCAATCAGCGCGTCGAGTCGGGACACGAGAGCGCGATGCCGCTCCGCCTCCTCGATCCAGCCACGCTTCTGTGCGTCCTCGGCGAGTTCCCGGGCGTCGACGCGTTGCGCCGAAAGGACAGCGAGGTGGGTGGAGTCGGTGTGGAAACTCGGGCAGTGCTCGCAGATGTTGGCATACGGGCACGAACCTTGTGCGGGCGCCCGCAAGCAGTATCCGCCGGCCAACCTGGATTTGATCGCCGGTGCGTCCTTCCACCCGCCGTCGCCGGTGACGTCGGTCAGCGGGAGCTGGGTGCGGCCTGCCGGAATCGGCCCGATGCGGCTCTTCGCCAGATCCAGAGCCCGTTCGTATTCGCTGCGCACCGTGGCATCGAACAGATGCGCATAACGCAGACTCATCTGGGTCGACACATGCCCGAGCAGAGCCATCAACGCCTGCAAGGACACACCGGCGTTGATCAACGCCGTGGCGTAGGTGTGCCGGAGTTGATGTGGAGTGATGTGCCCCAACCCCGCCGTGGCGGCAGCCCGGTTCAGCTCACCTCGAACTGCGCTCTGCGAGAGTCGTTTTCCGTGATGAGTGAACAGGAAGTCCGCGGGTGCACCCGTGCGAGGATGACGGAGCGGCCGACCAGGTGAGCGGGTGGCGGTGATGCGGTCGACAAGGGTGAGAACTTCCTCGTCGACCGGGATCATGCGTTCGGAGTCGAGTTTGCCGAGAGGAACTTTCAGCCAGGATCCCTGTCCGGGGATTTCGTGGATGCAGTCGAGTTCGAGGTCGAGCAGTTCCCCGATCCGCAGCCCGCATGCGCGTTGCACGAGTAGTGCATCGGCGGCGAGTCGGTAGGGTGAGTCCGATAGTGCTGCAGCAAGTTTGCGATCCGCATCGACCGGAAGATATCGAGGCAGGACGCGTTGCCCGCGAGGAAGATCGGTGCGGAAGATCAATTTCCGCGGGGGTGCATCGTCCCAACCCCATTCGGTGATCTCGGCGAGGAAATTACTCACGGCGTGGACACGCCGGATCCGGTCCGCGACGGTGATCGGCTCACCGGTAACACTGTTGACGGTCGTGGTCAGCGACGTGATGAACGGCTCGATGTGCCGACGCCGATCCAGTGCGGCCAGCGAGACGATGTCGGGGTCGATGGTGGCGAGGTAGCGGCCGAAATGCGCCAGCCGGGTGGCCAGGCTGCTGACGGTCTTGGGTGTGCAGGTCGCGCGTTTGCGGTGCAGATAGGACACGAACGCCGGCCGCAGCGCAGCGGGAACGTCGGCCATCCGCTCCTCGAAGGACAGCGGAGCGACCGCCGGCCCTGCTTCGTTGTCGAGGATCCCGAGATGAAACAGGATCTGGCGGGCACTGTGGGTGGTGGCGCGATAGTGCTTGGCGCCTCGCCCGGTATGCATCTGTCGAATATCGCACGCGTGCAACAGGTCCTGCAGATCATCTTCGCGCAGATCGGCCAGAGGGAATCCTGTTTGGATCAGCAGCCTGGCGATGATCTGCGAGCCGATGGCGGACGCGCCGCGTTGGGTGAATCCTAATTCGCGTGCTGCGCCGATGAACTGATTCAGGTCGGGTTCGAGGCAGCTGTCGGTCAGTTCGTGCCACAGGCTCGACAGTTTGCGGTGCACGAGGTAGTCGTAGCCCGGTTGCAGTCGTCGGCTGACCATCAGGAAGGTGATGAACGGGCGGGTCGAGCAGTTCGCGGCCAGCCGGGTGTCGAGCGGCAGGTCAGCCCAGCGTTGGACCTGCGGCCACCGCTGCAGGAACGAGCGAGCGGCCTGGGTGTAGGCGGTGTTGCCGCGGCGGCGCCGCTGCAGGTGGACCAGGTAGGCGGCGTAGATGTCCGCCGGGTCCTCGTCCTCAGGTGCGGGTGTGTAGTCGTGTGCGGGCTGCATCGAATTCCGCCTTGACGTGGGTGGGTGTCAGATGGATGTACCGGGCTGTGGTGTCGACGTGCGCGTGCCCGAGCAGTGCCTGCATCACGGCCAGATCCACACCGGCCTCGGCCATCGCGGTCCCGAAAGTGTGGCGCAGCGCATGCGGGTGACCTGCGAGTACTCCCGATTTGAGACGGTGGTAGCGGAAGATGGTCCGCAAACCGGCCGGGGTCAACGGCTGTCCGCGGTGCGGGCCTTTTGCGACGAGGAACAGGCGGGTGCTCGTCGACTCGGGTCGTTCGGTGAGCAGATACGTTTGGATCAGCCCGGCGACTTCCACATCGAGTGGCACCCGGCGCTCCTTGGCGCCTTTGCCGAAGACTCGTATCCAGCGGGCACCAATGTCGATATCGGTGACGTCGAGGGTGAGGATTTCTCCGGATCGTAAGCCGGAGAGCAACATCAGGCCGGCGATCGAGCGATCCCGCCATGTTCGCAGGCTCGCGAGTAGATCCGCTGTTTCACGGCGGTCGAGTGGGCGTGGTAGCCGGCGGGGTTCACGGAGGCGGAGTGCAGATCGGCGTTTGGGTCGGACGAGGTGGCCGAGCAGACCGTTGCGTTCTTCGGCGCTGACTCTGCGGGCTTCCCGTCCGCTGGGGATCGGGTTGCGCAGCTCGGGTTCGCGCAGGGCGCGGAAGGTGAACAGCCCGGTCAGGGCGGCGAGCCGGTGGTTGATCGTGGTCGCGCTGTAGTGGTCGAGGCGCTTGCCGGTCATCGACAGCACATTGGCGGGACGTCCGGCGATCGAGGCTTCGCGGCAGTGCCGCATGAAGTCCAACACGGTGCCGGTGGTAACCGAATCGAGGTCGCTACTGTGGGTTTCGAGCCATCGGCAGAATGCGAGAAGGTCGTATCCGTAGGCTCGGACGGTGCGTGGTGAGTAGTTTCGGTCGGTCAGGTAGGCGAGGTATTCGTTGACCAAGGGGTATTTGTCGGCGCTGGGCCCGGATAGCATCCAGGCGGCTTCGGTGCCGGATTCGAGACGCAGCCTGGGCTGATTCGTCATGAGACATGTGTAACGCCGTTGTTGATGGTGGTCAAGCACTTCCGGCGTCGGCGTGTTGATTCGTGGGTAACGATCCGGTGGATTAGCCGGTCAACAGGCA
>NZ_JTIZ01000031.1:0-5686 GCF_000801125.1 Rhodococcus sp. Chr-9
TGATTGACACGGGTTTCCGCTCAATCGGCATGAATGCCCGAGGCTAGAGCGGTACGAGTTCCTGATGGCTGTCATGTCTCTTGTCGCCGGCATCGCCGCGGCTGTTTTCGCCTTGCTCGCTTGGCTTACCGCTCGCGAGCGCCAGCCCTTCGTCTTGAAACGGGATGGGAATCTTGCTCTTCTCACCCGGGCACGCCGACCCACAGTTCAACTTCGCCGCGTGTTTGTGTTCGGGCATAGCCAACTCGTCACCGCGGATATGGCAGCTAGCACTGAGTGGAGGATCCTTCAGCGTGATCAGCACATAGTGCTTTCGCTCGAAGCCCAGGGAGGAGAAGAGGTTGCCTTTGTCCATCCCGCCGAGACTGTGACGGTGCAGTACCGCCGGCTGTGGCCCTGGGATCCTGCTGCGCCGAACCAGTGGTTGCCTCCCTGGAGACTTCTCCACCGGTACCGACACAAGGTTGGAAACAACAAGAACCAGATGGTCGCGTACCAAACGAGGCTCGACAGTGACGAGAACGCTCGTGTCTGGAAGGAGTGGCACTCATCTTTGCTGTGATCAGTGACCATCTGGACTTCTCCAGCTGATGATTCCACACGAAACAGTTCGTCTGTAGGCGTGCCTCTTCCATGAGGGAGGAACACCCATGCAAAGATGTCCCCTACGCACATCGGGGGGACTCCAATTACCCCAGAAATGCGACAAGCGCCCTGTGATCTTGGCGGACCTGGGCGCTTGTCGAAGCCGCGTAAACAACTTCAGGGATGAGGATAACCCAGGAAACCTCAGCGTCCCAAGCACCGGTCCGGTGTGGGTTCGGATGCAGGCGGCCAGGTGGGATGGCTCCCGCCGGCCTAGAAGCCTTGATGCCCCCCGGCTAGCTCTCCGGCAGGACTTAACTGAGCTTTCGAGCTTCTGACACCGCGGGATGAAGGTGGACCCGGCCCGCTGGGCGTGCAGAGCGACAGAGGACCGCACTACTCGGCGAATGTGCGTAAGGCGGCCTTGGTAGTCAGGAGCACAGACCGGTCCCAGCGCAGGCGAGTAATACCCGTAGCGCTCCCAAGTGGCTCCATACGCCCGGCTCCATACCGGAGGCGTACCAACTGCTGTGGGTTCCCTAGAGGCGACGTTCCCGGCACAGGTGTGTCCGGACCTGATCGTCGCCTCTAGGGGGTCCCGGCGTTCACCACCACCCTCACCACCCGGAGCAGGGCGCGGAACTTGCGCTTGGGTGGTGGTGAACGCCTAGAAAACATCAGCACGAGCGAAGCGAGTTCCTTTACGCAACCCGACCTACGATCGGGTGCTTCTTGGTCTCTGGAGGGATCTCAGAGCTTGTTTCTCAGCCATGTCCTGACTCGGTGATTGGTGCGAGGTCTTTCCGGTGGAGAGGCAGGAGTGTGGTCGATCACCTCACCAGTGGAGGTCGGGTGCAGGGAGGAGTGGCTGGCTTCGAGCATGCGCAGGTGTGCGGCCTGGGCTTCGATGGTGCGCAGTCGTTCGAGCGCGACGGCTTCGGCTGCTTCGCGGCGGGCTTGTTCGACCGCGAGGGCTTTACGGAGTTCGGCCAGCTCGACTGCGATCGTCGGATCCGGTGGGGGCGGGGTGGGTGCAGCGCCCGCTGCAGAGCGCTGCTGGTTCGTGCTGCTGCCTTGCTGCTGCAGCGTGAATCCGGCGGCGATGAGGTCCTCGACCGGGATCGACCAGGTGTTTTCGTTCTGCACCGCGTTGGGGAAGCGGCCGTTTTTGAGGGCTCGCTGGATCGTGGTGCGTGCAGCACCTGTAGCGCGGGCTGCAGCGGCGACGCTGAGCTTGGGTCGCTGGGGCGTGGCCATGTCCCACATCATCGCCGACATCGGACTTACGGCATCGGATGTAGTCACCCGGTGCGGTCATGCTGGAGCCACAGTCCAGTGCAGCACTGACCGGAGGAGATCAGAAACTATGAGCGAGACGATCGTGGCCCGTATCGAGGCAGTGCAGACGCAATTGACCGCTGTGCACACCGAGCTGCGTGCGCTGGCCGAGCTGGTGGACACCCTCGATCCCGACGCTCTCGACGCCACCGCCGAGGACGCGGCCCGATCCGTGATCGATTGGCTGGCCAGTGCCGGCCTCGCCCTCAACAACGCCGATGAACCACTGGCCGCAGCCGCCCGTCACGCTCACCGGCTGCCCTGACAAGATCACTTCGCGTCCGGTTGCACCTCTGTCCTCACCTCTCTGCAGCCGGACGCTTCGGCATCCGAGGGTGCGGCAGATGCGCAGCGGTGCCGCGGCAGCACTCCATCCACGGCGGGTGGATACGAACTTGGCAGCGCACTCCGGTTCCGGCTGCCAAGATCCACACATGGCGAAACGAGGCGGCAGCAACGGCGACGGCAGACGCCATACGAAGAAATCGAGCCATGTCGGCAAACGCTGCGCACTCTGTCGCAAGACTCTCTACGTCCAGGATCAGGTCGCTCAGCTCAGCACCGGCAAGCCCGCGCACCAGGAGTGCAAAGTCGCCTATGCAGCTCGGAAGAAACGCGGCAGCATCACCACCTGGTCCGATCAGGAAGCTCTCGCACAACGGCAGATGACGGCTCACCGCGACCAGCTGCTCGCCGGAGAGACGTTCCGCGGTCATAAGCCGTCGACGTGGAGGCTCGGCGGGAGTCCTTCGTCCACGCCCGAGACCCGCTAGGCGCTTCCGAGGTCCGGGCCCGGCAGTGGACCGGTTTTCCTAGCCGGGTTGCGGGCTGCGGTGGGGTGCGTTGAGGCGACGTAGGTGTCTCCAGTGCGTGATGCCGGTGACCGCTACCGCCGCCAGTACCGCCGGCCAGAAGAAGCCGTACAGATCGACCACTCTCGGGGTGGGGGAGAAAGCGGACATCAGCCCGACGGATGACAGCGCGAACAGAACGACCGTCGACATCCAGGCGACCCCATGCCCTGGTTCCACCACCGGGATCAGACACACACCGACCGGAACAGTCAGTACCGGCACGACCGGACTGCCGAAGTAGCTCCGGATCGAGGAGCCGCAGACCACCGGATCGGGAACCTCTCGCGAGTACAGGCCTGTCTCACAACTCGTGATCTGTGCCATCGAGCTGGTAGCCGCTTCGATCCCGATCAGGACCGTCACGAGGGCCATCAGGATCCAGCTCACCCGTATCGCGACCACCTCGGCATCATGCAGCACGCCCCGCCGCCGGGGTGTGTCGTCTCGGACGTGTCGCCATAGCCATCGTGACGGTGCTGCCGCACTCGGATCCCGTCCCCGGCCGGCCTCCCGCAGACCCGTCCGCATGTCGCGTTCGGTCAGTGGTCGACCGGCCGTAGTCCGGTTCCACATCGCACCCAAAAACCAGACACACCTCTTGCACTAAAGCTGCAATATTGGCACGACGAAATACGATTTCGTGCCGTGACCGCCGCGGAACAGACGACCGACAGCCCCGACAACAGCGCAGATCCGGGGGTGTGCCCGTGGTGCGCAAAACCGGTCCCTCAGCACTCCGGGGCGGGCCGGCCGAGGGTGTGGTGCAGCGATCAGTGTCGCCGCGACGCGTACAGCGCCCGCAAGGCAGCACGCAGCGGAGCGGTCGGGGTGAAGGTGGTCCGGCAGACCCGCACCGTCGAAAAGAAGATCGAGGTCCGAGTGCCCGACTGGCGGATGTCTCCCGCCGCGGCCGCGGAGATCCCCCCGCTCGATGACCACGACATGGTGCTGCGAGTGCTCTCGGACCCGAAGCTGGTGGCGAAGGTGTTCGACTCGTTCAGCGCCAGCTTGTCCCACCGCCGCCCCGGCCAACAGTTCGTCGAACCGCTACATGCATCGATGCTGCAGCTGGTGGATCGCCTCGAGGACTACCGCCGGGACGTGGCTCCCGAACCAGAACCCACAGCCCTGTCTCGGCAGCAGCGCCGAGCCCTGGACCGGCAGAAAACGAAGAAGAAGCACTGACAGTACCGAGCGCCGGCATCGGCATCGAAACAAGCTCCCCGGCGATGCGGGGGTGTCTGCTCCTAGTACGACAGACGCTGCATGGAGCGATACAGAGTGCTGCGTCCGACGCCGAGGATCTCGGCGACTTCGGCGACGCTGTGCCCCTCGCCGAGGAGCTTCTGTGCAGCGGTTCTCTTCGCGGCGGTCAACGCGACGGGGCGTCCTCCGACCCGACCTCGCTTCCGGGCGGACTCGAGGCCGGCCAACGTCCGTTCGCGGATGAGGCTGCGCTCGAAGTCCGCCAGTGCCCCGAACAGGTGGAAGACGAGCTTGCCGCCGGGAGTCGAGGTGTCGATCGCTTCGGTCAGTGACCGGAAACCGACACCGCGCTCCTCGAGCTCGGTCACCAGCTCGATCAGGTGCGGCAGTGAACGCCCCAGACGGTCGAGTCTCCACACCACCAGCGTGTCTCCGGCAGACGCGACGGACAGCAACTCGCTCAGTTGGGGCCGTGCGGCCCGTGCCCCGGAGGCCCGGTCGGTGAAGATCTTCGAGCAGCCGGCCTCTGTGAGTGCATCGACCTGCGGCGCAGGATCCTGGGCAGTGGTCGACACGCGGGCGTATCCGAGCAGTTCAGGCATGCCGACAGTGTCCGACCGGCTACCGACAGAAACGGGACACGTTTTCGGGACAGCATTATCGCAGGTCAGAGCGCCAAGCCGGAGACGTCCCGAAAACGTTCTATTCCGGGATAGAAAAGTTTGCCTGCTTCTTGGACACCTCGACCGGGGACACAACGGGGTCCACGAATGCGCCAGCTCAGCTCAGCCGAAAAGCTCTTCACGGAGGTCTGCGGCAGTAGCACGCTCACCGTCGTCTTCTGCGATTGCCTGTTCGAGTGCCGCTGCATCCCGTGCATTCTCCAAGGCTTCCAACAGTTCAAGATCGTCGGCCGGGATCACCGCAGCGATTCGTTTGCCGTGACGAGTCACGACTACTCGCTCGCCCGCGTAAGCGGTGCGATTCAGCACGTCAGCAAGGTGACCACGCAGATCACCGGAGGTCACTTCTCGGGTCTCAATGGTGGCGGTCATGGTCCCAAGGTACGGCTGCCGATCCCGCTGAGTCAAACGAAAGGTACCAGTGGTACTATCAGTACGTTTTGTACTAAAGAGCGTTAGATCACTATTGCCTATAGGAGTTCGATGACAGCCAACCGATACAACGTCACCTACGCCAGCAGCGCGAAACGGGACCTCAAGAAGATCGCGAAGCACGACAAAGCGCTCGCGAAGGACCTACTTGATTTCGCCGAACAGCTTGGCGACGACCCTCGCCCGCAGGGCTGCACGAAGCTCATCGCCCGTGAGGGGTACCGGGTCCGTTTCGGCAATTTCCGGATCTTGTATCTGGTCCAGGACAAAGAGGTTGAGGTCCATGTCTTCCGCATAGGGGACAGGAAAGAGGTCTACTGACCTCTGGCTCTCGTTCCGATCCGGCCACTTCGGAGTGGCCGGATCGGATGAAGTGAGCTAGCTCCCTCCAGGAGCGAGGATTGTGGGGGTTGATTTCCTGACTGCGCTAGAAATCTGGACTTCGCAGGTCTCCCATGGCTACGGCATGCCGTCTGCGCTGACTTCGTCGTTGCTCTTGCTCGCCAGCCACAGTTCCACAGCCTCGTCCACGGCCGACTCTCCGCGTAGTCCTAGATCTTCCACAGTGGCTTTCATACGGTCTGCTAA
>NZ_JTIZ01000004.1:0-1206 GCF_000801125.1 Rhodococcus sp. Chr-9
CGCTGGTTGTCAGGATGTTCGTGAGACACCTGGCAATCAGCGCGGGGATCGGAGCACACCAATGATCGACATCCCTGTTGGGCGGACCCGCACCGGCAAACGCGCGTTCTCCATCGCCTACAAGATCGAGTTCCTACGGCAGTGGGACCAATGCATCGAAGTCGGTGCCAAGACCCGCCTACTGCGCGAGACCAACCTCGACTACGCCACCATCGCACGTTGGATCCACGCCCGGGATTCGGGAGACTTGGAAGCGTCGATGGTGACCGCAGCAGACAAGTCGAGGGACCGAGTGGACAGTCGAGACCGTGCGGAGCTGGCCAAACTCCGCAAAGAGAACGAACGCCTCCGCGAGAAGGTCGCCCAGGGCGACGCCGCCGTGGAAATCCTGGGAAAAGCATTCGAGCTCTTGCAAGGGATCACCAAGAGCTCGACCGACGAGGACCCGCAGATCCCGCCGTCGTTGATGAGTGCCCGCGAGTACGCGCAATGGCTCGAACGCCGAGGACTGTCCTGACCGACACCGTCACCGCGTTGGCCGCAGCCGGCGTGCCGATCGTGCGTGGCTGCGCATTGCTGGGGATCCCCCGGGCCCGCTACTACCGGGAGGTGCGCGGGTATCGGCACTATCGGCCGGTGTCCGATCCGATCCGGCAGCGGGACCGGCACCAGCCGGCCGCGTTGTCACCGGCCGAGAAGGACACCATCGTCGAGGTGATCCTCGCCGAGGGGAACACCCATCTGTCTGTGTGCCAACTGTATTGGCGGTCCTTCGATGAAGGGCTGGTGGAGTGTTCCCAGTCGAGTTTCTATCGAGTGGCGCACTCGCAGAACCTGGTCGGGGACCGACGCCGCAGCCGCAGCGGCGGCCCGGGATCGGGGATCAGCCGCCGCAAACCGGTCGTTCCGGCTCCGGCGGTGGGCACATTGTGGTCGTGGGACATCACTGTGCTCAAGGGGCCACGCACCCAGGACCGGTATCTGCTGTATCTGGTGATCGATGTGTATTCGCGGTTCCCGGTGGCCTGGCGCATCGAGTACGCCGAGACCGCCGCTGCGGCGGTGGAAATGTTCACCGAAGCGTTCACCGCGTTCGGGGCACCGACGGTGCTGCACGCCGACAACGGGGCCTCGATGCGCTCGACCGCACTGCTCGATGCGCTCGACGAGCAGCAGGTCCTGCCCTCGTACTCACGGCCGCGGGTC
>NZ_JTIZ01000032.1:0-1327 GCF_000801125.1 Rhodococcus sp. Chr-9
GGAGCTTGACCCCTGATCTTGGACACGTGGAATCCAGCACACTGCTGGGGGAAGCGAGAATCCAAGGATGGCCAGAAAGAACTACACCGACGAGTTCCGCCGTCGGGCGGTGGACTTGTATGAGTCCACGCCGGGCGCGACGCTCAAGGGGATCGCGGCGGATCTGGGCGTGTCTCGGGGCGCGTTGAAGGAGTGGGTCGACAAGCTGGGCTCGGGGACCATGACGGCGGGTGCAGCGCCGGTCGCGCCGAGCCGAGGCCGGCCCGAGTCACAGACGGCGAGGATCGCGCGGCTGGAGTCGGAGAACGCCGCGTTGAGGGTCGAGCAGGCCAAGCTCGCTGAGGAGCGGGACATCCTCCGCCAGGCGGCGAAGTATTTCGCCGGGGAGACGAACTGGTGAACCGCTTCCAGTTCGTCGAGGACCACAAGGACGCCTGGGGCGTGAAGCGGTTGTGCGAGGTCATCGAGATCGCCCGGTCGTCGTTCTATGCGTGGCTGGCCGCTGCGCCGGCACGTGCCGCGAGGCAAGCCGAGGATGCGGCGCTGGCTGAGCGGATCCGGGTGCTGCAGGACCCGGCGCTGGGCGGGGACCGTGCCTCGGGGGCACCCAGGATCACCGCCGACCTGAACGAGGGTGCGGCCGCGGACGGGCGGGTCAACCACAAGCGGGTGGCCCGCGTGATGCGCGAGCACGGCCTAGCCGGCGTCCGGCTGCGCCGTCGCGTGCGCACCACGATCCCCGACCAGTCGGGACGGCGTTTCCCCGATCTGATCGGCCGCGACTTCTCCGCCGGCGAACCGAACCGCCGCTACGTCGGCGACATCACCTACCTACCCGTCGAGGGCGGCACGAACCTGTACTTCGCCTCGTGCATCGACCTCGGCTCGCGGAAGCTCACCGGGTGGGCGATGGCCGACCACATGCGCACCGAACTCGTCGAGGGCGCGCTCGAAGCCGCCCGGCGCGAGCGCGGTTCCCTTACCGGTTCGGTGTTCCACTCAGACCACGGGTCGGTCTACACCTCGAAGGCATACGCCGCCCTCTGCGAGCAACTCGGGGTGACCCAGTCGATGGGGGCGATCGGATCGTCCGCCGACAATGCCCTCGCCGAGTCGTTCAACGCGACCCTCAAACGTGAACTCCTCGAAGGCCGTTCTGCGTTTCCCGACGCGGCCACTGCCTACCGCGCCGTGTTCCGCTGGGCGAACCGCTACAACACCCGGCGCCGCCACTCCGCGATCGGCAATATCAGCCCGAACGCCTACGAAGCCGCTGCCTCCGCTACCCTCGCGGAAGCGGCATAACCGAAATGACACCGTGTCCAAG
>NZ_JTIZ01000033.1:0-1322 GCF_000801125.1 Rhodococcus sp. Chr-9
GGGCGTTCCCCCCGAGATATGGACACCAATACCTATGCGGCGGAAGTCATCATAGTCGATCTCTGCTCGAACTCGATAGGACAGATCTGACCGAGAGCGGAATGCCTCCTTCGCGTGTTGTAACGCGTGATCCAACGGAAGACGGCGGTGCGGGCCTCACCTGCGCTGTTCCACCTTTTCCGGCCCTGGAGTGTCTCCCGCTTCAACGTCGCGTTCCATGATTCGGCGGCAGCGTTGTCCGCCGACGTTCCGACCGCACCTCGCGACCGGGTCACGCCCAGCTCGCGGCAGACATCCGCGAAGTTCTGCGAGACGTATTGGGCACCGTTGTCGGAGTGGAAGATCGCGCCGTCGAGACCGGCGGCACCGCGGGCGGCGGCCGCTGCCCGCAGGGCGTCGGTGACCAGCTCGGTGCGCATATGCGGTGCGATCGACCACCCCGCCAACCGTTTGGAGTTCAGGTCCAATACTGTTGCCAGATAGAGGAAGTCACCGTCCCCGACGGGGAGGTAAGTGATGTCGCCGACATACTTGGTGTTCGGTGCGCTCGCGGTGAAGTCCCGCCGGATCAGGTCCGGCACCGGGCTCGCGGAAGGTTCGGGGACTGTGGTGCGCACGGTCTTGCGCAGGTGCACCCCGACGATCCCGTTCGCACGCATCACCCGTTCGACCCGCTTGTGGTTCACCTCGATCCCGGCGTCGCGCAACTCAGCCGTGATGCGCGGGGCACCGTAGGTGCCGTCGAACTCGTCGTGAATCCCACGGATCCGCGTCGCGAGCTCCTCGTCGGCACGGGCACGTTCGGCCCGGGCAGGCGCGGCGGCGAGCCACCGGTAGAAACCGGATCGGGACACCTCGAGGATCTGGCACAGCCACTTCACCGGCGCGGTGTTGCGGTGGTCGTCGACGAACTGGAAGCGGCTCACCAGTTGGTCTCGCCCGCGAAATATTTCGCGGCCCTCCGCAGAATTTCCCGCTCGGTCTCCAGCTTGCGGATCTGCGCTTTGAGCTGCCTGTTTTCCTCTTCCAACACGGACTCGGACGATACCCCGCCCGCCGGTGCCGGCTTCCGGGGCCGGTCCGCTGCGGACGCAGTGCCGGTGCGTTTACGTTCCGCACGCACCCAGTTGCGCAGGGTTTCGCGGCTGACGCCCAGGTCCTTGCCGATGCCCTCGAAGGTGTGGCTCGGGTCGGACAAGTACAGCGCGACGGCATCGGCCTTGAACTCCGCCGAATACGCCTTCATCACCATCGTGACATCACTCCTTCTGGGCCCTTCATGGCCCAGTGTTCAGGATGTCCACACTCCGGGGGGAATGCCC
>NZ_JTIZ01000034.1:0-11808 GCF_000801125.1 Rhodococcus sp. Chr-9
GGTCGCACACAAATGACAATGTGTGCATGAGACCCGGGATGGTTCAGGGTAAGGATTTGTGTGGTCAGGGCTGCGCCGAGTTGGTGGGCCTCAGCGACGCTGACGATCTGACCTTCGGGGTGCTCGGCGAGCCACGGCGCGGCGTCCTGCGCGCAGGTGAAGTAGTGCACCTGGTTGCAGAATGAGGACCGGATCGAGGTGAGGTCGTCGGGGTTGACCAGCGAGACCACCGCGGTCTCGGGCTGCACGCTGGTGACACCGTTTTCGCCGACCGAGACCCTGATCGGGTGCCCGCTGACGGGTGATTCGGATTCGATGCTGGCGGGCCGGTCCAGGATGGTGGGAAAGATGAGGGTGTCCAGGGCGCACCAGGTGTAGAGCTCTTGGCCGGCCACGGTGAATCGGTGGCGGGTCGGGCGCAGGGTCAGGCCCTGGCCGACGATGCGGCCCTGCTCGTCGTATTCGGTGTCGGGTACCGCGGCCAGACGCCGGGTCACCTCGTCAACCGGGAGGCCGACGGCCGCGGCGAGCGCCTCCACGGTGACCGGCTCGCCGGCGGCGNCGGGTCGAGCCCGGACTCTTCCGGAATGGTCAGGCGGTCAAGGAAATTGGGCATCAGGAACCTTTCGAGTGAGCCATGCGTCAGGATGCGCAGCAGGACAGTCGGGACATATCGGCGCTGAAGGACTGGGCGGCGATTTTGATGCCTTCGGCCATGGTCAGATACGGGGCCCAGGACCCGGCGACCTGGTCGACGGTCATCGCGGCGTCGAGGATGTAGACCGCGGCGGCGGCGATCTCGCCAGCATCCTTGGCGACGGCGGTGATGCCGTGGATGCGGCCGGTGCCGGCGTCGGCGACGAGTTTGATGAAACCGCGGGTGTCTCGGTTGACCACCGCACGCGGCACATGTTTTAGCGGCAGCACCCGGCAGTCGCACCGTGTCCCGGCGGCGAGGAGCTCGGCCTCGGTCGTCCCGGCCGCACCGACCGCGGGGCTGGTGAACGTCACGCGGGGCAGATGGCGGTAGTCGACCCTGCGGCCGGCGTCGGTGAAGATGTTGTCGGCGACCATCGCGCCGTGATGGGCGGCGACGTAGACGAACTCGCGGTGCCCGGTCACGTCGCCGGCCGCCCAGATCCGTGGGTTCGACGACTGCAGCCCGTCGCTCACCACGACCTCGTTGTTCTCGCCGGTTTTGACCTGCACCGCTTCGAGATTCAGGCCGTCGGTGTTCGGACGGCGGCCGGTGGCGACGAGGACTTTCGCGGCACGGAACTGCTGCGTTCCGCCGGTGATGGTCGCGGTGACCGTGACCTGATCGTCGGCCTGCTCGACCTCGCTCACCGTGGCGCGGCGCACCACCCGGATGCCGTCGTCGGCGAACACCTCCAGCAGCGCCATGCCGACTTCCGGCTCTTCCTTCGATGCCAGCGTGGAGCGGACCAGCACCGTCACCGTTGACCCGAGCCGGGCGAACAGTTGCGCCTGCTCCAACGCGACGTAGCCGCCGCCGATCACCAGCAGCGACTCCGGGACCTCGGTGACTTCCATCGCGGTGGTCGAGGTCAGGTAGGCGACGCCCTCGAATGCGGGCGGGATGACTGGGTTCGCGCCGGTGGCGATCAGGTAGTGCTCGGCCTCGATGGTGGCATCGCCGACCTCGATGACGGGCGCGTCCGGGGTTCCGGCGAACCGCGCTTGGCCCTGAATGCGCTGCCAGCCATACGATTCGGCCACGTTGAGGTACTTCTCTGAGCGCAGCGACTCCACCAGATCGTGCGTGCCGGCGATCAGGGCCGCCATGTCCACCGGGCCGGCCGTGGTGGCGATCCCCGGGAACCGGGCAGTGTCGGCTGCGGTATGCCGGGCCTCGGCCGCTGCGATCAGGGCCTTTGACGGCACGCAGCCGGTGTTGACACACGTGCCACCGAAGATGCCGCGCTCGATCATGACGACGGACTTGCCGAGCGCGGTAGCGCGGATCGCCGCGGCCATCGCCGCGCCGCCGGAACCGATGACCGCGAGGTCCAATCCCTGACTCATGCACCCATCCTTGACCTTCAAGTAGGCTTGAAGGTCAAGTGTTCTGAGGAGACATCGTGAGAATCGGGAAGCTCGCCGAGGCGACCGGGGCCACCACCGCGACGCTGCGCTACTACGAAGACGAAGGCCTGCTCCCGCCCGCCGAACGTTCCCCGGCGGGGTATCGCGACTATGCCGCCGACACGATCGCCCGGGTCGGCTTCATCCGACGGGGACAGGCCGCCGGGTTCAGCCTCGCCCAGATTCGGCAGATCCTCGACATCCGTGACAGCGGCCACGCGCCGTGCACGCACGTGCGCGACCTGCTCGACATCCGACTGACCGACCTCGACGAGCAGATCAGCGCACTGGTGGCACTGCGCGAGACCATCGCCCGGCTGCGGCAGGGCGCCGAAAGCGTCGACCCGGAATCATGCAGCGCCGATGACGTATGTCGATACCTCTAGGAGCCACCTCCGTGGCACCGGAGGCATGTATTTCGTCAAGTCCGTTGACCCCGGCAGTCGTCATGAATTTCCGCCCCACTGGAGGTCGTTGGTGCGCGGGAGCGCGGGGCCTGCTGAGCAGTAGGCTCACCCGATGCGGTGGGATTTCACTCGAAGCTGGTCGCATTGGCCGTGCTGAGCCCAGCCACACTCGTTCAGGCGATCGCCACCTTCGCCATCACCAATATCGACGACATCGTGGTCCTCGCGGTGATGTTCGGCCAGGCGCCCGGTCATCGTGGCGCAGCCATCCGAGTGACCGCCGGTCAGTACCTCGGCTTCACCGCCATCTTGGCAGTTTCGGTCGGCGGCGCACTCCTGGGTGCCACGCTGCTTCCTCCAGCCGCACTGCCGTACTTCGGGCTGCTGCCCATCGTGTTGGGGCTGCGGGCGGCATGGCTGGCCTGGCGGGATCGCCGCACCCAACCGGCGCCGACCGATGATCCCGCAACACTGTTGACGCCTGGCACCTGGCAGGTCGCAGTCATCACCTTCGCCAACGGCGGCGACAACATCGGCGTGTACGTTCCGATCTTCGCCGTCTCAACGATCGCCACCATCGGTGTTTACATCATCGTGTTCCTCATCGGTGTGGCCATCTGGTGCGCGGCCGGCCGATATTTCGCCTCCCACCCGATCATCGCCAAAGCACTCTCACGCTGGGGCCACATCGTTCTGCCCGTTGCACTGATCACAATCGGGGCCCTCATCCTCATCAAAGGCGGAGCGTTCGCCCTCTAGCTCGGAGCAACTTCACCACTCAGGGCCAGGAGGCGCTCCTGCATCGGCATGTGTTGGCGTTCAACCACTTTGGTGATGTCCCGGCCCGTATCCGCTATGACAATCTAAAACGGGCGGTGGCCAAGGTGCTCAAAGGCCGCAGCCGGCACCCGAACTACCAACACGAGCGAGCGCACCACAGAATCATGATCGTGTGTCACGAGAGACACGATCACAGTAGTTATACCGAAGACGTACCCGAGCCAACGGAATCGACAGGAGACCATTCCGGCTACCCTGCTGCGCTCGCAGCCGGGCGCGGAAGCAGGGTAGCCCCAGATTCAATGAGAAACGTCGCGATCGAAATTCTCATCCAATCTGGGGCAATGCAGGTCAGACTAGTAAATGTGCCCCAGATTCAATGAGAACGGACATGAGGACAGTGTGCAGATCCAAGCTCCGCCCTTGCCGCAGCAAACGATTCAACATTGAGACCGTCTCCTCGGACTCCGTTCGTGCCACATAGCCTTCGCGCGTTAGAACTGGCGGAAAGCCGTCAATCAGTTGATCGTCAATGTCGACAACCACCACTACCGCAGGGACGGTCTGGCCCAGGTCACGCTGCTCACCGGTGCGTGGCGTGCGCAGTTCAGCGAAATCCCTTGCCCCAGCTTGTGATAACGTACGCGTTCGCTCCTCGATCAGGTGGTTGACCTGTCCAACTTCCCCCTGTGTGGTCAGCACCTCAACCCCACGCCGAGGAGGCCGCGCGGCCATCGACTCGACCATAAGCTCGATCGCCCTGCAACGCCCGAACCGCGACGCACCGATCACTGCCACGTGCGGGCCGTCGCCCCCGCCCGCCAGCTCCTCGATATCAGCCCAGCACGGCCGGCCGGCGGCGTCCGCGCCGATCACGACCCGTAGCGAACTGTCAGCGTGCGAAACGGCCCGCAGAGCCACCGGATACGGCGTACCTGGGAACCGTCGTTGATGGTCGCGTGCTGCGCGTTTGCGTGCATTCGATGACGCCATGGAAATCACGAGTCCCTTCAAAGACACCTGTGTGTAGTCGCCCACATCAACAACACACGATCTTTGTTGGGAGCGCGTGACCCGTTGAGTCTGGTCCTCGGAGAATGCTTTCGGTGGCAGTACCCGATGTGGGCGGGAGCTGCAACGCGACCGAGGGAGTCCGCCTGCGCGCAATGGCGTTGCCCAACACGATAACCCATCAGCGTGCCCTGGTGGCGGCTGACGCCGCTGTCCGTTCTCGATTCTCATCGAATCTGGTGCAACTCGGAGTGGTCGTTGCCGACAACCGAGCCCGAGACCTCGGTAAACGACAAATCTGCATCAGATCAAATGAGAAAGCCATGCTGTCCCCAGGCGTAGCGAGAAGGCCCCCCGGGCAGCTGGGAGACCGGGCATGCATGTCCGCCATGCCGACAGCTCGCGGCCGCCCCCGCGAACATTGCGTCACTGTGACGTTTTGGCCCAGTTTCAGTGCGTGCGGTAGGCGTGTGCGCGATGCTCGATCCGGCCGACGTAAAGCGTGTGGTCGTCGGGGAGTAGACGAAACGTCACCCGGTAGCTTCCTCGCCGCGCTACACGCCAGCCTTCCAGTTCGAACCGCAAGGGCTTGGACATGAGGTACGGATCTGTGGGCAAGGTGGCGGTGATGAACTCGGCCATCGCTGCGGACACCTTGTGTGGCAGGCGGTCTAACGCGCGCATCGCGCCCGGCGACAGCTGAACCAACCATGGCTGTGGTTCGCTCACCGCAACCCGTACCGTTGCCGCAGGTCCGCACCTGACACGGCGTTGCCGGCCGCATAGTCGGCATCGGCTTGTCGAAGTTCCTCGACCAGTCCAGGTGTGCGCAGCGCGTGCAAGGTTTCATTCAGTGACTCCAGGTCGTCGGCAGACATGATCACGGCCGCGACCCGTCCGTGACGCGTGATCTGGATGATCTCGTGCGTCGTGTCGGCTTCCTCTACGAGCGCCGACAGCTTGTCTTTGGCTTCACTCAGCGGCACATTCCTCATGCGTCGAGCATAGCCTGGATTATGGCCTGTGACTAGCCTGATATTTGGCCGATAACTATTATTATGTAAAGTAAAGGGTGTCGAGTTGTAGGTTCTGCGAATTCGACTCTTCCCCAAGCGTCACCCTCACCCATTGACGCAATTACCCTGCGTGACCTGCACAGTGCCGGCGACGAAACACCTACCCGCTGCTTGACGATGGCCAGATTCGGCTCGAGAGCGAAATGTTGAGCAACGCTGCGACCTGCAACCTCTTGCCCGAATTCGCGTTAAGTGCGATCCTTTCGCATAGAACGCGAGCCATTATGGGGCGGTGCGAGATGTCGCAACAGGATCTTCCTCCAGGGTCGGCGCGCTTGCACCTGGCCGACGGCATCACGGTCCTGCGCCCAAAAGCGTCGGTGTTCGAGGCGATGGTCACCGGCTGGTCCCGCCAGCAGCTGGCGCGGAACCTGTCCGCTGGCACGGTGGCGGCGCGGGTGGCGACGATCCGGCGATTCCAGGACTTCTGCGATGCCGACGGCCCCTGGACCTGGACGCCCGCGATGGCCGATGACTGGATCACCGAACTACGCGGAGTCCACGGCATCGCCCACAGCACGGTCCTGGGCTATCAAGGTGCGCTGCGGCACTTCATGGACTACCTGCTCGACCCGGCCTACGAGTGGGCCGCGCAATGCCAGGACCGGTTCGCCACGCACCCCGTACAGATCATCACCGAGGCGAACTCGGCCCGCCACGTCCACGAAGGACCCGGCGACCCACGCAAACGGGCCTACACCACCGATGAGCTGCAAGATCTGTGCGATACCGCAGACGAGCAGGTCACCCGCCGCTATCACGTCGGAGCGAAGGGAGCCATGGTGGCGTTTCGAACCGCGACAATCACCAAGGTCGCCTACGCGTGGGGCCTGCGCCGGGGCGAAGTGCGCATGCTGGACCTGACCGACTTCGGGCCAAACCCGCGGGCACCACAGTTCGGGCGGTTCGGGGTCTGCTACGTCCGATACGGCAAGGCCGGCAACGGATCCCCCGCCAAACGACGCGGCGTACTGACCGTCCCAGAGACCGCGTGGGTGATCGACTGCCTCGAGCAGTGGATCGACCAAGGACGCACCCGCTTCGACCGGGTCACCGGGACCGCGTTGTTTCCGACCGAGCGATCCGAGCGGATATCGAAAGGCGCCCTGTCCCATAGCTTCGCCGACCTCTGTGACACGGCCAGCCTGACCGACCGAGGCCTGGACTTTCATTCCCTGCGCCGCAGCTACGTCACGCTGCTGGTCGAGTCCGGTTACGACACCCGCTTCATCCAGGAGCAAGTCGGTCACGAATACGCCTCGACCACCTCCCTCTACACCTTCGTCTCCCCCGACTACCGCAGCCGCGTCGTAGCCGCCGCACTACACGCCGCAGCCGGCCGGCTGCCCGAAAGGACGAACGAGACATGAAGTACCGGATCGCCTACCAGTGGCGACTGCGCCAAATCATGACCGAACACGGCATGCACAACCTGTCGGACCTGATCACCCCGCTACACGACATAGGTATCGAGCTCTCCGCCTCGCAGCTCTACCGCCTACTCGGACGCACCCCAGAACGCCTGCCGCTGGCCCTGCTCGGCGCCCTGTGCCACGTCCTGGACTGCACCGTCGAAGACCTCTGCGACTTCCGCGTCGACGCCACACCCTCGCGGCGCACCGCCACGGCCGCCGACGCCTCCCCCACCGCCGATAGCCCGCTGCGCCCGAAGCGAGCCCACATCCACCGACCCGACCCACCCGCATAAACACCCGCCCCAGGTGACACGCACATGGCTGACACATCGAAGTACCACTGCACACGGTGCCACGACGAGCGCCAGCATCGCGGCGTGCGCTGGCCAGAGGGCTTCGTCTGCCGCCGCTGCTACCAACAGGCCACCCGCCGGCGCGGAACCTGTCCCCGCTGCCAGAGCCCGGATCGGCTGCTCCCCGGACTCTCCGGCAACCAGGCCATCTGCACCGACTGCGCGGGAATCGACGATCCCCGGCTGACCTGCACCAGATGCGGCGATCAAGACGAACCCCACCGCCGTGGACTCTGCGCCCGATGCTGCCTCACCGACGACCTGACCGCCCTGCTCACCACCGCCGACACAGGGCTGGTCTCGACCGAGCTGCAACCACTACTCGACGCCCTGACCAGCCAGGACCACCCCCGCAGTGCGCTCATCTGGCTACGCAACCCAGACGTTCGCCAGCTCCTGGCCGGCTTCGCGCAACACCGCATGCCCATCAACCACGACAGCTTCGCCCACTACCCCACCGAACGCACCGCACGTCACCTACGGGACCTGTTCATCAGCTGCGGCATCCTTGCCCCCTACGACCGCAACCTCGACCGCTTCACCAGCTGGCTCGACCAGAAGCTCGCCTCCACACCAATTCGCCAATCGCAGCAGGTCATCACCGTGCTAGCGGACAGGGACTGTCCGGAAAACGGTGTGTGAAGGTCCGGTCTGACCCGAAAGGAAATGACCGTGACTGACACGACAGAAGTGCTGGGCGAGGCGATCATTGATCCCGTGACCGGGGAGATCATCGATCAGAAGGAGTTCGCGGAGCGTTTGCTCGCGCAGGCGAAGGAGCAGGGCGTGAGCCTGGTCGGGCCGGGAGGCCTGCTGAGCCAGCTCACGAAGAGCGTGCTCGAGACCGCTCTGGAAGCAGAACTGACCGAGCATCTCGGTCACGAACACGGCGGAACACCGATCGCGGAGAACATGCGCAACGGGACCCGCACCAAGACCGTACTGACCGAGATCGGGCCGGTCGAGATCGAAGTTCCCCGGGACCGGGACGGCTCGTTCGAACCGGTCATCGTCCCGAAACGCAAACGCCGGCTGGACGGGATCGATCAGATCGTGCTCTCGTTGACCGCCCGTGGGTTGACCACCGGTGAGATCGCCGCGCACTTCGACGAGGTCTACGGGGCGAAGGTCTCCAAGGACACCATCAGCAGGATCACCGAGAAGGTGACCGCCGAACTTGCCGAGTGGTCCTCCCGGCCACTGGATCCGATCTACCCGGTCATCTTCGTCGACGCGATCGTGGTGAAGGTCCGTGACGGGCAGGTGCGCAACACCCCGTTCTACGTCGTGATGGGCGTGACCGTCAGCGGTGAGCGCGACATTCTCGGCATCTGGGCCGGCGACGGTGCTGAAGGCGCCCGGTTCTGGTTGCAGGTGTTCAGCGAGTTGAAAAACCGCGGCGTCGAGGACGTGTTCATCGCCGTGTGTGACGGGCTGAAAGGGCTTCCCGAGGCGATCAACACCACCTGGGAGCACACGGTGGTTCAGCAGTGCATCGTGCACCTGATCCGCAACAGCTTCCGGTACGCCGGCCGGCAGCATCGCGATGCGATCGTCAAGTCCCTCAAGCCGGTCTACACGGCTCCGAGTGAGCAGGCCGCGAAGGATCGATTCAGCGAGTTTGCCGCCGAGTGGGGCGAGCGTTATCCGGCGATCGTGCAGTTGTGGGAGAACGCCTGGGCGGAGTTCGTTCCGTTCCTCGAGTACGACGTCGAGATCCGGCGGGTGATCTGCACGACGAACGCGATCGAGTCGATCAATGCTCGCTATCGGCGGGCAGTCCGCGCCCGAGGACACTTTCCCAACGAGGCATCGGCGCTCAAGTGCCTGTACTTGGTGACGCGGTCCCTTGACCCCACGGGCGGGGGCCGCGCACGCTGGGTGATGAGGTGGAAGCCTGCGTTGAACGCGTTCGCGATCACCTTCGCTGGACGGCTCGAAAGAACCATCCACTAATGAGAACCGCCGGGCCCCACACACCGTTTAACGGACAGACCCAGCGGACATGCCAGTCTCCCTGTAGGCGGACACGGACTTCCCTGCTGACGGACAGTTGATCTCCCTGTCGGCGGCCATGGGATCGACTCGTGTCGGTCCCGAGATGGGCGCCCCTCCGGTGTTTGCTCGAGGTCTTCTACCACCACGAGCAGCTACCCACCGGAGGGGCGCATGAAGAAGTCTGACAGGGAGATCATGGAAATTCTGGAAGCGTTCGATGCGACAGGCAGTGCGCACTCGGCGGCGAAGCTGGCGGGAGTGGATGCCAAGACCGTGCGGCGGTACGTCGCCGCCCGTGACGCTGGGGCCCCGGTGACCGGTCCGAGCCGGCGGCCGCGGATGCTCGATGCGTATATGCCGAAGATTGAGGAGTGGGTCGAGCGCTCGGGCGGCAAGGTCCGCGCCGATGTGGTCCACGAGCGACTGGTGGCGCTGGGGTTCGCCGGGACCGAGCGGACCACCCGGCGGTAGGTTGCGCAGGTCAAGGCCGCGTGGCGGGCCGGGAACCAGCGCACCTACCGGCCGTGGATCACCGAGCCGGGCCTGTGGCTGCAGTTCGACTGGGGCGAGGGCCCGAAGGTCCCCGGCCCGGACGGGGTCCTGCGCCGGACGTGGCTGTTCTGCGCGTGGCTGGCCTGGTCGCGGTTTCGCGTGGTGATCCCGGTCTGGGACCAGACTCTACCGACGTTGATTTCGTGCTTGGATGCGACGCTGCGCCGGCTTGGCGGGGTCCCGACGTACGTGCTGACCGACAACCCCAAGACCGTCTCGATCGACCACGTGGCCGGCGTGCCGGCGCGGCATCCGCAGATCGTCGAAGTCGGCCGCCATTACGGCATGCAGGTCCACACCTGCGTGCCGTTCGACCCGGAATCCAAGGGAGGCACCGAGGCGACCGTCAAGATTGCCAAGGCCGATCTGGTTCCCACCGACGCGAATCTGCGCGGCGCGTACGGCTCGTTCGCCGAGCTCGAGGCCGCGTGCGAGGCGTTCGTGGGCAAGGTCAACGGCCGGGTGCATCGGGAGTCCGCGCGCATCCCGGACGAGGCCCTGGCCCAAGAGCGCAATCGTTTGCATGTGCTTCCGCTCGCCCCGCACACCATCGCCTTGGGGCAGACCCGGATGGTGAACACCGATCAGACGGTGCGGTTCGGGTCGGTGCGCTACTCCACCCCGCCGGGCCTGGTCGGAGCCGAGGTCTGGGTCCGCGTGGCCGGGGTGGAGCTGGTGATGATCACCGACCTCGACGCCCTGCCGCAGGTTCCGGACTGGGCTGGCGACCGACGTGGGTTGGTCGAGGTCGCCCGCCACCGGCTCTCCACCCCGGGCACACCCAGCATCGACCTGTCCCACTATCCCGACCACCCGCAGGATCCCGACGGCGGCCCGCGAGTGCCGCGGCCGCGAGCTCGCAGCCAGGCCGAACGCGACTTCCTCGCCCTCGGCGACGGGGCGCACGCGTGGCTGATCGAGGCCTCCGCCGCAGGGGTCTCCCGGATCCGGGCGAAGATGGCCGCCGCCTGCGAGCTGGCCGCACTGGTCGGCGCCGACGACGTTGATGCCGCCCTCGGCATCGCCGCCGCGGCGGGGCGCTTCGCCGAAGGCGATGTGGCCGCGATCGTCGACCACCAAGCCACCGGCGCAGCCGCCGCCGACCTGGTCGTCGCCGACGAAACGCACTCGGCCCAGCTCGGCACCGCCACCTGGGCCAACTTCGGCACCACCACCACGGGCAAGGAGACCACCGCATGACCGCCACCCCAACGATGGCTGCGCCGCCGCTGCCCGAAGACCTGACCGCGGTCCTCAAGCGCATGCGCATGCCCTACCTCCGGGCCATCGCCCCGGACGTGCTGGCCACCGCGAAAGCCCAACGCTGGGACCCCACTGAGGTACTGCGGGTTCTCCTCGCCGAGGAAGCGCGTGGCCGCGACGAGGCCACCAAAGCCGCAGGCCGCAAAAGTGCCGGACTCCCCGCCGGCAAGACCTTCTCCTCGTGGCGCGAGAGCGACTCCTCGATCCCCGCCCCGACCCAGTCCGCACTGGCCGCCCTGGAGTGGATCCACCGCGCCGAGAACCTCGCCATCAGCGGCCCCTCCGGGACCGGCAAAACGCACTTCGTCGAAGCCCTGGCCCACCAGGTGATCGACGCCGGAATGCGAGTCGCCTGGTTCACCCTCGAGTCACTGACCGCCGCAATCGGGCGGGCCAGCGTCGACGGCTCGATCAGCAAGACCATCGCCCGCATCACCCGCGCCGAACTGATCGTCGTCGACGACATCGGCATACTTCCCTCCGGTCAAGCCGCCGCCGAGGCGTTCTACCGACTCGTCGACGCCACCTACGAGCGCCGAAGCCTGGCCGTGACCAGCAACCTCCACCCCGCCGGATTCGACACCTTCATGCCCAAAACCCTGGCCACCGCCACAGTCGACCGGCTCCTGTACCACGCCCACGTCATCACCACCGAAGGCACCTCGATGCGCCTGGCCGAAGCCACCGCCGGACACGGCGTCGTCCCACTGACCTAACCGGAAGGGAGATCAACTGACCGCCCACAGGGAGATCTCGCTGTCCCTTGACACACCGGATTCGCCACCTGGCACCACCTACGCAAACTGGCCCTTCCGGATTTAGAGTGCGTTGATTCGTGCCTGGACTT
>NZ_JTIZ01000035.1:0-26914 GCF_000801125.1 Rhodococcus sp. Chr-9
CGCACCCAGCCGGCACCAGTACCACTGCTAACTGCGAAGAGCCCGAAATCACGCACCGTAGTTCCAGTGTTCGCCTCCGTGCGGAACGACATCGTTCACGACAATGTCGCGGAAACTGTCCTCACCGTCTCTTTGATCTGCGTAGACAATGTTCCGGAGGTCGCCCTGACCCAAGAAGGAACTACGGAGATAGCCGTCGATAGCATGCCGTTCTATCCCTGACTCGACCAGCGTGTTATCCCCGATATTCGCCAAGGCAGCGTCCCCGATGTTGTTGCGATCTTTGAGGACGCCGTTCTCGTGCCATGCCAATGGGAGGTTCGCCGGATCGACTGTGCCAGAATCGACCAACGCGCCGATCATGTTGTATCTCCGAGTATTCTCAGCACCCGTCTCCGTCAGATACATTTCGGAATCGAACCCCTCGACCCCCGACGGATGCCCCACGTATCGCCCTTCAGCATCGACGATTTCGGATTGCAACAGAACCCCTGTCGAGTACACGAGCGGACCCGTGACCACGCCACCCGGCAACGCCGTCACCGCACCGGTGACGAGGGTTTGGGCCACGGCATACGCGTCTGCTCTGGACTGGTTCCGGTTGTCGATCGCCGCCTGCTCGACCAGCTTCTCGTTCTCGTAGGTACTGCTCAAACCGACCTCGACGAGGCTTTGCAACCGGCCCGAATACGTTCCGTAGCTGTACTTGTTCACACCGTCGAGTTGTTCGAGAGCGAACCGGCGGTCGAAATCGGTGGCCTGCGCGATTGCTGCACCGTTGAGAAGGGCACCTGCCGCGGGGTCGGTGTTCATGAGGGTGAATACGCGCGTCGCCGGGACGGGGCCGAGTTCACCGAAGCCGCTGGTGGCGGTGGCGTCGTCGACGGAACCGACCATGTCGCCGACGAACGGTGACAGGGCGGTCGCGAAGGAACGGACAGCAACAGGATTGACGTCACCTATGGTCAGGTCGGTTTCTTCCCGGGAGGCACCCGGCATATGGAGGAAACGGTTGAAGTTGTTGTCGGAGTTCCACTCAGACTCCGGCGCAGACAACACCTCGGCCAAACCGAATGCTGCCTCGCCCGCACGTTCGGCTCGGATTACTGCTGCGGGGTCACCCGGGTCGGCGGGCAACGCGTCGGCAGCGATCCACTCCGTCAGGCCGGCCAGAGTTGCTCCGTCGTCGGCCCATTCGCGGGTGAGCAGCGGAACGAGCACCTCGTCCCTACTGAAGTCCGCAGGGCTGCCGTCGACGTCGGTGCCGGTGAGCAGGTGATACGACGTGTCGGTGTTCCGGGTGGCGAGGTCGAGGAATGTGCTTGCCGTGTGGTCGTAATAGGAAGGGTCGGGGGTGGGAATGATGTGGGGATCGGCGTAGGTGGGGATGCCCGCCATGTATCCGGCGACCCGGCTCATCTCGATGCCCATCTCGGTTCCGGGTCGATACTGAGGGTTGGCCTCGCCGAGTATCGCGCCGAGTCGATCCAGCCGGTCCAGTGGTTCACCGGGGTGCTCGGCGTTCGGGTCGGGTTCGTAGCCGTATCGAATGGTGTCTCGGATGTCCTGCGGCACCGACTCCCACGACCCGCCGTATTCGGGATTCGACAGGATGAGCAGACCGTTGCCGAGGCCGTCGGCCCAGCGCGCCGCGTCGGGCTTGCCTTCGGCTTCCCATGTCTTGTACGTCTCGTGCAGGTTCGCCAGTTCGTCCTCGTCGAGGCTGTTGTAGAAGGCGTCGAGGTACTCGATGCTCGCACCCGACGGTAGCGACAGGGTGCGTCCGATGCGTTCGAGATCGGTATCGCGTGCAGCCCCGGATGCTAGGAGCGCAGCGTCGGCAGCACCGTCCGGAGCATCGATGGAATGTGTGTTCTGGGAACGGAATTCACCGCCGAATGTGGAGAGCCGGTTGCTGACCTGCTCGAGTCGGACGGCGGCGTCTCGATCCAGTTCGTCGAATGTGCGCACCGCCGATTTCAGTTGGACCTCGAAGTTCATGGCGGTGTCGTCGAGACCCGCTTGCACGACGAGGTCGGTCTGCGCGTCGCCCGTGTGGGTTCGGGGTGCCTCGACCCGCGCGTCGTCGTGGACGGTGAAGCCGGCTGCAACCGCGTTGTCGACGATTCCGACGACGGTGGCGCGGGCGGGAATGAGCGTGTTTGCGGCGTCGCGGAGGGCGTCGACCTGCTCGTCGACAGCGCGGCTGATGCCTTGGCCGGCCACCCGGTCACTCCACGCACGTGCCGCGGCGGCCGCCCCGCCTTCACCGTCCCATCCACCGAATGTGGAGTCCACATTCCGGTCGACGCGGTGGGTCGACTCCCGGAATGTGTTGTTTGCGGACTCGACCGCGTCGGCAGCCGTGGTGAGCGCAGCCGGATCGAGCGAGCGGATCGCGGAAGGAGACAACACCTACGGGGCCGTTCCTTCGAAGTCGGATCCGACGGCCGCGAGTTGGCGGCTGAATTCCTCCTCGGCCACCTCGTAGTTCCGTGCGGCCGCTTCGGTGGCCTCGGCCATGCGTCGCAGGCAGTTGGCCATAGCGCGGTAGGCGGTGTCGAGTGGTGCTCCCGCGCGTCCGGCGACACCACCAACCGCTGAGGATGGCATCGCGCCCGCTACCGACTCGAGCGCCGCGGACGGTTCCAACGCGTAGATGGTCTCGGCTTCTCCCTCCAGGGCGTAGGCCAGGCTCTTCAACGAGTCCGGGTCGACCTTCAGCGCTGACATCAGCTCACCAACTCCTGTCCGGCAGACGTTCCATCAGGGTTGGACGCAGCAGCGTGACGATCGGTTCCCTCGACCGGGTGATTTTCGGAACGTTTCAGGCGATGCGGCCGAATGCTGTGATGGAGGAGTCGCGGAGAGATGTCAGCCGGGACGCGGTCGCGATCCTGGCGACCGCCCGTGACGCGGGCACGAGGAGCTGGGTGCGGCGTCGACGGGCACGGTCATAGCGCTGCAGAGCGATCGGTACCGGATGCTCGGACAACAGCGTCGCGAGTGTCGTGGCGTCGACGATTGCTTCGCATGCGCCGCGGCCGAGATTCGGTGCCATCGCATGCGCCGCGTCGCCGATCAGTGCGGTGTTGCCGCGGACGTACGACGGGAGACGGGGGGATTCGTACAGGTCGTGGTACATGACGTCGTCGGGGTCGAGGCGGCCGAGGATGTCGCGTACGCCGGGGTGCCAGTCGTGGAAGCGGCCGTACAGGTCGTCGAGGGTGCCGCCGGTGCCTTCGGTGGTGCGGACGGCGGCGAACCAGTTGGTGAGGTCGCCGTCGCGGTCGGTGATTCCGAAGAGCGCGCCGGGACCCCAGGTTTCTCCATGGTTCGTGGTGGAGCCGCCGACCCAGCCGCGCCACGCTCCGTACCCGGTGTGCACGGGCCGGTAGGCCGGACCGAACACCTCGTCACGTACCGCACTGCCGATTCCGTCCGCGCCGATCATCACGTCGTATCCGGCGAGGGCCGTGAGCGGTGGCGCGGGGGCGTCGAACTTCACGATGTGGTCGGGGAGGCCGGACAGCAGGATGTCGAGGAGGGCGGGCCGGGAAACCATGACCGGTGCCCGGCGAAGGTCCCCGACGTGGGCGAGCACCACACCGTCCCAGCGTCTGAGCGTCGCGGAGCGCTGTGGCACGCCGAGTTGTTCCACCCGTCCGCCGACGCCGGCAACTTCGAGTGCGGCCAGGGCAGGAGGCCACATCCCGAGCGCGGTGCCGGTGCGCGGAGGCTCCGGAGATCGTTCGAACACGTCGATGTGCCATCCGTGGCGGAGGAGGGTGTTCGCGGCGGTGAACCCTCCGATTCCGCCGCCGAGGATCGCCGCACTGCCTGGCTTCACGGTCATGTCATGACGGTACTACGTATGTAGTGGACAGTCACTACCCCTGTAGTGATCCTCGTAGAATGTCTCTCGTGACCGACAAACGCGCCACCGTCCTCGACGCCGCAATCGAACTCGTGGGGACCGAAGGATTGCGCGCCCTCACCCACCGCCGCGTGGATGCCATCGCCGGTGTGCCGGCCGGCTCCACGTCGAACTACTTCCGCACCCGCCAGGCTCTCGTCGAAGGGGTGCTCGACAGGCTCCTCGAGCGGGACCGGGTCCAGCTCGAGGCGATCGGCGCCGCGTTGCCGGGGGACGCACGTGAGCTCGAAGACCTGGCGCACGGATATGTGATGTTCGTGACGGGGGGCGACCTCGTGCGGACCCGCGCACGCTTCGCGATGTTCGTCGAGGCGATGGCGACGCCCGAACTGCGTGCCGGGGTCGAAACCCGCCGCAGCGAACTGCGCGGATGGATCGGGACCGTGCTCGCGGGCCTCGGCGTCGACGATTCCGCCACCGCCGCGCGGGTTCTCATCGACTACCTGGACGGACTGATCCTGCATCGCTGCACCTCGCTGGACGACGGGCCGGACCCGCGCGACGGCGTGTCCCGAATGGTGCGAATGCTGCTTTCCACGGCAGGGTGACGCCCGCGATTCCGGTGCGTTACGGCTGCGTTTCCGCAGGTGGGCGGAAGAATAGGGCAGGCTTGCTTGCATTACCCCCCGCCACCTGGCATATCGTTCGTTTCGAAGACGGTGGGACCACGACGTCCCACCGGTCGCCGGGTCCACGCTCGCGCTGCCGAAAAGGCACCCGCACCGTCGCGGATGAGCGGATACTGGCGATGTCGAAGGTATCGGGCACCCGGCCGATACCCGTCTACGGCAGTAGATGGCCATCAGCGCTGCTGGTCGTCGGTGCTATCGCATCAACGAAGGCTAGGTATGATTCATCTCCCCGGGCCTCGAGGGCTCTACCACCCGGCGAACGAGCACGACTCCTGTGGCGTCGCGTTCGTCGTCGACATGCACGGTCGTCGCAGTCGCGACATCGTGGAGAAGGCGATCACCGCCCTGGTGAATCTCGAACACCGCGGTGCAGCGGGAGCGGAACAGAACACCGGCGACGGCGCCGGCATCCTGATCCAGGTCCCCGACGCCTACTTCCGTGAGGTCGTCGACTTCGATCTTCCCGCCGAGGGCGCATACGCGACCGGTATCGCGTTCCTGCCCAAGGACACCGCCAAGGCCGACGCCGCGGCCGCCGAGGTCGACCGCATCGTCGCCGAAGAGGGCCTCGAGGTCCTCGGCTGGCGCGAGGTGCCGATCGACGAGTCCGAGCTGGGTTCCATGGCCAAGGACGCCATGCCCACCTTCCGGCAGATCTTCATCGCCTCCGGCGCCCGCGCGCTCACCGGCCTCGAGCTCGAGCGCCGCGCGTACGTCGTGCGCAAGCGCACCGAGCACGAGCTCGGCCACCACGGCGCGGGCGAGGACGGTCCCGGCAGCGAGACCGTCTACTTCCCGAGCCTGTCGGCATCGACCTTCGTCTACAAGGGCATGCTCACCACGCCCCAGATGAAGGGCTTCTACCGCGACCTGCAGGACGAGCGCGTCGTCTCGGCCCTCGGTCTCGTGCACTCGCGCTTCTCCACCAACACGTTCCCGTCGTGGCCGCTCGCGCATCCCTTCCGCCGCGTGGCGCACAACGGCGAGATCAACACCGTCACGGGCAATGCCAACTGGATGCGCGCCCGTGAGGCACTCATCGACACCGAGGTCTTCGGCGGTCGCGACAAGCTCGAGAAGATCTTCCCGGTCTGCACGCCGGGTGCGTCCGACACCGCGCGTTTCGACGAGGTGCTCGAACTGCTGCACCTCGGTGGTCGCAGCCTGCCGCACGCCGTGCTCATGATGATCCCCGAGGCGTGGGAGCGCCACGACTCGATGGATCCGGCCCGTCGCGCGTTCTACGAGTACCACGCGGCCCTCATGGAGCCGTGGGACGGACCGGCCTCGGTGTGCTTCACCGACGGCACCGTCATCGGCGCCGTGCTCGACCGCAACGGCCTGCGCCCCTCGCGTGCCTGGGTCACCGACGACGGCCTCGTCGTCATGGCCTCCGAGGTGGGTGTGCTCGACATCCCCACCGAGAAGATCGTCAGCAAGCGTCGCCTGCAGCCGGGCCGCATGTTCCTCGTCGACACGGCCAAGGGCCGCATCGTCGAGGACGAGGAGATCAAGCGCGAGCTCGCCGCCGAGCATCCCTACGAGGAGTGGGTCGCAGGCGGCGTCACCCGTCTCGAGGATCTGCCCGAGAGCAAGTACACCTACATGTCGCACGAGCGTGTCGTGCTGCGGCAGCAGGTATTCGGCTACACCCGCGAAGAGGTCGACCTCCTCGTCAAGCCGATGGCAGCCTCCGGAGCCGAGGCGCTCGGCTCGATGGGCACCGACACGCCGATCGCCGTGCTGTCGTCGCGTCCGCGTCAGCTGTTCGACTTCTTCTCGCAGCTGTTCGCCCAGGTCACCAACCCGCCGCTCGACGCGATCCGCGAGGAGATCGTCACCAGCATGGGCGGCATGCTCGGCCCCGAGGGCGACCTGCTGAACCCGACCGAGGCGTCGTGCCGGCAGATTCTCATCGGTGCGCCGGTCATCGACAACGACGACCTGCAGAAGCTCATCCACGTCAACGACGAGAAGCAGTTCCCCGGCTTCAACAGCGTCATCATCCGCGGCCTGTACCCGGTCGCGGAGGGCGGTGAGGGTCTGCGTCGCGCCCTCGCCTCGATCCGCGAGCAGGTCTCGCAGGCCATCGAGAAGGGCGCACGCCTGATCGTGCTGTCCGACCGCGAGTCCGACGAGAAGCTGGCGCCGATCCCGTCGCTGCTGCTCACCTCCGCGGTGCACCACCACCTCGTCCGCGAGAAGACCCGCACCAAGGTCGGTCTGCTCGTCGAGGCCGGCGACGCCCGCGAGGTCCACCACATCGCCGCCCTGTGCGGTTTCGGTGCGGCCGTGGTCAACCCGTACATGGCGTTCGAGAGCATCGACGAGCTGTTGCAGAACGGCGACCTGCCCGAGGGCATGACCCTCGACAAGGCCATCGCCAACTACATCAAGGCGGCCTCGAAGGGCGTGCTCAAGGTGATGTCCAAGATGGGCATCTCCACGCTCGCCTCCTACACCGGTGCGCAGCTGTTCCAGGTCATCGGCCTGTCGCAGGAACTCGTCGACGAGTACTTCACCGGTCTGCAGTCGCAGCTCGGCGGTGTCGGTCTCGACGAGATCGCCGCGGACGTCGCGGCCCGTCACCGCACGGCCTTCCTCGACCGCCAGTCCGAGCGCGCGCACCGCGAGCTCGAGGTGGGTGGCGAGTACCAGTGGCGTCGTGAGGGCGAGTACCACCTGTTCAACCCGGACACGGTGTTCAAGCTCCAGCACGCGACCCGCACCGGCCAGTACTCGATCTTCAAGGAGTACACGAAGCTCGTCGACGACCAGTCGGAGCGACTCGCGTCGCTGCGCGGTCTGTTCGAGTTCAAGAAGGGCGTGCGCCCGCCGGTGCCGCTCGACGAGGTCGAGCCGGCGAGCGAGATCGTCAAGCGCTTCTCGACCGGTGCGATGAGCTACGGCTCCATCTCGGCCGAGGCGCACGAGACCCTCGCGATCGCGATGAACCGTCTCGGTGGCCGCTCGAACTCCGGTGAGGGCGGCGAGCATCCGAGCCGTTTCACCCCGGACGAGAACGGCGACTGGCGGCGCTCGGCGATCAAGCAGGTCGCCTCGGGTCGCTTCGGTGTGACCGCGCACTACCTGAGCAACTGCACCGACATCCAGATCAAGATGGCGCAGGGCGCGAAGCCCGGTGAGGGCGGCCAGCTGCCGCCGCACAAGGTGTACCCGTGGGTCGCCGAGGTCCGTGGTTCGACGCCCGGCGTCGGCCTGATCTCGCCGCCGCCGCACCACGACATCTACTCGATCGAGGATCTCGCGCAGCTGATCCACGACCTGAAGAACGCCAACCCGAAGGCCCGCATCCACGTGAAGCTGGTCTCCGAGCTCGGTGTCGGCACGGTCGCCGCGGGTGTGTCGAAGGCACACGCCGACGTCGTGCTCATCTCGGGTCACGACGGTGGTACCGGCGCGTCGCCGCTGACCTCCCTCAAGCACGCGGGTGCTCCCTGGGAGATCGGTCTCGCCGAGACCCAGCAGACGCTGATGCTCAACGGTCTGCGCGACCGCATCGTCGTGCAGGTCGACGGCCAGATGAAGACCGGCCGCGACGTCGTGGTCGCCGCTCTCCTCGGCGCCGAGGAGTACGGTTTCGCGACCGCGCCGCTCGTGGTCTCGGGCTGCATCATGATGCGTGTGTGCCACCTCGACACCTGCCCCGTGGGTGTCGCGACGCAGAACCCGGTGCTGCGCAAGCGGTTCACCGGTAAGCCGGAGTTCGTCGAGAACTTCATGCTGTACATCGCCGAAGAGGTGCGCGAGTACCTCGCCGAACTCGGTTTCCGCAGTCTCGACGAGGCCATCGGCCAGGTGGACGTCCTCGACACCCGCAAGGCCGTCGAGCACTACCGCGCGTCGAAGCTCGACCTGTCGCCGCTGCTCGAGAAGGTCACCTCCCCGATCTTCGGTGAGCAGGACATGCACTGCACCAAGGAGCAGTACCACGCTCTCGACAAGGCACTCGACAACGAGCTGATCGCGAAAGCGCAGCCCGCTCTCGAGTCGGGTACGTCGGTCTCGTTCGACACTCCGATCACCAACGTCAACCGCACCGTCGGCACGATGCTCGGCCACGAGCTCACCAAGAAGTACGGTGCGGAAGGGTTGCCGGACAACACGATCGACATCACCTTCGCAGGTTCGGCCGGCAACAGCTTCGGTGCGTTCGTCCCGCGCGGCATCACGATGCGGCTCAACGGCGACGCGAACGACTTCGTCGGCAAGGGCCTGTCGGGTGGTCGCATCATCGTGCGCCCGCCGCACAATGCGGCCGAGGGTTTCGTGCCCGAGGACAACATCATCGCCGGCAACGTCATCCTGTTCGGTGCCACCTCGGGTGAGGTCCTCATCCGTGGCATCGCGGGTGAGCGCTTCGCGGTCCGCAACTCCGGAGCCACGGCCGTCGTCGAAGGCGTCGGCGACCACGGCTGCGAGTACATGACGGGTGGCAAGGTCGTCATCCTCGGCAAGACCGGCCGCAACTTCGGTGCGGGCATGTCCGGTGGCGTCGCGTTCGTGTACAACCCGGACAAGGACTTCGAGAACAACCTGAACACCGAGCTGGTCGACCTCGAGGATCTCGAGGGCGAGGACTTCGCGTGGCTCAAGGGCGCCGTCGAACGGCATCGTGACGAAACGGGCTCCGAGGTCGCAGCCCGCATCCTGGCCGACTGGTCACAACAGGTCAGCCACTTCGCGAAGGTCATGCCTCGCGATTACAAGAAGGTACTCATGGCTATCAAGGACGCCACCATCCGTGGTGCGAACGTGGACGAGGCGATCATGGAGGCTGCTCGTGGCTGATCCCACCGGTTTCCTCAAGCACGGTTCCCGCGAGACGCCGGTCCGCCGGCCTGTCCCGCTGCGACTCCTCGACTGGAAGGAGGTCTACGAGCCGTTCCCGCTCGACACCCTCCGGACCCAGGCAAGCCGTTGCATGGACTGCGGTATCCCCTTTTGCCACAACGGTTGCCCGCTCGGGAATCTCATCCCCGAGTGGAACGACCTCGCCTACAAGGGTAAGTGGGAGGACGGGATCGAGCGTCTCCACGCCACGAACAACTTCCCCGAGTTCACCGGCCGGCTCTGCCCGGCGCCCTGCGAGGCGTCGTGCGTGCTCGGCATCAACCAGGACCCGGTGACCATCAAGCAGGTCGAGGTCGAGCTGGTCGAGAAGGCCTTCGACGACGGCCGCGTCAAGCCGGTTCCGCCGTCGAAGCTCACCGGCCGCAAGGTCGCGGTAGTCGGCTCCGGGCCTGCCGGTCTCGCTGCGGCACAGCAGCTCACGCGTGCCGGTCACTCGGTGACGGTGTTCGAGCGGGCCGACCGCATCGGTGGTCTTCTCCGTTACGGCATCCCCGAGTTCAAGATGGAGAAGCGCTTCATCGACCGCCGCCTCGCGCAGATGGAGGCCGAGGGCACCGTCTTCAAGCCGGGCGTGAACGTGGGTGTCGACATCACCGCCGATGAGCTGCGCGAGCAGTTCGACGCCGTGGTGCTCGCCGGCGGCGCGACCGTCGCCCGCGACCTGCAGATCCCCGGACGCGAGCTCGACGGCATCCACCAGGCGATGGAGTTCCTGCCGATCGCCAACCGCGTGCAGCTCGGCGATCTGCCGGCCCCGACCATCACGGCCGAGGGTAAGAAGGTCGTCATCATCGGCGGTGGCGACACCGGCGCCGACTGCCTGGGCACCTCGCACCGTCAGGGTGCGGAGAGCGTCCACCAGTTCGAGATCATGCCGCGGCCGCCGGAGCAGCGCGCCGAGTCCACCCCGTGGCCGACCTACCCCCTCATGTACCGCGTCTCGTCGGCGCACGAGGAGGGCGGCGAGCGCGTCTTCTCCGTCAACACCGAGGAATTCATCGGCAAGGACGGCAAGGTCACCGCGCTGAAGGCGCACGAGGTGCAGATGGTCGACGGTCGCTTCGAGAAGGTCGAAGGAAGCGACTTCGAACTCGAGGCCGATCTGGTGCTGCTCGCGATGGGCTTCACCGGTGCCGAGAAGCCGGGTCTGCTCACCGATCTCGGGGTCGACTTCGACCAGCGTGGCAACGTCGCCCGTTCGTCGGAGTGGTCCACCAACGTCGACGGTGTCTTCGTCGCCGGCGACATGGGTCGCGGACAGTCGCTCATCGTCTGGGCGATCGCCGAGGGTCGCGCGTGCGCCGCTGCGGTGGACCGCTTCCTCGAGGGTGAGACGGCGTTGCCGGCGCCGATCGCGACCACCACGATGCCGCAGCGCTGAACGAGGTACGACCACTGGGCCGCACACCGGAAGGTGTGCGGCCCAGTGGCGTTCGGGGGGAGGCGTTCGTGGGTGGGTCAGGCGTCGACGAGCGACGCGGGATCGGTGTCGGTTGCGGTGGCCGGCGCCGGTTCGGGTGTGGCCTCCTCGCGCCGCCGCGCGAGGAGGCGATCCACGGCCCACGATCCGGAGCCGAGGAAGATCAGGACGAACATCGCCCAGCAGAACAGCGCGGCGGATTCACCGTCGTTCTGGATGGGCAGTGCGCCGTCGGCCTGGTGACCCCAGAAGTAGGCGTACGCCATCGATCCGGAGCCGAGGAAGGCCGCGAGCCGGGTACCGAGACCGACGATCAGGGCGGTGCCGCACACGACCTGGATGATCGCACCCCACCAGCCGGGCCATGCGCCGAGTTGTGCGGTGGTTCCGCCGTAGGGTTCCGCCGGCCACGCCCACAGGCTCGTGGTGCCGTGGCAGAGGAACAGGAAACCGACGGCGATGCGGAAGGCGGCGACGGCGTGATCGCCGAAACGGTCCGGCCAATGGCGCACTGAGTTCATCACGTGCGGAAGTAAAGCATGCCTACCCTTACATGCGGGGTGCTTGGTCATCGTTCCTCGGGTTTCGGTGGAGCTGCCCCTGCTTTCCGGGGGTGGATCCACAGAAATCCGCTCAACAGGGACCACCGGACGCGCTGCGCTTGTGATATTTCCGTGTCGCCGGGCGTCGCACCCGTTATGGTTCTGCGCATGACGGCTACGAGACGGGCACTGGCGACGGTCGTGATGGGTGCGGGTGCCGTCGTGGCTGCCGTCGCGGCGGCTCCGGCCGCGACCGCGGACCCTGCGGACGCGTGCATCCGCAACGGTGGCGGGCTCGTGACGATCGACGGCGCCGAGCCCGTCCCACCGGTTTTCGGATTCGACGGTCCCCGCCTGCTCGGACTCCAGGGCGGCGTCGGCAACGCATGCATCACCAACGTGGGTCCCGGCGCCGTGACCGTCACGCATCCCGAGGGGCGTGTCCCGGGACGCACCGAGGTGTCCACCGCGCTCGTGGAGATGCGGGTCGACGGCGGGCTCGGCAACGTCGCCGTCACCAATGTCGGTACCGGTGCGGTCACGGTGCACCGGACGGAGGTCACGCCCGAGCCCGTTGCGGGGCCTGCACAGGCTCCGCTCCCCGGGATGCCGGAGCTGATCCTCGACGCGGGAACCGACGGCGTCTTCGTCACGAATGTCGGTACGGGCGGTGTCACGGTCGTCGACCGTGCCGTCGCGCCGGCGGAGCTCCCGGCCCCGCCACCGCCTCCGCCGGGCGCGGTGGTCGCCGATCCGTTCAGCGGAAACATCTATGTGACAAACCTTTTCGGGCCCGACATCGTCGTCGCGGAACCCGCCTCGACCGCCGAAGGGAGCGTCGTCGAGCGGCCGGTTCCGGGAACGGCGGTCGACTACGGGACGGGCAACGTCTTCGTGACGAACATCGGTGGGGGACAGGTGACCGTCGTCCGCGGTTGATCCGCCGGCCCCGTCGTTTCCCGACAACGTTCCGGACTCGGATACATCACATCCGGTTCACGAATATGTCATCCTTCTACTCGATACTGCCGGGGAGGGACGCGGCACCAGGACAGTAGCGGGGCGGGGACATGGCTATGAGAAGAGTGTGGGCGGCAACGGTGGCCGCAGTGGCGGCATGTGCAGCAGTATTCGCCGCAATGCCTGCGGCGCAAGCCAATCCGCCCGGATGTCCGACCCTGAACGTGGTCGCTGTGCCTGGAACATGGGAGACCTCGAACACCCCCGACCCCGGCCGCGGGAACGGCATGCTCGCCCAGGTCACGTCCAATCTTCCCGCCGGCGCCCGCGTCGACTACGTCGCGTATCCCGCCACGGCCTTTCCGTGGGAGGGCGACGTGTACGCGGCCTCCCGCAATCGCGCCGTCGACAACGCACGCGGCATCATCGCGGCCACCGCCGAGCGGTGCCCCCTCACGAACTTCGCCCTCGTCGGCTACAGCCAGGGTGCCGATGCCGCAGGCGATCTCGCCGCCGAGATCGGCACCGGGCTGGGAGTGATCGGTCCGCACCGCCTCGTCGCGGTGGGTCTGCTGTCCGATCCGCGCCGCTCCGAACTCGACCCGTTCGTCGGTCCGCCCGTCGCCGGCACCGGTGCGGGAGGTGCCCGCGCGGGAGGCTTCGGATTCGTAACGCCCAACGTGCGCACCATCTGCGCGGTGGGCGACCTCTACTGCTCGACGCCGCCGGAGGACTTCGTCACGCGACTGGCCGGCTTCCTCGCGATCTCGGCGGGCAGCCCGTTCGAGCAGCTCGAGAACTACCGCGACGAGGCGACGGCGCTCTACAACGACATCATGACCGCCGGGGGCATCCCGATGCTGCAGCTACAGCTCACGCCCGAGGCGAACGAGCTGCGCGAGCAGAAGATCCGAACCTTCTACGAGTCGCAGATCCACCAGGACTACTCGAACTACGTGGTCGACGGTCGCGGAACGACGGCCACGCGGTGGCTGCACGACTGGATCGCCTCGAAGACCTGACCATCAATCGATGTCGAATCGTGCGCCCACACGCATGACACGGGGCGCGAAGCGCATCAGCCACTTGCGGACCTTCGCGCCCGGGGCGACCGTCACCACAGGCTTGTTGTGACGGACCGCCCCGACGATCGCCTTGGCCACCTTCTCCGGCGCGATGTGCAGGCGCCGGTACATCGCGAGGGTGCGGGTGCGTCGTGCTGCTCGTAGTTCCTTGTTCGGCGCGACGTACTCCGTCGCCCGGGTGAGGTTGGTGTCCACCAGGTCGGGACACACGACGGTCACGCCGATCCCGTGTTCGAGCAGTTCGGCGCGCAGGCACTCCGACAGCATGAACACCCCGGCCTTGCTCGTCGTGTAGGCGGCGAGGTTGCGTTGCGGCATGTACGCCGCGGCCGACGAGACGTTGACGATCTGCCCGCCCGTGCCGGCCTCGATCATCTGCTCCGTGAAGGCGCGGCAGCCGTAGACCACTCCCCAGAAGTTCACGTCCATCACGTTCTGGAAGACGCTCTGCGGAGTGTCGGCGAAGGCACCGATGACACCGATGCCCGCGTTGTTGACGAGCACGTCGGCGACGCCGTGCCGTTCGCGAACGGTCTGCGCGAACTTCCGGACCTGCTGTTCGTCGGAGACGTCGAGTTCGTAGGCGTGAGCGGCGCCGCCGAAGACGGCCTCGGAACCTCCGGCACCGGGAGCCGGGACGTTCACGAGCGCCACCGTCTCGCGGGCGCTGTCGAGATCCTTGTCTGCCACGACGACGATGGCACCTTCGGCGGCGAAGGCGATCGCCGAGGCCCGGCCGATCCCGCCACCACCACCGGTGACGACGACGAGGGCGCCGGTCAGGTCGCGCAGGCGGCTGCGTAGTGCAGCGCCGGCGCGCCAGCGGCGTATCTGGGCGATCCGAGAGGTCACCCCACCATCGTGACGCACTCGCCGCGTGTGGTCCGGTCAGTACAGGAACTCGCGGTAGAGCTCGCGTTTGCCCGGCTCGGCGTCGGCCGGGATCTCGATCGAGTGGAGTTCGGCGTGCATGTCGCGCATCGAGGGGACCGCCGCACGGTCGGGATAGGTCGACGGATCCCACAGCTTGGCGCGGAGCAACGCCCGCGCGCAGTGCAGGAAGACCTCGTCGATCTGCACGATCACAGCGAGCTGCGCCGGCTTGTTCTGCAGCGACAGCTTCCCGAGCAGGTCGGGGTCGGTCGACAGCGTGGCGCGGCCGTTGATCCGCAGCACCTCCTCGTCGCCGGGGACGAAGAACAGCAGCCCGACGTGAGGGTTCTCGAGGATGTTCCGGTACGAGTCGGCGCGGCGATTGCCGGGCCGGTCGGGCAGCGCGATCGTGTGGTCGTCGAGGACGAGCACCGCCGACTCGATGTCGCCGCGCGGCGAGCAGTCGCAGTTGCCGACGGCGTCGGCGGTGGCGATCGTGAAGAACCGCGCCAGCGACAGGAAATGCCTGATGAGCGGCGTCAGGTGTGGTCGCGCCTTGTCGACGATCGCCGGGTGCGGAATGCCCAGGACGGCCTCGAGCTCGTCCTGTGTCCGTATCCCGCCCTGTACGAGTTCGTCGATCCTGTCCGCATCCATCCGGTGCACCTCCGGCGGTGACCGTATCAATCCTGCACGGGAAGATCATGTCGGCGTCCGTGTCATGCCCTGGTCAGGGGCTGCACAGTCGATTGCTTCCGGTCACCGGGACGACCCGGGAGGCAGGACTCCGGACCCCGGTAGAACGGGTGGCGACGCCCCCGCCCGGAAGGATCGAGATGACCGACTCCGCCCTGCTGGCCTCCCTCCTCGAACGCGTACAGCTCCTTGAGGACAAGGCTGCGATCCACGAGGTCCTCACGGCGTACGGCCCGGCCGTCGACGCCGGTGACGCCGAGGCGGTGGGGGAACTGTGGGCCGAGGACGCCGTCTACGACGTCGACATCCGCCTGATGGAGGGTCGCGACGCCATCATGAAGATGGTGCGCACCCGACCGCACCAGGACTACATCGAGGAGGGCTGCGGTCATCTGCTCGACCCGGTGCACATCCGGGTCGGCGGCGACACCGCCGTCGCGACCTGCCACTCCCTGCTGCTGCGCCGCAACGCCGATTCGGATTCGTTCCGGGTGTGGCGGGTGAGCGCCAATCGTTTCGAACTCGCCCGGATCGACGGCAGCTGGAAGATCGTGCGCCGCACGTCGCGGTTGCTCGACGGCAGCACCGCCGCCCGTGACCTCCTCGCGAGCGCACGGCGCTGAACCCACGACTCGCGGGTGGGCGCTGGGGGCTCACCCGCGGCCGGCTCCCGGGGCGCTCACACGCGCAGGGTGTCGCGTACGTGCCCGGTCTCGTTGATCGACGCGACGCGGCGCGCGCCGCTGCGTGAGACGAGGATGCGCGTCACCGACGCGTACTCGATGGGGAACATCAGCGGCCGGGGCAGCTCGAGCAGGTGCTGCAGCACGATGTTCACGACCCCACCGTGGGCGAACAGCGCCACGGTCTCGGCGTGGTCGCACGTGTCCACCACGTGGTCGATCCCTCGCAGCACCCGCGTGCGGAAGGCGTCCCCGTCCACGAAATCGGGCAGGTGACCTGCCAGGATGCGCTTGTAGGCGGCCGGTGCGACGTCCTTCGCGGCGTCGATCGTGAAGTAGTGGTCGTGGCCGTAGTCGTACTCGGCAATGTCCTCCATCTTCTCCACGTCGAGCCCGCGTCGTTCCGCGACCGGCTCGGCCGTCTGCAGGGCCCGCAACTGCGGGCTCGAGAACAGGCGGGTGATGTTGTAGGGGGACAGCGCGTCCGGCAACCGCGACGCCTGGAGACGACCGGCCTCCGTGAGCGGCGGGTCGGCGCCCCCGGTCTCGGCGCGGGCGTTGTTCGGCTCGGCGTGACGGATCAGGAGTAGCTGCACGACCTCACGATGCCAGGTGGAGCGGTTTCACGTGAAACCACCCGTCAGGAGCGCCGCGGCTTCGTGAACGGGAACGCCAGCGACTCGCGGATGCTCCCTCCCAGTACGAGCATCACGATCCGGTCGACACCCATACCGAGGCCGCCGGTGGGAGGCATCGCGTATTCGAGTGCTTCGAGGAACTCCTCGTCGAGTTCCATCGCCTCCTCGTCACCGCCCGCGGCGAGCAGCGACTGCTCCGTGAGGCGAGCACGCTGGTCGAGCGGATCGGTGAGCTCGCTGTAGGCGGTCCCCAGCTCGACACCCCAGGCCACCAGGTCCCACTTCGCCGCGACACCCGGCTTGCGGGGGTGCGGCCGGGTCAACGGCGACACCGAGGTCGGGAAGTCGGTGTAGAAGGTGGGGAACTCCGTCTTCGATTCGACGAGGTGCTCGTACATCTCCTGCGCGGTGGCGCCGGCGTCCCAGGCCGGGTTGTAGGGGATCTCGTGCTCGTCGCACAGGCGTCGCAGGACGTCGACGGGGGTCTGCGCATCGACGAATGTCCCGAGCGCCTCGGAGATCGCGTCGTGGAAGGTCTTGACGGGCCACTCGCCGGAGATGTCGATCTCGACCGGGATACCGTCGGGTCCGGGCCGCAGGATGATCTCGCGTCCGTGTGCCGCGCGGGCCGCTGCCTGGATCAACTCGCGTGCGACCACCCGCATCTTCTCGTAGTCGCTGTGCGCCTCGTATGCCTCGAGGATCGTGAACTCCGGGTTGTGCTTGAAATCCGCACCCTCGTTGCGGAACACCCGGCCGATCTCGAAGACCTTCGCCATGCCCGCGACGCACAACCGCTTCAGATACAGCTCGGGGGCGATCCGCAGGTACAGATCGGCGTCGTAGGCGTTGATGTGCGTGATGAACGGTGCGGCGTTCGCGCCGCCGTGCACCGACTGCAGGATGGGGGTCTCCACCTCGAGATAGCCGCGCGCCTGCAGTTCGTCGCGTAGCGACCGCACCACCGCGCTGCGTGCCGCGAGGTGGTCGCGTGCCCCGCGGTCGATCGCGAGATGCAGATAGCGTTGTCGCACGCGGGCTTCCGGGTCGACGAGGCCGTGGTACTTGTCGGGCAGCGGATGCAGGCACTTGCCGTCGATGCGCCACGAGTCGGCGAGCACCGAGATCTCGCCGGTGCGGCTGCGTCCCACCTCGCCCGACACCTCGACGAGGTCACCGAGGTCGAACAGGAAGCGTTGTCCGGCAACCCGTTGCCGGTCGATGAGGATCTGGATGTCGCCCGACCAGTCGCGCAGCACCGCGAACAGCACACCGCCGAAGTTGCGGATGCGCAGCAGGCGTCCCGCCACGGTCACCGGGGTGCCGGACTTCGCGGCCCGGGCCTCGGCGGCCGTGTGGGTCGGGGGATGCGCGACCGGATAGGGATCGACACCGTGCTCGACGATCCGCTGCAGGGTGTTCATCCGCACCTGGACCTGTTCGGGGCGGCGACGTCCGTGCGAGACGGCGGGCGTGCCGTCGGCAAGCTCGACGTCGGGTGCGCTGCCGTCGTCGTGCAGTTCTGCCGCGGCCACCTGGTCCTCGGGGAACGCCGAGTGTGTTCCCGTGTGCTGCTGGGTGTTCCGACGACCGAAGGTGGGGAGGGTGAGGAAGCCCTCGGCGATCGCCGACGCGAGCGCGACGCGCGGGATGAGCCGGTTGTCGCGGAAACACAGGAAGCGGGGCACCCATTCGGGGTGGTACTTGACGTTGGACCGGTACAACGCCTCGAGCTGCCACCACCGTGAGAAGAACAGCAGGATCGACCGCCACAACCGCAGGATCGGGCCGGCACCGATCCGCGCGCCCTCCTCGAAGACCGACCGGAAGACCGCGAAGTTCAACGAGATCCGCTCGACGTCGAATTCGGCACCGCGTGAGGCGAGCTCGGAGACCATGAGTTCGACGACGCCGTTGGGGGCCTGCGGGTCGCGGCGCATGAGGTCGAGTGACACGCCGTCCGATCCCCAGGGCACGAGCGAGAGCATCGCGACGACCTTGCCGTCCGCGACCGCTTCGACGAGCAGGCAGTCGCCGTCGAGCGGGTCGCCGAGCCGGCCGAGGGCCATCGAGAAACCGCGCTCGTTTTCGGTGTCGCGCCAGACCTCGGCGCGCTGGATCGCCGCCGACAGCTCGATGGGTGACAGTTCGCGGTGACGCATGATCCGCGCGGTCACACCGTGTTTGCGGGCGCGGTTGACGGCCTGCCGCACCGGTCGCATGTCGCGTCCGGTGAGACTGAAGTCGCGGGTGAGCAGGACGGCCTCGTCGCCGAGCTGCAGCGCGTTCAGACCCGCACGGTGGTAGGCCGTCGCACCGTCCTCGCTCGCCCCCATCACCGCGGGTGTCCACCCATAGGCGCGGGCGAGGTCGAGCCATTCGTCGATGGCGTGCGGCCACGCTTCGGGGTTGCCGATCGGATCACCGCTCGCGAGGCACACGCCGAGTTCGACGCGGTAGGTCACCGCGGCCTTGCCGCTGGGGGCGAACACCACGGCCTTATCGCGGCGGGTCGCGAAGTAGCCGAGCGAATCGTCGCTCTGGGCGAGCAGACCGCGGATGGCCGATTCGTCACTGCCGGTGAGCGCGTTGCTCGCTCGCTGTGAACGGAACAGCACCACGACCGCCGCGAGCACGGCGAGGGCGCCGAGGAGGCCGAGGATCGTGTTGACCAGCCCGTTCGGGCGGCCACCGAACTGGTCGTTGTCGATGAACGTCAGCGCGGTGACGCGGTTGAGCGCCCACAGGAACCGGTCGGTAGCGGGCAGGGTGCCGGGGAACAGTTCCACCAGGCCCCAGCCGATGAGCGTCGCGACGACCAGACCACCCACGAGCACACCGAGTGCGGCCCAGGCGTTTCCGCGCCGCACGCGCGTGTAGAACTCGGGATAGGACAGCAGCAGGAGCGCGACGATCAGCAGATGGACGACCAACGCGACGAGGTGGTTCGGGTCGCGCTCGACGATACTCATCACGAGATTGGTGATGGAGAATCCGCCGAGGTAGATCGTCAGGATCCACCACGCGATGCGTTTTCGGCCGGCGATCGCACCGGCGAGCAGGCCGAGGACGAGCGCGAACGACAGGCTCGTGTCGGGGGCGTCGAAGTAGTACTCGTCGAGATATTCGCGCGGGGCGTGGATCCAGTAACGCAGGGTCGGGGAGATCGACCACAATGCGACCACGACCGCGTAGATGCCCAGGATCAGGCCGAAGATGTGCGGTACGGCGGACAGACGTCCACCGACACGGTCGGTCAGCGACGGCCGGGAGGGCGGTCGGGCGTCCTCCACCGGACGCGGGCGCTCGACAGGAGCGGCGGAATCCGCAGACATGGAATAGAACGGTAACGGGCAAACGCGGCAGCCGTGGGACGAACGGCCGCGGGACCGGATCACATGCCCGGTCCCGCGGCCGCTCTCATCCGCTCATGCGCCTGTCAGTAGCACTGCGCGCTCAGCGCGCTCATGAGCGCGGCGCTCCCGCGGTCGCGACGTCCTCGGTGGCGTCCGGCTCGGACGGTTCGGCCCGCGCCAGCTTGCTCGGCCACCAGATCTTCTTGCCGATGTCGATCGTCAGGGCCGGCACCACCAGCGACCGCACGAGCAGCGCGTCGAGCAGGACACCGAAGGCGACGATGAACGCCAGCTGAGCCAGGAACAGCAGTGGGATCACCGCCAGCGCCGAGAACGTGGCCGCGAGCACCACGCCGGCGGACGTGATGACACCACCGGTGACGGTCAGCGCCCGCAGGGTGCCCGCACGGGTGCCGACCTTCTTCGTCTCCTCGCGGACGCGGGTCATGAGGAAGATGTTGTAGTCGATACCCAGCGCCACGAGGAAGACGAACCCGAACAGAGGCACCACCGGGTCGGCGCCCGGGAAACCGAACAGGTGGTTGAACACGAGCGACGAGATGCCGAGGGTCGCCGCGAACGAGACGATCACGGTGAGCATCAGCAGGATCGGTGCGACGACCGCCCGCAGCAACGCGATGAGCACCAGCAGCACCACGAGCGTCACAACCGGGATGATGACGGTGCGGTCGCGGGTCGCGGTGTCCTTCGTGTCGAGGTCGACGGCCGTGGGTCCGCCGACGAGTGCCTCGGACCCGGGCACGGCGTGCACCGCCTCGCGGATGCGTTCGACGGTCTCCTCGGCGGCGAGGGAGTCGGCGGGATCCGAGAGCGTCGCCTGCACCGCGACCAGTCCGTCGACCACGCGCGGCGCGCCGTCGGGGCCGGGGACGGGCTGGACGGTCGTCACGCCCTCGACGCCCTCGGTGGCGCCGACGACACCCTCGAGCGCGCCTTCGCGGGCGACGACGATGCTGGGCGAACCGGTGCCGGCGTCGAAGTGCTCACCGAGCACCTCCTGGCCGGACTTCGAATCGGTTTGTAGGAGGAACAGATCCGAGGACGCGACACCGCTCGCCTTGAACTGCGGTGCCAGCAGGGCGAAGGCGACGAGCACGAGGCTGCACACGATCCAGATGGGACGCGGCTTCGACCCGACGAAGTCGGCCACCCGGCCCCACACCTTGTGGGACTTCTGCATGTCGTCGGCGTCGGCGTTCGGGTCGTAGACCGGGCGGGTGGGCCAGAACGCGACGCGGCCGAGCAGCACGAGCACTGCGGGCAGGAAGGTGAGCGACGCGAGGAACGACGTCGCGATGCCGATGGCGGCCACCGGGCCGAGACCGCGGTTGGAGTTCAGGTCCGACAGCAGTAGGCACAGCACACCGAGGATGACGGTGCCGGCCGACGCCGCGATCGGCTCGNGCGTACTTGTCCTGCTGCAGTCGCAGTTCCTCGCGGTACCGGGAGACCAGCAGCAGCGCGTAGTCGGTGGCGGCGCCGAACACGAGGATGAACATGATGCCCTGGCTCTGGCCGTTGAGCGCGATCGCTCCGGCGTCGGCGAGCACATAGATCAGCAGGCTCGCGAGGGCGAGTGCGAACAGCGCCGAAATGATGACGACGAACGGCAGGATCGGGCTGCGGTAGACCACCACGAGGATGACGAGGACGACACCGCCCGCGACGAGCAGGAGCAGTCCGTCGATGCCGCCGAAGGCCGACGACAGGTCGGCGGCCTGCCCGGCGGGGCCGGTGACGTAGACGGTCAGGCCGTCCGGTGCGCCTTCGAGGGCCGTCCGGAGTTCCTCGACGGCCTCCTGGACCTCCCCGGAGGCGTCGAGCGGCACGATCATCTGCGCCGCTGCGCCGTCCTCGGACGGGATCGGCGGCGGTCCGGCCGATTCGGTGGCGAGGAAGGCGAGGTCCTCGTCGGTGATCCCACCGTCGCGTTCGGCGACGACGATCGCGGGGATGAACTCGCTCTCGTTGAACTGCGCGTACAGCTCGTCCGCGCGGGTGGATTCGGCCGATGCCGGGAGGAAGGTGCTCGCGTCGTTGGAGGCGACCTCGCTGAGCTTGCCTGCGAACGGGCCGCCGCCACCGGCGGCCACGAGCCACGCGATGAGCAACAGGGCGGGTAGCAGCCACCGCCATCGGCCGGTTCTACGTGGGGGCGCGGTAGCAGTGCTCAAGATTCCTCCTGGCGTGAACGGATATGTCGACCCACCCGGGGGCGTGGACGCCTACCGGCGTGTGATCGAACTCGAGCGCGACGACGCGACCGGTGGCGACTCTCCGGTCGCGGTCTCGGACCCGGCGACCCTGCGCAGGCTCCTGCTCGAGATCGTTCGTTCCCACAGCGCTCCTCGTGACAGCCCGCGGAATACCCATGATCGGGAGATTCCACCCCTTCACGGGGTGTGAGCCGGCCCCCGCCCCGGGAAACGGAGAGATTCGCCGGATGAGCGCGCGGTAGGGTTCCGCATGGTCTCCGCCCACCGGACCCACGCCGACGTTGTCTCCGCACTGCGAGCGGCCGGGTGCGTGTTTGCCGAGGAGGAGGCGCAGCTGCTCGTCGAAGCCGCTCCCACACCCTCGGATCTGGAGCGGCTCATCGCGCGGCGGGCCGGCGGAGAACCCCTCGAACACGTACTGGGACAGGTCTTCTTCCACGGCAGGCGCATCGCGGTGCGAGAGGGGGTGTTCGTCTCCCGTCGCCGCACCGAGTACCTGGTGGACTGCGCGATCGAACTCGCGCGGCCCGGCGCCGTGATCGTCGACATGTGCTGCGGGTGCGGTGCCGTCGGTGCCACGCTCGCCACCGCCGTCGAGGCCTGCGAGGTCTACGCGGCCGACATCGATCCCGTCGCCGCCGCGTGTGCCCGCCTGAACCTGCCGCCCCACCGGGTGTTCGTCGGCGATCTGTTCGACGCCCTGCCGGGCACGCTGCGCGGTCGCGTCGACGTGCTCGTCGCCAACGCGCCCTACGTGCCGTCGGGGGCGATCGCGTCGATGCCGCGGGAGGCGCGCTGCAGCGAGCCGCGACATGCACTGGACGGCGGACCCGACGGACTGGACGTCCACCGTCGGCTCGTCGCCGACGCGGGTCGGTGGCTCACCGACGGTGGGTCGCTGCTCGTCGAGTCGGCCGCGTCGCAGGCACCCGTCGTGCGCGACCTCATGACCCGGGCCGGACTCGACGCCGACACGCGGGGTTTCGAGGAGGCCGACGCGACCGTCGTCATCGGCACCCGCCGATGACGTGCTCGCTGCCGCGAACATGTCAGTCGAGCGGCAGCTGAGCGAAGAGCGCGGTCGGCTGGGTCGACCCGCCCGTCGGTTCCACGCTGAAGGCGAGCGCGGTGGCACCCGAGATGTCCTCGAGCACCGCGGTCGTCGACGGCGCGACGTCGTCGGGTGTCATCGTGCCTGCGGGCTCCATTCCCTCGGGCCCGACCAGCCACATCTGGTAGACGCTGCCCTCGGCCGGCGGGGCGACGTTGTTCATCACCAGCACGCCGGCGTCCTCCTCCTTGGAGAACACCACGGTCGCGGTGCCGCCACCGTCGAGCTCGCCCGACGAGGTCCGTACGTCCTCGGCGGCGAAGACCCGCTCGCTCGTGCCCGGCTCGGACGTGTTCTGCCATTGACCGGCCACCACGACGCCGCCGATCGCGACGATCACGGCCGCTGCCGCGGCGAGCAGGAAGTTTCGCCGTCGGGCCTGGCGGCGCTCGTCGAGGGAGACGGGCGGGGGAGGGTGATCGTCCTCCGCCCGAGGTGCCTCGGTCGCCTCCGGGTCACCGGGTCGTTCCGTGTGCGTCTTCTCGGCGGGCGTCTTCGCGGTGAGTTCGGCGTGGACCAGATCGAGAAGTCGCACCCGGAGTTCGGGCGGCGGCTCGGTCGCGGTACCGGCCGACATCGCTGCGAGGGTCTCGCGGACCTCGCGGACCTCGACGCCGAACCGTTCGGCCGCCTCCGGGTCTGCTTCCGCGAGTCGCTCGGCAAGCTCTCGACGTTCGTCGGGCGTGACGGCATCCAATGCGAAGACGGGTGCCATGTCGAGCAGATCGTGCGAGGAATCGTTCGCCTCGTCAGCCATCCACAGTCACCCCCAGACAATTCTTCAGTCGTTTCAGGCCGTCCCGGATGCGCGACTTGACCGTCGGCAACGGGGACGAAAGTTCTTCTGCCACTTCGGTATACGTAAAGCCTCTGTAGTAGGCGAGCTCGACCGAGCGTCGCTGCAGTTCGGTGAGCGAACCCAGACACTCGTTCACCCGGCGGCGATCGTCGCGCTGCGCTACCTCCTCGCTCACCGAGTCGAAAGCCGCGTCGACGTTCGTCGAACCGTACTGCGACTCGCGGTCGGCTCCGGACTGTTCGCTGCGGACCCGGTCGACGGCACGCCGATGGGCGAGCGTGATGATCCACGACAGAGCGGAACCCTGACGCGGGTCGTACTTGTCGGCCGACCTCCATACCTGGAGGTAGACCTCCTGGGTGGTCTCCTCGCTGTAACCGGGATCCCGCAGGACCCGCAGCACCATGCCGAAGACTCGGGAACGCGTCGCGTCGTACAGTTCGGCGAACGCCGTAGGGTCTTGCCGGGCCACCCGCCCGAGCAGTTCGCCGAGGGTATCGGTATGGCCTCCGACGCCGGTCATCGGCTCAGTCCGCTCATCGAGGGAAAGCCTAGCCTGGACATTCCCTCCACTCAAGGCAACCGTGTCGACCACGAGCGTCACCCCATCCACATCCGAGCACGTAGAACAGTCGTGAGATCGGCCGGCAGCCGTTCGCCGCTGACGGTCGCGGTGAACACCGGGACGCCGGGTCGCCGCAGGGCGACCGAGACCGCGAACGTGTCGCCGGCCCGGGTGATGATGTCGATCTCGTCCGAGCGCAGCGTGTAACAGTGCCGTCCGTTCCGGCGCGAATGGATCTCCGCGACCACGCAGGCCAGGGAACCGCTCGGATCGTGACACCAGAACAGGTTCAGCGGATCCGATCCGAGACCGAGGCGCCGGATGTTCAGCAGCGCAGTGATGCGCCCGACCGGAACCCGCACCCCGTCGGCCACGAGCTGATCCTCGACCCGCCCGCGGAAGGTGTCCGAATCGCTCGCGACGAAGTGGTCCCACGGCTCGAACCGCATCAGCGTGCGCAACCACCAGGACGAAGGCATCGATTCGTCGACATCCATGACCCAGCTGAAGCCGCGGTACTCGAGCGAGGGGCGCTCGGCCGAGCCCTGCGCGTGGCGGACGAAGGTCCGGTAGATCGCCGGCACGACCGCCTCCCGGCCACCCGGGAACTCGACGTCGTCGCCGATCATCGCGACTGCGCGGGGAAGGTCAGGATGCATGGTCGTCTCCGGGGCACGGGGTCGGTTTCCCCGACAGTGTGCACGTGAGGAAATCGGCTGTGGTGTCGGCCCACCAGCGCGGGTCGGTGAGGAGGAAGTGCCCGGCTCCGGGCAGGGGATGCCAGCGCGTGTTCGCGCCCCGGTCTCCCGCCGCCGTCGTCCGGCTCTGCGCCATCCGCGGATCGGTCCGGGTGTCCTCCGACGCATGTGCAACTGCGACAGATGCCACGGACGCGGCGGTGTGGTGCCGACCGGACGCCCACCGGGCAACACGAATACGTGAGCCGGTCGGAGATCCTCGACGTCGTCCATGACCTGCATTCGGAGCCGACCGCAATACGGATGGGTCGAACACCGGATACCGATCCGAGAAAAAATCTCTCGATCCGACCCATCCGGGCCGACCCGAGGTTCGAATGACCGGTGACACACCTGATCGACGTGGCCGTTTCCGGCCACGGCCTACGAAGGGAACCACAGTCATGAACTTCACTGCGCGCAAGAGCCTGGCCGTCGTCGGAATCGGTGCGATGTCCCTGCTGGGTGTCGCGGCGTGTTCGGATGATTCGGGCACGGACACCACCGACACCACCACGATGGAGACCACCCAGGAGACAATGCAGGAAACCACTACGGCTGCAACCGGTACCGCAACCCCCGCTGCCGGCCCCGTCGGACCGGGCTGCGCCGATTATGTCGCCGCGAACCCTACCGGCCCGTCGTCCGTCGAGGAACTCGCGAACCAGCCTGTCGCCGAGGCCGCCGGAAACGTGCCGATCCTGACCACTCTCACGCAGGCCCTGTCCGGCCAGCTCAACCCCGACGTCAACCTGGTCGAGACGCTCAACGATGGCGAGTTCACCGTCTTCGCGCCGGTCGACGACGCGTTCGCCGCCCTGCCGCCGGAGACCGTCCAGACGCTGCAGACGGATTCGGCTCTACTGACCGACATCCTCACCTACCACGTGGTTCCCGGTGAGCTGACCCCGGCCGATATCGCCGGCACGCAGACCACCGTCCAGGGCGGCACCGTCGAGGTCGCCGGCGAGGGTGAGATGTGGACCGTCAACGACGCCAACGTGATCTGCGGTGGCATCGAGACCGAGAACGCCACCGTGTACCTGATCGACGGCGTTCTCATGCCCCAGCAGTAACCGATACCGGACGACGGAAAGGTAGAAGGCATGCGTAGATCCCGACACGGCGTTCGGGGGCTTGCGGCGGCGTTCATCGCCGCCGCAGGCGCGCTCCTGTTCGCCACGCCCGCCGCCGCAGCGCCGCTCACTCCGGTTCCCGAGCTCGACGTGAACCGGTATGTGGGGCAGTGGTATCAGCTCGCCGCCAATCCGGCTCCCTACAACATCGACTGCGCTCGCGACACGACGGCGTTCTACACGCTGCTCGACGAACGCAACGTGCGCGTGGAGAACTCGTGCACCACGTTCACCGGCGATCGTCGCGGGATCATCGGGAACGCCCGCGTGAACGACACTGCCGCACTGCATGTGTCTTTTCCGGGGGTACCCTTCCAGGATTCGCTCGACGGACCGAGCAACTACATCGTCACGTACCTCGCGAACGATTACTCGTGGGCAGTCGTCGGTGACCCGACGCGCATCTCCGGATTCGTGCTGTCGCGTTCGCCCGTCGTCAGCGACGACGCGTGGCGCGAGATCCGGAACGTCGTCGAGGCGAGCGGGTACAACTCGTGCCTGATGCTCACCTCGCCCACCACCGAGGGACTGCAGGACATCAAACCGCTCTGCGCCGTGTAACTCTCGGTCGATCGTGGTGGTGTGCGGATCCCGAGGAAGATCCGCACACCACCCCGATCCGTCGTCCCGAG
>NZ_JTIZ01000036.1:0-2850 GCF_000801125.1 Rhodococcus sp. Chr-9
CTCGTGGTCCTCGAGGTACCTCGCCGGCGTGGAGGGCACCGTTTCCCGCCAGTCGGGCACCCGGACTTCGACGGGTTTTTCCACGATCCGGGTCTGCCGGACCACCTTCACCCCGACCGCTCCGCTGCGTGATGCCTTGCGGGCGCTGTACGCGTCGCGGCGGCATTGGTCGCTGCACCACACCCTCGGCCGGCCCGCCCCGGCGTGCTGAGGGACAGGGTTTGCGCACCACGGGCACATGCCCGGATCGGCGTCATCTGCGCTGGTTGCGGGGCTGTCGGTCGGCGTCGGCGGGGTCGTCACGAGGCAGAATCCTATTTCGTCGCGCCAAAATTGCAGCTTTAGTGCAAGAGGTGTGTGGGCGTTTTCGGTCGCGCAGGATCGACATCGCTGGTGTCGGCGGGTGTCTGTCGGCGGGATCGCCGACGATGACCAGGACTGATCCAGGAAGGTGGCGGGCATGACCACGACTGCGTTCACTCAGGGCTACGACGCCGGATACGCCGAGGCCGTCGAGCGGCAACGACTCGGAGACGCCGACACCGCCCACGACGCTTCGACGTGGTTCACCGCCCCGGTCGGGCAGCCCCACGTCGAGGAGTACGAACGTGGGTTCTTGGCAGGGTTCGCCGACTACATCGAGGCCACCCGGCCCGGCCGGCCCTGACGTCGCGCCACCGCGCCCCACAACACGCCCTGAGCGCCCCGCTGACGCACTGAACCAACCTCGGGCACTTGTCCCCCGGCCTCACACGTGTGAGGCCGCTACAGCCGCTCCCGCCGGATCGGGCGAACCACGCCCCGCGACGACACCCGACGGGGGACACACCTCTTGCAGTTCCACTCACATCCGGGACAGGCCGGCCCATCGGTACGCCCACTGCCCCCCGAACCGACACCGTTCTGCCGCACTCGACAGCCGTACCCGGCTTACCTCCCGCACCCTGGACGGCACCGCACCGTCACGTGCCACCCGACTGCCTGTGGTCCCGACCCATGCACGAGACGACTCACCCGACACATCTCATGCATCACGGATGCGACCGCGGAAATCCGCCGGGTTTATGGCCCCGGCAGGGATCGGTGAGTGGTGTAAACCCCCAGGAAAAAATCGGGATACCTGATATGGCTTGGTGTGTCGTACGTAAAAAAATGATCTTTTTTGTGCGAGAGTGTCCGGCATGACGATGGGGGAATTGCTCACCGACGAGATCTGGGGGCGGGAGGTCCTGCTGCCGTATCGGCCGCATGCGACGAACGATCTCCGTGCCGGGCAGTACCGCTACAGCCGCGACGAGGCACTGACGATGCGCTACATCGAGCACTCGCCTCACGCGTTGCTCGGCTCGATCGTCATCGACTGCGACCACCCGGATGCGGCGATGCGGGCATTCGAGCAGCCGTCCGACCATCCGGCCCCGAACTGGGTCGCGCAGTCCCCGTCAGGGCGGGCGCACCTGGGCTGGTGGCTGGCCGGCCCCGTCTGCCGCACCGACTCCGCCCGGCTGCAACCGCTGCGCTTCGCTCATCGCATCGAGCGGGGTCTGTGCATCTCCGTCGGCGGGGACTTCGCTTACGGCGGGCAGCTGACCAAGAACCCGATCCACCCCGATTGGGAGACCATCTACGGCCCGTCCCGGCCCTACGAGCTGCGCGACCTCGTCACCGTCCACACCCCACGTCAGGCGCCCAGGAAGCCCGAGAAGGCGGTCGGGCTCGGCCGCAACGTGACCATGTTCGATACCGCCCGCACCTGGGCCTACGGGCAGTGGTGGCACCACCGGCACGACGGTCTCGATGCCTGGCTGATGCTCGTGCTCCAGCACTGCCACGCGATCAACACGCAGTTCACCGCCCCACTTCCGTTCGTGGAGGTCAGGGCCACCGCCTACTCCATCGGCAAGTGGATCTGGCGCAACTTCGACGAACAGGCCTACCGCGCCCGACAAGCCCACCTCGGCAGCAAAGGCGGCAAGGTCGTCTCCCCTGCGAAGATCGAAGCCAACCGTCAACGGCGTCTGAAGGTAGACCGCACGGTGGCGTTGGAGGTTCTGCGATGAGCAAGCACATCCCCGTACGGAAGCGGCGAGGAGCGGAGGTCCCGGCGCGGAGGACGATGACCGCCCGCGAAGGCGCCGAGAGGTTGGGCGTATCCCCACGCACCATCCAGCGCATCATGGCTGAGCCTCGGGAGGAGTTCCTCGCCCGTGCTGCCGAACGTCGTCAGCGGGTGCTGGAGTTGCGTGCTCAGGGCCTCAAGCTGCGCGAGATCGCCGAGCAGGTCGGAATGACGACCGGCGGGGTCGGCACGATCCTGCACCACGCCCGCAAGGCGGCAAAGGCTCGCGAAGAAACGGCGAAGGCCGACGTCGGCGCCGACACCTGAGCAACGGCAAACCACTGCTGCGGCTGGCCCCAATCGCAGCACACATACGAACCAGCTTCTTCACTGGCACAAGCATTTTGGGCAACCTATGTTGACGCATCGACCGAGGGCAAGGCAGCGCGAAGCGGTGCCGCGGCAGCCCGTTTTCGGGGTGGGGTGACCGGTTCTGTCAGCGGCCCTTCTTCGCCTTTTTCCGTTCGAGGGCTCGCCGCTGCTGCCGGGACAATCCCGCAGTTTCCGGCGGCGGTGGGGCGGTCTCCCGGAGGTACTGATCGAGGTAGTGGGCCAGCTGCACCGCCGCCTTGTGCAGCGGCGGGGGGTACTCACGCTCGGGATGGCGACGGAACGCGATCGAGCCGCTGAACGATTCGAGGACTCTCGCCAGCAGCTCTGGGTGCCGTATGACGTGCTCGACCACCTCGTGGTCCTCGAGGTACCTCGCCGGCGTGGAGGGCACCGTTTCC
>NZ_JTIZ01000037.1:0-28965 GCF_000801125.1 Rhodococcus sp. Chr-9
GCGTCAGCCGCGAACCCCGCTACGCACTCCGGATCCGGAAGGGCCAGATTCGCCAGCACCGCCGAACGAGACTCGATTCCTTGCTCGACTCCGGTATCAAAGTCGACTACCGGAATGACCACAGTGTTGTCCTCGCCGCCGGGGAAGACGGTATTCAACAGCCGTGGACCGACTTCGTATCCATGACGGACCGATCGTGCGGTGAGGTCCTTCGTGAACTCGGCCGCGTAACCGACTCCGCATGCCTGCCATTGCGGAAAGATGACGCGGAGTGCATCCTTCTTCGGATCTGACGACATGTGAGATTTCCTTCCCGGCCACGACTTTCTACTTTGTCTTGGTCCAGTCTCGCCGCACTCGGAGATGTTGTGGTGATTCCTCAGGTGGGAGCCCTACTGCAATTCCCAGTCCTGGATGGTCGCTAGCTCACCGAAGGCCGAGGGTGACAGGGGATCCAGGAGTTCAGCTCCGCTGTAGGCGCGATTCAGCCAGTCCGGGTTGGACAGCGCCGCTTTGCCGATCGCAACCATGTCGGCATGGCCGTTTAGGACCACAGCGTCGGCGTCGTCGCACGTATTGAGGTGTCCGTTGGCGATGACTGTCACATTCGGAGCCGCCTGTTTCGCCAGGGCAGACAGCGGCCTGGAATCCTCACCGGGGAACGCGGGCAGTGCGGCCTTCCATTCCGTGGTGTGAAGATAGTCGACCCCGGCTTCTGCGAGACTGCGGAAGATCGTGTCCGCGTCGTCGACGCCTCCCCCCCATTTGTGGCTGCCGTCGCTGACCTTGCCCTGGGAGATGCGGATGCCGACGATGAAGCCGTCTCCGACTGCCGATTTGACCTTGCGCACGGTCTCGGCGGCGAACCGCACTCGGTTGGCGGTGCTCCCCCCGTACTGGTCGGTCCGGTGGTTGAGGTAGTCGGTGAGGAAGGCGTCGAGCAGGTAACCATTGGCTCCGTGGAGTTCCACCCCATCAACTCCCGCGCCCTGTGCGCGGAGAGCGGCGTCCACGAACGCCTGATGAATTTCTTCGATCTCGGCTGCGGTCACCGGCTCAGGAATGTCGTAGGGACCAACGCCGCGGTACATGCTCATCTGCTCTCCACGCGCGGCGATGGCAGACGCGGACACGAGGCGGTCTGAGTACGGGTTCCCCTGCCCCTGCGGCCCGGAGTGCTGGAGCTGAGCGATCACCGCGGCGCCCTCCGCACGAACCGCGTCCACCAGAGGGCGCCACGATTCCGCGTGCGCCTTCGTCGCCAAACCCGGCTGGTAGAGATAGGTCTGACTTTCAGCGGTGTCGATATACGCGCCCTCGATGATCAGGAGAGGAATGCCACCGGCAGCGAACCGGCGGTAATACTGGACCATTCGTTCGTTGACGCGCCCGTCAGCATCGGCGCTTACCCGGGTCATCGGCGCCAGCGCCACCCGGCCCGCGAGGTCGACAGGTCCGAGTTGGATCTGGTCAAACAGCATTCTTGCTTCCTTTCGGCGAACGTTACGATCGAGGGTAGAACCTGACATGGGTGTTAGCTGCAAGTCGACTACCGGAGGGCGCGCGATGCGGATCGGAGAGCTATCGATGCTGACCGAGGTGAGCGCCCGCTCGTTGCGCTACTACGAACAGCGGGGGCTGCTCTCGTCGACGCGCACCCCGGGAGGGCAACGCGAGTATCAGGTCAGTGCAGTTGACCGTGTCAACCGGATCCAGGAGCTGTATCGGGCTGGGTTGAACAGTCAGACGATCTATAAGATCCTGCCCTGCATCCAGGACGCCGACGGGGGGGCCTCGGCCACGGCTGACGACCAGCTGGCCAGAGACCTCAACCACGAGCGCGAGAAGCTCCGCCGCCGGATCGCCGCGCAACAACAGACCCTGCGAGCTCTCGACAAGGTCATAGACACCGCCGCGCGGACCATCAACTGAAGGTGCCGGCCCCCAGCGAGAGGGCCAGCCAGACATGCCGCTGGCGGCATCAGGGAAAAGGACGCGGTGGAGCCAGCCTCGGGAGTCGCGTGCGCGTCCGTACTGGATATCGATCAAGGACCGACGAAGTGCCGCGGTCACAGAGCCGACCTCTCAGGCAAGAGCGTTGTCGATTTCCCGTTGCTCCACACGAGGCGGCCGACCGATGTAATCACGGCAGACGGCTGTAGTGAACGTGATCTGGCCTCAAAAGGCGCTCCTGCCAGCCATTATCTTGCTGGCAGGAACGGGTGTTCGTAAGGCGGGAGTAGGCGATCTGATCGCGGTTTCTCGAGCGGAGAATTACTCTGTGGCACTCTCCACTCCGGTAACGGAGATTGTTTCCTGTTACCTATTTCCCGTGATACCGATTGCTCGGTAATTTCCGGAGAATCACCTCTGGCCGTGCTCCCGTACGGCGACGATGTATTCGGCGTACGTACCTGCCGCGTCGACGGCGTGGCGCTCAATGGTCGATGGGTGATAACCCAGGACGTCGGCGATGATGGCGGCCGGGGCGGTTTTGCTGAGTTCATGCAGTGTGCCGAGTCGGGCGGCGCGGGCGCTGACGAGGTGGTCTCGTAGCCGGAGGCGTAGGTGCATCGGATCGATGTGCATGCCGGGGGAATGCCCTCTGAAGACCCAGTTGCTTCTCGGGTGAGCGGCGGTCTGGTCGTGGCCAGGGTTGGCCAGAAGTTCACGCCACGACCCGTCGAGCGGGGCGGGCAACACGATCGGGCCGCTGCCGAGCGTAATGGTCGCCAGGTCCTCGGTCACGGTGATGTCGTCCCAGGTCAGCGCGGCGATATCCTGGATCTGTTGGCCAAAGACAAGGACCAGTATCGCCGCGGCCTTGTCTCGTGTGGTCAGGGTGTCGCCGTCCACTATTCGGTCCAGGGCGGCGGCCTGGTCGGTGGCGCTGAGTGTGGTGCTGTTACCGCGGCGATGGCGGGGCACGGTGAGCCCTTGTGGGACGTTCTTGGTGTCCATGGCCCAGCCGAGGAACCGATCGACGAGCAGTCGCGTGGTCGGCCCGCCGGCGATCCAGGCGTCAACCTCGCCCTGGCCGACGTCGGCGAGCGCGATGTCGCGCTCGCCGAGCCAGTTGAGGAAGTTGATCGCGACGGTGACGGTCTGCTTGCTGCGCAGGAAGGTGCCGTGGGGGACGAGGTCCATCTGGTTCATGCGCCGCAGATGGTGCCAGCGGATATAGCGGTCAATGACGGCCCGGTTGGTGTCCTCGGTCAGCCTCTCCAGTGCTGTGTCCGCCCAGGCTTGGTAGCGGACAAGCAGCTCATCACGTCGGGGCAGGCCACCGTGCTCGACTAGGAGCCCGCGCACGTAGTCGCGGGTGCGCGAGCGTGGAAGTGCATCGATCGCCTCGTGCGTGAGCTCCGGGAGGGTGGCCAACTGTTTCAGGAAGTCGGTCACGTGCCGCTGGCGGATCCAGGTCAGTCCACTGTTGGCGCGTTTCATCGATTTCAACGCCTCAGCCAGGGGGATAAGCCTCTCGGCGATGGTGCCGGTGTCCAGGTTGGTCAGCAGTCCGTCGACGGTCTCGCTCAGTGCGCATGGCCAGCACAGGCCGGCGCGGTAGATCTCGTCCTCGGCGCCGCAGCGCACGCAATCGATGTTGAGGGTGATCTGGGCGCACGCCCGGCAGGCCGGGCGCCCATCTACTCGGCCCGGTAAGACGCCGATGTGGCCGCAGTCGCAGGTGCCGCGGGTGCGTTTGGCCTGCTGGTAGCAGTAGCCGCAGATCTGATCCTCCGGGCCCCAGGTGACCACCAGCGGGTAGCCCAAGCCGCAGCGATCACACGGACACACGCGACGCAGGTCCGGGTCGTCGGGTTTGCGGGGCCTGGCCATAGGTATCGGTCAGTCCTCGTTGTCGCCCCGGACGAGTCTCACCCGGCGGGCGATCGGCTGGCCGGGTGCCACCCCCAGGTCTTCCGGCCGCTTCGGCGCCTGCGCGGCGGCCGCTGCCTGCATCTCCACGAACGGCTCGAACAACTCACCCGGTTCGCAGTCGAGGATGTCGCAGAGCGCGGCGAACGTGCGTGCCGGGATCCGCTCTGGTGTGCCGGTCACCAGCCGGTAGACCTGACTCTCGGACAGGTTGATGCCCCGAGACCTCAACAACGGCACCAGTTCGGTGCTCTTCCACAGGTTGCGCTGCGCCATCTGCGTCCGCAGATTCCAGCGATACCCGATGCGTCGTTGCTCAGCCATCAGTGTCTCCTTCCTGCTTCCTGCCGTGCCCGTCCAGCCGCGAAGCGATCATGCGCTGGATGGTCTTCTGTTTGAAATCGTCGCCGACCGAGGTGTACAGCCCGGTGACCGACGCATAGGCATGACCGACTTGAGTCTGCACGAACGCCGGGTCGTAGCCGGCCTCGATCAAGTGCGTGACATAGGAGTGCCGCAGGCAGTGCAGTCCGAGCTCCTTCGGCAAGCCGGCCCCCTCGCGGGCGGCAGCGAAGGCATCACTCAAGCTACCCACTCTTATCCGCTCGGCTCGCTCGCTCGGCCATAGCGCCGTCGAGCGGTCAGCGGTGGCGAAGTGCCGCCGGCCGCCTTCGGTGATCCAGAATCGGAGCAGGTCAACCACCCAGTCGAACTCCGGGACCGTCAACACGGTGCGGCGCCGGGGCCCCGACCCGGTGGTGCCTTTGGCCCATCGGACGGTCACGGCGCCGAAGTCGCCGTACGCAGGCACATGCGGGTTGGGGCCGAAATCCTGCACGTCCAGCATCGCCACCTCGCGACGCCGAAGCCCATAGGCGTAGCAGACCTTGAACGCGATCGAGTCCCGCAACAGGGGCAGCCAGCGCTTACTCCCAGCAGCGAACTCACGATCGACCCGGTCGTCCACGTCATCAAAGAGTCTCTGCAGCTCCGTGGCTGTGAAGGCCCGGCGGCCAGCCGGAACGGCATCCTCGCAGGCGTGTCGCGGGGTGTTCCACTCGAACGCGATCTGGGCCGGAACATCGTCGAAGACCCGTTGGCACAGCGCACCCCACCCGTAACTCGAACTCGAGACGTAGGCACAGAACATCGCGATCGCATTGCTGTCCGAACGCAGCGTCGTCCAGCTCACCGGCTTCTCACCCGAGCGCCGCCCAGCCATGTAGTCATCCAGATCGACCGGCCTCCACGACCACGGGAACGTGCCCGCGAACTCCTGGAACCGGCGCAGCACCCCGCAACGCCCATCGATCGTTGCTCTCGTCAGCCCACGCGCCAGCATCTGCGCCCGCCAACCCTCGACCATTGCTTCAAACACGCGGTCCTCGGCGCGGAACAGGCCGACCTCACCGTCGCGCAACAACCGCGGAACGAACCCAGGAACACCGTCCACGCCGACCTCCAACCCGTGGAAACCTGCATCTAATGCAAGAAACCTACGGGACGCTGGACCGACGCACAAGCATCACATCCACGGCGCCGACACCACGCCAGCCCACTCCGCCGCCCACCAGCGCAAACCCGATCACCCCAGGTAGACGGCAGTAACCGCACCTACCGCTACTCCCGAGAGTTTAACGCCGATAACTTAGATTATGTCAGGTTAAGGCCGAATGTGTTGCGTGCCGATAGTTTTGAGGCGTTGATAACCGCCGCTAGTCCCTCACCTAGTAACAAGGGCGTTCTCACGGGCGAAGCCGGTTGGGTTGCACTCGCGGCGCCGTTCATCACCATCGCCAACCGCCGGCAGCGGTCAGGTTCTCAGCAGTCCCGCTCGTGTCCGCAAGTTGGTCGGGGTGGCCCCGCCGTCGACGGCGCTGAACACCCGCTTAGAGACGTCGATGCGCGGACAAGGACGCGGGCGGCCGATGAAGCGAATACGTCGTGATAACCGTAAGGGTTGAATGCTGCAGTTAGAGAAGCCCGTGTCTGCGCCAGGTGGCCTCCGCGGCCGGGTGGAACGGAATGGGTATCGGTGCGTCGATGGTGTCGGTGACCATGTCTTCCAGCGGCAGGGTCGGTCCGCCCTGCCAACCGGTGCGCTCCCGTGCGGCGACCAGCGCCTCGCAGAACTTCGCCACCACGGCGTGATCGGCGTCGGCGCGGGTGAAAACCAGAAATCCGCTGAAGTCGACCGTGTCGACATCGGCGTCAAGCGTCGGGTAGCGGGTCCTTCCGCAGAGTGCCGGACCGGTAGCCTGCCGCATCCAACCGTGACATGTCGTCCTCGGACAGGCTCAGGAAGCGCAGCCCGGCGTTGTTGGCCGGTTCGACCCAGTTGTAAACGCCTTCATCGAAGATTGCGTCGATGGCGCCGTTGCGTAGGAGCTGCGTACGCACAGACTTGTGCGGCAGCCCGTCGTCATAACTCACCTGACCGCCCCAAGACCGGATGTCGTCGAGGGAGATCCCGACTGACGCCAGCACGTCATCGAGCACCAGGTGCACGCTGTGGGTGGGACGGCTCCCGCGCAGGGACACCCGCAACGGCGGTTTCGCCTCCGCGAGGTCGCCCAGCGAGTGCAGACCGAGTTCGGCGGGCACGGCCAGGCCAAGCTGATCGTAGGACGGCACGGTGGCGATCGCGGCCAGCTCGTCGCCACGAGCACCGGGCAGTCGCAGTAGCGCTGACCGGACCGCAGTGGCCGGGTTGAGAATTGCGAAGTGACTGGCGCCGGTGAGCACGGCCGCCACGCCTTCGATGCCGTCGCTGGCGAACAGCGCCGTACGCCATCGGTCACCGCCCCCACCAGAAAGAGAGGGACCCGCGATGCGGCCCACCCGAGCAGCAACACTGAACGCCCTCACGGTGGCGCTCATCCCGATCGCCAGCCTGCCCGCGCCAAGCCAGGCCGGCGCGTACACCGTCGCCGCCGGCGACGAGATCGCCGTGCACTCGAAACACCGGGTCCACCACCTGCACGCAGGGCTACGCCTTTCGCGCACCGCGCTGAGCTCACACAGAGCCTTGCAAAAGATGACTGAGCCATGAAATCCCATTCACATACGTGACTGAGTTGATGCGAGCACGCATCGCGGCTGTTACGAGAAGATTCTGGTACACCCTCGTGCGACGGTTCGGAGCCAGATGTCGAGCGCAACTTTGATCACTCCGGACCGTTTGCCCCGGACAGCAGCACGTTGTGACCGTTCCAAAGAAGTCCGGTTTCGCCGGCCCGGGTGTCCGACTCGAGACACTAGTACGTGCTTGCAGGCGGTGGGGCCGTCGTCGCTGACAGCCGCGGATCTGGTAGCGGACTGGCATCACTCTGCATCTCCTTGACCTCGCTCCGGAAGATGCGCAACGACTTCCCCAACGCACGGGCCGAGTCCGGCAAGCGCTTCGCGCCGAACAGCAGGATCACGACGACAGCCAGAATTGCCCAGTGCCATGGACTCAGTGCGCCCATTTTGATCTCCTTCAGACGAGCTCGTGTGACCACCCCGGCCCACCACACGAATGCAGAATCACGAATTTTGAATATTAACAACATGAATCAACACGTTGAGCTTGAGACCGATACCGTCGTCGCCGACCGTGAACCGGCTCGCCAGATCCGCTGCGACACCACCCTCGCCGGGATCGTGGCGTACCGGAGCGACCATCAGCTACTCGCTGAGGTTCAGAACCGCACAGATGACGATCCCATCAAATAGCGCCGTAACCGCGGCAATTCAGTGGGTTCGACATCATTCACTACACCGACAGCGCGCCAGTTGTCGCCTCGCCTTTCACCGTTCCGCCCATATCGGACAGTCGGTTACTCAGCGCATCACGTCGATCACTGCACTGAAGTCCTTGTCGGAGTGCTGCGCATTGAATCGTGCGTAGATTTCGGCCGCCAAAGTACCCAGTGGCGCCTTGGTGCCGGCCAAGGACACGGCGTCCATCGCCAAGCCCAGATCCTTGTGCATCAGTGCAGTCGCGAATCCCGGTTTGAAGTCGTTGTTGGCGGGCGAGGTTGGCACCGGCCCCGGCACCGGGCAGTTAATACTCACGGACCAACAATTGCTGGTCGCTCCCGTCACCACGTCATACAAGGACTGAGCTGAGAGTCCCAGTTTCTCAGCGAGGACGAATGCCTCGCCGACCGCGATCTGTTGCACGGCCAGCATCATATTGTTGCACAGCTTGGCAGCCTGTCCGGTGCCTGACTCGCCCGTGTGGATGATCTTGCCCGCCATCGGATCCAGCACCGATCGAGCTCGTTCAACGGCGTCGGTCTCCCCTCCGGCCATGAACGCCAACGTTCCCGCAGTGGCGCCGTTGACGCCACCCGACACCGGAGCATCGATCTGTTGAAAACCAGCTTTCGACGCACTGTCGTGGATTTCGCGCGCGTCCGCGACCGAGATCGTCGAAGTGTCGATGAACAGTGCGCCCGGCTTCGCCGCGGGGAGAATCTCCGCGTAGCAGGCCTTGACCACGGCACCGTTGGGCAACGATGTGATCACCACGTCTGCGTCGGCAACAGCGTCGGTACCCTTTTCAAAGACAGTCGCGCCCTTGCATTCTGCCGCGGCTCTCAACGCCGGAACCAGGTCGAAGCCGCGAACCGCGAACCCTGCGGCCAGCAAGTTGGCCGCCATCGGTCCACCCATGTTGCCGAGCCCGAGGAATGCAATTGTCGTCATTTACAACGCCTTTCATCACTTCTGATCAGGGTTCATCTGCGAAGCCAGTGATCGAACTGCGCCTCGTCGGCCTCTCGGCCACGCTGGCGAGGCCAGCCGGAATGTGGCATGTCGCCCGATCTACGTTAATTGTGAACGACTGCACTTTATCCGCTTTTGAACGACGATCTTAGACATCCCCAGAATTCGCATAACGCTCAAACTATGCAGAATATTCAATTCGTGGCCTGCACTTCATGGCTCGGTCACCCGCAAATGGATCACGAGGAGCCAGCGCCTTCACGGCGTCCATATCTGCTCCAGCGGTGAATGACTCACGCCAGTGCGTCTCACCGGGGGCGGCTGGATGAAGTCGCTCGATCCGAACTCCACGCCACTTCACCATACAAGAATTTGCGGGTGCTGCGGGCGAGATCAAGAAGAGTGCACAGAGCATCAACAGCGAACCGCAAACAAAAACGTCGAATTACATTCAGCGGCGATGGACGTGCGGCGGGCGGAATGGGAAATGCGACCGAACCCGAAAGCGACTTGCGATCACCTCCTGTACGCGGTCAGTCCCGGCGTGTGCCGTCTCGCGGCGCGCCGCAGGATGCACACATCGAGCAACGAAACTGCGGGCGCGGCATGCTCTCCGCACAGTCCTCGGGTTTGCCGCGCGATCGCGAACCTGTCCGGAGATGTGCGACGACGCCGACCTACCGCACACGGGGCCTGTCGACCGGTGGACCGGCCCAAAGCCCTTGCTTCACGTCGGCGAAATCGTCGTTCGGCAGAGAAACCCAGACGGGACGGCCGTCCTTATCGACCAACCGAGCCCGCACTCCCTCGCAGAAGTCGCGCGTGCGCACAATGCGCGTCGCAATGTCGAGTTCCATAGAAAGACACTTCCGTAGCCCCATCTGCTTTCCCATGGCCAGGGTGCTCATCGTGACTTCGAGGCTCTGCGGGGAGGCCGCGTCCAGAGCTGCCAGAGAGTCTTCTGCCCACTGCGTCGACAGCGCGCCCAGACGGGTGCGTATCTCTGTCACGGTGTTCGCTCCGAAACACCAGTCGATGTCGTCCCGATGAGATGCGAGACGACCGGGCGGCGCGGGGGCGGTTCCCGGCGACAAGGCCCGGAGAGCATGATCGACCGAACCTGTCCGCCGCTCGAGGGCAGAAATGACCATGCCGGCATCAGCGACCCGATGCGTTCCGAGCCCGACGTACAGCGCGTCGGCGGCATCGAGTCGGTAGCCGGTGAGTCCGAGATAGGTTCCCACGGCGCCGGGTAACCTCGACAGGAAGTAGCTGGCTCCGACGTCCGGGAGAAAGCCGATGCCGGTTTCCGGCATCGCCAGTGTTGCGCGTTCGGTCAGCACCCGGAACGCACCGTGCACCGACAATCCCAGACCACCGCCGAAGCAGATTCCATCGATCACCGAGACCAGCGGCGTATCGAGTTCCGCGAGTCGAAGATTGAGCTCATATTCTGCGGTGAAGAATTCGACGTTGTCGGCATGACGTCCTGCCAATGCATTCTGTCGGATCCTGCGGACGTCCCCACCGGCGCAGAAGGCCTTGTCACTGGAGCTGTCGAAGACCAGTACCGTACCGGCGGCCCTCTGCCACTCGTCGAGACATGCATGGAGGGCATGAACAATATCCAGCGTCAATGCGTTCAACGATTTCGGCCGGTCCAGCGTGATGCGTCCCACCGACCCGTTGCGGGTGAAGACGATTCCATCAGATTGTCCGGACATCTCGTGCCCCGCTACGACAGGCTCCCCGTTCATCGTGTCTCCAGATTCCTGACCTACACCGCACAGACGAAAGCGCCGCGATTTTCGCTCATGCACGGTGGATATTCGATGTTTCACTGCGGAATTCGCTCGGCTACCGCGCACCCTCGACCCGGGCGGTATCGAAGTGGCGAATGCGGCCGAGCTACGGACCGGAGGAAGCCTGGGTCAATCGTCGGCTCTGGCTGTCCGTCGACCACGGGATCGGCAGCCGCTAGTCGGTGGGCTCACCGGTTCAGCGTATCTGCACGTCGGCGGCCTTCCGGGCCACGAAACGTCGGAAACATCCGGTCTCCCCGACAGTTTGTCCGGAGCGCTTCACGAACAAGCGCGCTTCGCCGTGCCGGAGCCGTCGTGGCCATCGCAGAGGTCAATCCGACTTGTCCGAGGCTCAAAAACGATTAAACCCGCTGATTAGCCGTACATTTCTTCATCGTTTCCTGACCAGAAGTTCCGGCGATGCCGCACACGTGGCGTGCACCCACCGATCGTGGCCGTCCCGACCGCTCCGCCGAACTGCCGGCAGGTGGCGTAAGCGGCGCTGGCGTCCGGCGCGTTTCAGTACCCAGCCGGACTGACTATCGTCTTCAGTTCGGTCCTTGCGCTCGCCTGCAGGCCGGAGTCTTCGGGCGTCACGGCTGATGTCCTCGCCTATACCGCCGTGCACCCGGGGCAACCTCGCCGACCCGCAAACGGCCAGATCCGGAGTACCCGTACAGCCAGATGCGGTGCACGCCGCACCGTCGAAACCTGCCGCAGCACAGAGCCGATCAGGACTGTGACACCGATCAGCATGGTGATCGACCCGGGCAGATACTGTCCGCCCTGAATCATGGTCAGGCCCAGGATCGTCCCGCCGAAGGCCACCCGCCGCCGGACCCGGCCAACCTGTGGTTTCCGCTGATCTGCGGCCGAGCCGCGGCCATGATCTCCGCACTCTGATCCCGAGCCGCAGGATCGTTCGTCACAGCCGGCGCACCGCAGGACGCCACGTGGCGAGCCAGACGACCGCTCCGATGAGCCCGAGGAGGACTGCGGCAGAGGCGACGCTGATCGTCATGATCGCCAGGAACATCGCGGTCATAAGGCGTTTGCTCATGATCTGGAGAAGTCTCGCTCTCGACTGTGCGGCGTGACAGGCCGCAGGCCGCGGTGCGCACCATCGAGCGCTCGCGGAAGACCTGAACACACAGATCACCGCCGCCGGCCGGAGCCCGCGGCGGTGATCTGCTGCAGAGCTGTCTAGTTCATCGTCGGGATGACGAACTCGGCGCCGTCCTTGATGCCCGAGGGCCACCGCGAGGTCACGGTCTTGACCTTGGTGTAGAACTGGATCACGGCTGGGCCGTTGGCGTTCAGATCGCCGAACACCGAGCGCTTCCAACCACCGAAGGTGTGGTAGGCCACCGGCACCGGGATCGGCACGTTGACCCCCACCATGCCCACCTGAACCCGTGCCACGAAGTCACGGGCCGCGTCACCGTCGCGGGTGAACACAGCAACGCCGTTGCCGTACTCGTGCTCGGTGGGCAGACGCAGAGCCTCTTCGTAGTCCTTCGCACGCACGATGCACAGGACGGGACCGAAGATCTCGTCGGTGTAGATCGGCATGTCCGCGGTCACGCGATCGAACAGGGTGGGGCCGATGAAGTAGCCGCCCTCGAGCTCGCTACCGTCGAAGGTCAGATCGTCGGTGGAACGTTCGCGACCATCGACCACCAGATCGGCACCGGCTTCGGCACCCTTGGCGATGTAGTCATGTACGCGGTCCAGCGCGGCCTTGCTGACCAGCGGTCCGTAGTCGGCCTTCGGATCGAGGCTGTGACCGACCCTGAGCTGGTTCACGCGCTCGACGAGCCTGGCGCGCAGTCGATCAGCGGTCTCGTCCCCGACCGCGACCGCAACGCTGATGGCCATGCAGCGCTCGCCCGCGGATCCGTAACCGGCACCGATCAGCGCGTCGACAGCCTGCTCCAGGTCAGCGTCGGGCAGCACGATCATGTGGTTCTTGGCGCCACCGAAGCACTGCGAGCGCTTCCCGCTCTTGGCCGACTCTGTATAGATGTACTGCGCGATGTCGCTGCTGCCGACGAAGCCGATGGCCTGGATGTCCGGATGCGCCAGGATGGCGTCAACGGCTTCCTTGTCGCCCTGCACAACCTGGAACAGGCCGGCCGGAAGACCGGCTTCGATGAAGAGTTCGGCCAGACGCACCGGGACCGAGGGATCACGTTCGGACGGCTTCAGGATCACCGCGTTCCCGGTGGCCAGTGCCGGGCCCACCTGCTGCAGGGGGATCATGGCCGGGAAGTTGAACGGCGAGATACCCGCGACCACGCCGAGCGGCTGCCGCAACGAGTACACGTCGATGCCCGGCCCTGCACCCTCGGTGTACTCGCCCTTCATCAAGTGCGGGATACCGATGGAGAATTCGATCACCTCGACGCCACGCTGGATGTCACCCAACGAATCGGCGATGGTCTTACCGTGCTCGAGAGACAGGATCTCGGCGAGCTCGTTGGCGTTGGCGTTGACCAACTCGATGAACTTCATCATCACACGAGCTCGGCGCTGAGGGTTCCAGGCCACCCAATCCTTCTGGGCAGCAACAGCAGAAGCGACAGCGGTGTTGACATCCTCCGCCGTTGCGAGCAGCACCTGCGCCTGCACCTCACCGGTGCTGGGGTTCATCACATCCGCGGTGCGACTCGACTTCAGGGTGGCGCGCTTGCCATCGATGAAATGGGGAATTTGCGTGGTCATGTGTTGTCCTTTCCGTTGACCATCTGTTCCGAATTCTCTTGTTCGAACTGAGCGAGATGCTCAGATGCTCCGTCGATCCTGATGAACCCTGTTCGCCTTCTGCCCGTATGTTCGAGCATCAGTGCCTACGAATAGACCGATGAATAGAGTTCCACTATCTGTTCGACATCTGGGACCAACGGATTGTTCGACGGCGAACCGGAGGCCAGCGCCTGTTCTGCCATGGTGGGCACCAACCGATCCCACTCCGCCCGCGCGATACCGTACTGTGCCGGGGTCGGGACGTGCAGATCCAGGCACAGCTCGGCGATACCGTCAACGAACTTGCCGGCGGCCACGTTGTCGCTGTCGCCCGAGCCCGCCAGTCCCATGATCCGACCGCAGTCAGCATACCGGCCCACCGCCGCGTCAACCGAGAATCGGGTCACTTCAGGGAACAACATCGCATTCGAAAGACCATGTGCAACACGAAAATGTGCACCGATGGGCCGACTCATCCCGTGGATCAGAGCCACGCTGGCGTTCGAGAAGGCGATACCGGCCTGGGTGGCAGCCAGCATCATCCCCTCTCGGGCCTCACTGTCCTGCCCGTCGGCGTAGACCCGGCGGAGGTTCTTGGCCACACCCTGCATCGCCGTCAGGCACAAGGCGTCCGCGAACGGGTTGGCCTTGATGCTCACGTACGCCTCGACCGCGTGGGTCAACGCATCGATTCCGGTGTCAGCGCTGAGCCTCTTCGGCATCGTCTGTGTCAGTTCGTAATCGACGATCGCAGCCGTCGGCAGGAATGAATTGCCGATGCAGAGCATCTTCTCATCGGTTTCACTGTCGGTGATGACCGTGAACTTGGTCGCTTCGGAACCACTTCCGGCGGTGGTCGGGATCGCCATGATGGGCAGTGCCGGGCCGCCGTAGTCACGCGGAGCCTTGAAGCTGCGCATCGGTTCGTCGGATACGGCCAACACCGCCAGAGCCTTGGCAGTGTCGATCGGGCTACCACCACCGAAACCGATCACTGCGTCGGCCTCATGCCGATTCAGGCAATCTAGCGCAGGCTGAAGCGATTTCGTCGTCGGGTCTGGGACCGTCTCGGTGAACGCCGCGACACTCAAGCCACTTCGAGCAAGAATGTCGACCAACCGGTCGACGCTGCCGCTCTGAGCCAGAAACGTGTCCGATATCACGATGGGCCGGCGAATACCCAACCTGGAGGCCACATCTGCGGCCGAGCTCAACGTACCGGCGCCGATACGCATCAGCTGTGGTACCGCGATGGTGTAGCTCATGGAATTAATCGTCCATGTTCCATCACGTTCATCAAAAGGTGCAGATCGTCTGCATAATCGCCAGTGCACCGACGATCTGTCGGTTGTCCTCGCGCCGCTGTGTGCGGACACTGGGAGTCCAGCACACCGAAGACCAACAGAAAGGGTCAAAACAGATGCCGAGCAGCACTTTCCGAGCTTTTGTGGTCAACCACCACGAAGACAGCGCCGAACGAATGATCACCGAACTTGCCGTCGATCAGCTCGGTGAGGGCGACGTGACCATCCGCGTGGATTGGTCGGGCGTGAATTACAAAGACGGCCTCGCCAGTATCCACAAGGGGAACGTGGCCCGGTTGCCCAAGATCATCCCCGGCATCGACCTTGCCGGCACCGTGGTGGAGTCTGCTTCACCCGACTACCGGGCCGGCGATCAAGTACTGGTTCACGGTTACGATCTCGGCGTGAAGCACCACGGCGGATTCAGTGAGATGGCACGAGTGCCTGCCGAATGGATTGTCCCGCTGCCAGCCGGCCTCTCCGATCGCGACGTGATGTCCCTCGGCACTGCGGGTTTCACGGCTGCATTGAGTGTGGCCAAGCTCGAAGACCATGGTTTGGCACCGGAAGCGGGTCCGGTGTTGGTGACCGGCGCCACCGGTGGCGTCGGAAGCGTGGCCGTCGGAATCCTCGCCGCCAGAGGCTACGAAGTTGTCGCGGCGACCGGCAAAGAGTCGGCCAAAGAGTGGCTGACCGAGCTCGGCGCCGCCGAGATCATCGGCCGTGAAGAAGCGAGCGGAAACTCCAAGCCTCTGCAGAAGGAACGCTGGGCCGGCGCGGTCGACTGCGTCGGAGGCGACACGCTGGCCAACACACTGAGTGCGTTGCGATACGGTGCCGCGGTGGCCGCCTCGGGTAACACCGGCGGTGTCGCACTGCCGACCACGGTGTTCCCGTTCATTCTGCGGGGTGTGGCCCTACTGGGTGTGGACTCGGTGCAATGCAATCTGGTTACCCGCACGGCAATCTGGAACCGGCTGGCCACCGATCTACGGCCCGTCGGGCTCGATCGGTTGGGGTCGTCGGAGGTCTCACTCGACGAGCTTCCGACGGCTTTGGACCGCATTCTCGCCGGGGAGAACCAGGGCCGGACTTTGGTCAAACTCGCAGGCTGAACCACTTCGACGCGAAATGCGCGCCGTCCGCGGAAGTGGACGGCGCGCATTTCATATGGGCCACAATCTGATTCCGACAGAACAAGGCCTAGATTGCCGTCGGCCATGCCTGACGGTGAAGATGTATCGCGCGGGTTGCCAACATCTTCAACTTCGGCGAGAGCGCGACGCTGGTGCCGGCTGACAGGCGCCGGACGGTCGAATCGAAACGCTCATAGAGCTGGGGTACCGAAATTCCAAACCGGACAAAGACCTCTTCGTCATCCGGTCCCCCGAAAGGAGCCCACAGGATCACGAACTCAAGGATCTCACGCTCACTTTGATCCATGCCGTTGCCTTCCTCATCCCTTGAACATTTTATGGAAGCAGCCCGCGAGTCTGGTCCGATTCGGCAACACGCCCCACGGCCGTCACCATCGATGCGGTACGTAACGAAACACCGCGCTCGCGTGCTTGATCCCGTTCTCGCCGCCAGGCCAGGAGCATTCGCTCCTCCCGGCGTGCCTCGCCATCGACGGCGCCACGGCTGCAGACCTGTTGCGCCGGAACTCGTTCCAAATGCGAGGCGATGTCCCCGCCGGCGCTTGCGAGAATACTCGGAACCACCAGAATTCCTCGTTTGCAGAGAATCTGGTCGGCCGACATGGACGTAGGCCCGTTAGCTGCTTCGACCACCACCGAAGACTGAACCAGATGTGCGTTCTGCGCATTGATGGTTCCTTCGACGGCCGCGGGCACCAGTAGATCGACGTCGAGCTCGAGAATGTCTTCACGGCGGCATGTGTCTCCGCCTGAGAACCCCGCGACTGTTCCGCACTCGTCGAAGTGGGACTCCAAAGCAGCCACATCCAAACCATTTTCAGATTCCACAGCTCCGTGCGCATCGCTGACACCGACGACCCGAACGCCCGAATTCGTCAACAACTTGACGACATTCCGTCCAATCTTGCCGTATCCCTCGACAACAGCAGTGGCCTTCGTCCCGACGATGTCGACCTCATGCAGAGCGGCCAGTGCAAGTTGCACGATTCCGCGTGAAGTGGCGATCTCGCGTCCGCGTGACCCATCGAGTCCCGGCAGTCTTCCCGCCGCGACGCTGACGTCGGAACGTCCAGCCTGGTCCGATAGCGTGTCCGTGATCCATGCGATGGTCCGGTCGTCCGTCCCCAGGTCTGGAAGAACGGTATCCTCTTCCGCTCCCATCAAGGAGGTGACTTCCGTGGTATAGCGCCGAGTCACACGCTCCAGCTCGGCCCGCGAGTACCGGCTCGGGTCAATACGTATTCCCCCGCTGGCACCTCCGCAAGGCAGATCGGCAAGGGCGCATCTCCAGGTCATCCACATAGCCAGCGCACGAAGTTCATCGAGGTCCACATGGGGGCTGAAGCGCAAACCACCACTGACCGCTCCGCGAGAGACGTCGTGCTGAACGCGATACCCGATGAGATTTTCCATGCTGCCGTCATCACGCCTCAGAGGGAGACTCACTGTGACCTCGCGCCCGGGTGCCGCCATCTTCTGCCCGAAACCAGCGTCGTAGCCCAGGATTTCCACCGCTTCGGCCAGTTGAGCCCGAGCGTCTTCCAACGGATTGGGGCTCGGCGGTGCTTCGATATGAGCCAGGGTGCTCATTGAGATGGTCTCCTGTTGCCTTGGGTGAGTCGGTGACGTAGCGGTACGCGATCTCGAACGATTGTGGCGACTCGAGGGCTAGAGGCAGACGCCACGGGTGGAAGGACGCCCTCCAGCGCAGGAAGTCACAGGCGCCGGAGGGCTACCAGCTCACAGAGGACGGGCAATGGTCAAGGGCCGCAGGTAGTCCAGATAAGTCTTCACGCTGTTGACGCCACCACCCCAACCGCTCATCCCGATCCCACCGTACGGTAGGCCGTAAGCGAACACATTGTGGGCGTTGATCCAGCTATTGCCGGCGTGAAGTTGCGCGGCGACCGCACGTGCGTGCGGAAGATCCTGGCTCCAGACGCTGTTCGCCAGCCCGTACCGAGAGTCGTTGGCGATGGCGATGGCGTCGTCGTCGTTCTTGAAGGGCATCACATAGGCAACCGGGCCGAAGATCTCCTCCTGGGCGCACACGTTGGTGGTGTCACCGGTCAGCAAGACAGGGCTGACGAAGAAGCCACCCTCCAGGCCCTGCACCGCGGTCGGGCCGCCGTCGAGCAGGGCAGTGGCACCTGTGTCCTGGCCACGCTGCAGATAGTGCTCGACACGCTTGCGCTGACCATTGCTGATCAGCGCGCCCAGGACGGTGTTCGGATCGTCGTCGGCTCCCATGTGCACTGAGGTGAGCTTGTTAATGGCCGCGTCGACGAACTCGTCGTAGATCGACTCCTGGACCAGCCATCGCGTTGCTGTGCAACAGGTCTGGCCAGCATTGCGCACGACTGCCAAGGACAGCTTTTCTGCGGTGGCTGCAACGTCGACGTCGGGCATCACGATCGCCGCGCCCTTGCCGCCCAGCTCCATCTTGCTCGGCACGAAGTTGCCCGCTGCGGCAATGGCGACCTGCATGCCCGTGCGGGGCGAACCTGTGAACGAGATGTAGTCGATGTCAGGATGGCCGGCAAGGGCCGCACCGGCAGTCTCTCCGAAGCCAGGGACGACGTTGATCACCCCAGCTGGGATGCCGACTTCCTCCGCCAGCTTGCACAGGAACAGGCAACTCATCGGCGCCAGCTCCGGAGCCTTCACGACGACGGTGTTTCCGCCTGCCAGTGCCGGGGCAGTCCCCCAGACCATCAGGCTTCCCGGGGCATTCCACGGAATGATGAAGCCGCACACGCCTCGGGGTAGGAAGCGCTGCTCTGCCTCTATTCCGCGCACTGCCACCAACTCTCGTGGATCAACGTGGTCGGCGACGTCTGCGAAGTATCGGATGCCTTCCGCGGAGAACAGCACGTCGAACTCCAGAGCCTCCGCCAGCGGCTTGCCGATGTCACGAGATTCGATGGTGGCCAACGTGTCTTGGTGTTTTTCGATGGCATCGGCCCAACGGTGCAACAAAACGACGCGATCGCGGGTCGAACGCGCGGCCCAGCTCGGAAAAGCCTGGCGCGCCGCTCGGACGGCGTTGTCGATATCGTCGGCATCGCCAGAGGAGATTGTCGCCAGCAGCTTGCCGGTCGAAGGCCTCAGCACCTCAATCGTGTTGCCGTGCTTACCAGTTGTCCACTGTCCGTCCACATAGAACGGAACAGGGTCCTGTCCAAGGAAGGCATCGGCAGCGGATGTCGGACTGGTCATGCTCTGGACTCCTAGTCTCTGCGCAAAGCGGGTTACCCACGTCACTATAACCACCGAATAATCGGAATTGACACATTGCGAGCGAATTCGAATATTTTCATGAATTGCATTGCATCGTATGCGAATCTTATGCAAGTTGCGGCTCAGTACGCGGCCGGCCTTGACAGGATGTTGTGGCGCGTTTCACTATTTGTCAATCCTGGCGAGGCTGGCAGAGACCAAACTCACGATCATCAAGATTCTGGCAACCAGGAAACTCACCATTCCGTGAGTGCCCGAGAACTCCCACAACGACGGAGCGAATGTGAACCCCTCATATTTCGAGCGTGATGCAAATCGACGCGAAGTGCTCAAGAGAATGGTCCAGATAGGTCTGACACTTCCTGTCGCGGCTCCCCTCCTGGCTGCCTGCGGCACTGCATCGAACACCGGCGCGGAGTCACAGGTGCCGGCGGTCGAGATCACCGATCCGAACGACCCGCGGTTCGAGCGGCGAACTGTTCTGGATAGCTTCTACACCCTGGACAACGACTACTTCCAGGGGTGGGATCGGGCGTCCCGCGAGATGTGCGCGGTCTACAACCTCGAGAGGGATCGCCAGGTCGACAACTCATCCGTTGATGCTCTGCGTGGCATCTTCGAGGCAGCGGTGACCCGTCAGTTTGCCGGTGTGGTGAACGCACCCGCCGTTGCCGCTTCGACGCCGGAGGTCATCGGCATCACCCAGCAGGCCGGGATTCCCACATCCACGGCGTGGTCGAACGCACCGTGGAGCACCCCGTTGGACATCGGTGACTATTTCGTGTCGTACCAGGCCGGAAACGACGAGGCTCTGGCCCGCGCCGTATGCGAAATCTTGTTCAAAGAGATGGGCGGTAAGGGCAAATTCATCCACATCGAGGGACAGCGCGGAAACAGCTCTTCTGACCGCCGGAATGTCGGTGTCGACGAGGCACTGGCCGCCTATCCGAATGTTCAGATGGTCGCCCGGGAAGAGGGCGGTTTCAGTCGTTCGGTGACACAGCCGGTGATCGAAAGCCTACTGACGGCACACCCCGATGTCGCTGGCATCATGTGCTCGAACGACGACTCTGCGATTGCTGTTGTCAATGCACTGGAGTCGCGGAACATGCAGGTTCCCGTCGTGGGAATCGACGCCATCAACGAGTTCCTGGACGCCATGCAGCGCGGTGGGACGGCATTGGCTTCTGCTGCGGTGCACGGCAGTTGGCTCGGCGCCTACTGCATGGTCAAGGTCTTCGACGCGATGAACGGCTTCCAGCTGACGGTGCCGGAGCGGATGATGTACTTCGGCGGGTTCGTGGTCGACACGCCCGAAGCCGCCGCAGCGTACCAGGACCTGATGTACAAAGCCGAACGGTTCCCGTTCGATTACGAGAAGTGGTCCCGTGTGCTGCATCCCGACGACTGGGACCCCCAGAATTCGTTGCGGCCCATCGACCCCAACGCGTACTGGGCCAACTACCCGAAGCCGGCCGGCTACCAATTGCCACCGGACTACGCCACTGCGACGGACTCCGGTGAGTTCCAGCGGATCGAAGAGATGTACAAGACCGCGTTCAAGATCGATCCGTGGAAGGACATCCGCAAGCTCTGCAAGAACAACGGAGGTGCTGACGTCCTATGACGATCACCGAGAACATCTCCCCCGCAACAACTCCGCGGCTGAGTCTCGAACACGTAGGCAAGTCATTCGGCCCGGTGACTGTCCTACGTGACATCTCGTTCACCGTCGCCCGCGGGGAGTTCGTCGGGTTGATCGGTGAGAACGGCGCAGGTAAGTCCACCTTGCTGAACATCCTCAGCGGTGTCACGACCGCTGACCACGGGTCGGTGTTGCTCGACGGCGAGGCATATTCGCCGTCGAACTACCACGAAGCCACGAAGCAGGGCGTGTTTCGGATCTTCCAGGAACTGGCCTTGGCTCCGAACCTGACGGTGTATGAGAACCTCTACCTCTCGCACGAACGTCACCTACGCAAGGCAGGCCTTCTCGACAAGAAGCGGATGCTGCGGATGGCGCGTGAGCTGCTGGACCGGTTCGACCACGGGTGGATCGACGCACGGAAACTGGCGGGCGACTATCCATTCGCGGTTCGCCAGGTGCTCGAGGTCCTCAAGGCGTTCGCCCTGGCCGAGCTCCTTCAACAGCCTCACCCGGTGCTCCTGCTCGATGAGCCCACGGCGGGATTGGCCCAAGAGGAGATCGACTTTCTGGAACAGATCCTGCACCGGGTGCGGAGCGACGCGTCGATCGTGTTCGTCAGTCACCGTCTTTCCGAACTCATCAGCTGGAGCGAGCGGATTCTGGTGATGAAAGACGGTGTGCTGGTAGCTGATCGGGCGGCAGACGCCATGAACGAGGACGAGTTGCACTTCCTGATGGTGGGACGCGAGCGAGACCGCGATTTCTACCACGAGGATCGGCAGCGAATCATCGTCGATGCCGTCGGCACCGACGACGACTCGCCGCTTCTGCAGCTGACGGGCGCCAGCGTCACGGGGTCCTTCAACAAGGTCGATCTGTCGATTCGCAAGGGCGAGATCATCGGTCTGGGAGGCGTTCTCGGTTCCGGGAAGACCGAGGTCGGCCGAGCCGTCGCCGGTGATCTCCTCCTCGACGAAGGTTCGGTGGCGTTCAAGGGCAGCGACATCGGACGGCTGAATCTTCGTCAACGCCAACAGCGCAGCATCGGATACATCCCCCCGGAACGCAAGCGTGAAGGGATCATCGACAACTTCTCGGTGTCGAAGAACATCTCGTTCTCCCGTATCACAACCGGCGGCGGCGGCTCGCTTCTGGACCTCGCCAGGGAGACCAAGGACGCCCACCGCTTCGTGCGTCAGCTGAGCATCAAGACCGACAGCATCAACCAGCAGATCACCCGACTCTCGGGCGGAAACCAGCAAAAGTGCATTCTCGCCAGATGGCTGGCCAGGCCGCTCGACCTGCTGATTCTTGACAACCCGACCCGAGGTGTGGACGCAGGCGCCAAGGAGGACATCTACGCCATCATCCGCGAGCTTGCCGCCAACGATGTCGCGATTCTTCTCATCAGCGACGACCTTCTGGAGTTAATCGGCATGTCCAACGAGATCGTGATCATGAAGGACGGCGAGATCACTCGCCGTCAGGCCGCACCCGTGTCATCGAAACCGACTGAGTTCGACCTTGTTTCGGCGATGGTCTGAGAGAGAGAAATGTCAAACAACACGCAGCAAGCTGAACGCACCCACCAACCGTCGTCGCAGAACCCTCCACGCCCTGATGCCATGGGATTTCTGCGTGAGCACTGGAACACGGCAGCACCGTTCGGCGCTCTGATCGTTCTTGTCGTCGTGTTCACGTTGATGAACTCGACCTTCCTCACCAAGAACAACGGCCTCAACATCCTGAGCCAGTCCTCGGTGCTCCTGGTGCTGGCGATCGCGGCGACCTTCCCGATCTTGATGGGAAGCATCGACCTGTCCATCGGGGCCATCGTCACACTCAGCGCCTCTGTTTGCGCCACCCTCGCGCAGCAGTACGGAGCCTGGGTTTTTCTGCTCTGCCCCTTCATCGGGTTGATCTGCGGCCTGGCCAACGGTCTCCTGGTCTCTTATGCAAAGCTCCCGTCGTTCCTGGTCACATTGGGCACGTCGTTCACCTTCGTCGGCATTGCCAAGTTCGTCACCGATGGACGCCCGGTGCCGGTTGCGGTCAGCGACCTGAGCCAGTGGTTCACCGGCAGCATCTTCGGAATCCCCAAGGTGTCGCTGTGGGCGGTGGTCGCCCTGGTGTTGACCACCTTGATCGCGAGTCGCACTCGGCTTGGCCGCTACATGTACGCCATCGGCGGCAACGAGTTGACCAGTCGCCTGTCGGGCGTGCCCGTCGACCGAACGAAGGTCTACGCGTTCCTCTTGACCGGTTTCCTGGCCGGCGCCGCTGGGCTACTCCAAGTGTTCCGAGTTCGCTCGTCTACTCCAGACCTCGGCGATGCGTTCCTGCTGCTCGCCGTTGCCGCCGTTGTTATGGGAGGTACACCGTTGTCAGGCGGGGTGGGCGGTCCACTGCGCACCGTCACGGGCGTCCTGATCATCACCACACTGTCCAACGGCATGGTCATCGGAGCTGTTCACCCATTCCTACAGACAGTCGTTCAGGGTCTGGTCGTGGTGATCGCGGTGGCGGTGACGCTCGACCGCAAAAAACTGGATCTGGTCAAGTAGCGTCCAGGCACACAGAACGGCCACTGTCTCGACGACAACGAGACAGTGGCCGTTCTGTCATGCGGCGACTGTCACGTGATCAGGGCGCGGTCGATGGGCCGCGGGGGCGCCACCGTCCGCCGATTGACCAGCCGAGGCTGGACGATGACGCGCTGGTGCGGCCGCTTGGGGTCGGCAATCCGTTCCAACAACATGGCTACACCACGCTCTGCCATCACCGCGACATCGCAGTTGATGGTGGTCAGGTCGAATCCTCCCCAACTCGCGACAGGAGAGTCGTCGAACCCGATGAGACTCAGGTCGTCGGGGACCTGCAGCCCCATGGCGGTGGCTCGACTGTGAGCTCCGAGTGCGATGACGTCATTGCCACAGAAGATGGCAGTGGTCTCCGGCAAATTCTTCAGGAGACGTCCGGCTTCTTCGTATCCAGTGTCATAACTGTACGAGCCATGTCGTATTGCTTCGTTCGCAATCGGAACCCCACAGCCGGAAAACGCCGCCAAGAAACCTGCTTCCCGATCACGTCCCGTATTGGTGTTCTTCGGACCGCAGATTAGGCCGACATGTCGGTGACCGGCTTCGAGCAGTGCGGTCGCGGCCAATCTTCCGCCGTAGTAGTTGTCCATGGTGCAGGAGTCTGCTTCGACTTCGTCCAGCGACCGATGCACCAGGACCACGGGAAACCCCTGCCGGGTCAGTTCGCGCGGAATGGTCGACTCCAGGGAGCTACTGGTGATGATCACGCCGCCGATCTGTTTGTCCACCAAACGGCGTAACAGCAGAGTGTCATCCACTTTCTCAGTGAACAAAACGGTGCTGTAGCCCACTGCGTTAAATTCGCTTTGCATCGGTGCCACCAAATGCGGATAAAAAGGACTATCCCAATCGGTGGACACGATTGCAATCTGCTCAGCTCGCATGGACACAGGCGGTTTGTTCTGTGCATTGGGAATGTAACCGAGCTCTCGGGCTGCATCGAGAACGCGCTGGCGTGTCTCATTGGACACGAATGCGTAGCCGCGCAACGCTCGAGACACAGTCGGCTGGGACACGCCCGCAAGACGCGCTACGTCCCAACCTGTGACAGCGGCACGGTCCGGTCCAGGGCTGGGACGGACTGCATGTGAATCGGTCATCGGTGACCTCAGTTCTGTAAACCACGGGGCATGCTCCCGCGGATCCTACTTTCCCGGGAAAGCATATGCCGTGTACCCACCAACGTCAGGCACCCGGTTGAATGCAAAGCGCCCCTGGCGCTTAGCGCCAGGGGCAGCTTGCCCTCACCGGGGGGGCTCAAGGCTGTCGCAAGCTCGGCTTGCTCACTTGATGACGGCGCCGACGTCAACCCCCAGTGTCTGACCTGTGACAAATCGAGACTCATCCGACGCGAGCCACAGAACCGCCTGTGAGATCTCCCGAGGGGCGATGAAGTCGACCGGCATGGCATTCAGAGTTCTGAATGCCACCGAGGCGTCTTCGCGGGTTGGGGTCTCGATGTGGGGCACAAACACCTTGTATGTGTCGAGGTTGTGGACCATCATGGTGTCAACCGCGTGCGGGTTGATGACGTTGACACGGATCATGTGCTCTGCGAGCTCATTTGCCATCGCGCGCATCAGTCCGACCACGCCGTGTTTTGCCGCGTCGTAGTGGCCGAGATTGCGCAGGCCCTTGCTGGCCGCCAACGAGCCCGTCATCATGATAGACCCGCCTTCACCCTGCTCGAGCAGCTGCGGAATCGTGGCCAGACAGGTGTGATAGACACCCGTCAAGCAGACGTCGATGGTGTCCTTCCAAGCCTCGGGCGGAATGTTCCACCCGTCGACGAGCCCGCAAATTCCCGCGTTGCAGACAACAGTGTCAAGCCGGCCAAGCTGGGAAACACCCGTCGCCACCGCCTGCTTGAGCGCCTCCAGATCACGCACATCCGCCTCGATGGTGACCGCCTTTTGGCCCTGCTTCTCAACCAGTTTCGCGGTCTCGGCCAGTTCTTCGGACGTCGCCATCGGGTAGCCGATGGTGGGCACATCCTGGCAGATGTCGACAGCTATGATGTTTGCGCCTTCTTCAGCGAGGCGCTCGGCGTGCGCTCGGCCCTGTCCGCGCGCCGCACCGGTGATGAAAGCAACCTTGCCTTCGACTCTTCCTGCCATGGCCACTCCTCGGGAAATTGGTTGCAGCACAGAAAATTACGGTTAATCTCTATTGATTGTGCCGCCAGCTGAATGTGTTCGACTCAACTGTAGTCACCCGGCCGTGATTTTCGCTACCCCTCCGGCCCTTGAAAACTGGTGAATTCGTTGCACATATTATTCAACACTATTCAACCCGCTGGGCCGATACGCAGCACTGCAACGTCGACGGATTCTGGATGTCAACCTAACCCCGCAGGCATCCTTTCGCTCCACGGAGGGCGACGTCATATTCATCTCGTGCGGCGCCAGCGGCGCTGCGCAGGCAAGCCGGCGTAGAGCCGGCACGGATACGGAGCGAACGCGGTACTGATAGATCGACGATCCCCCCATCGCCTTCACATGTCGTATTGGTATCTCTGTAGAATCACCTGCAGCACAGCCGATAACGTTCAGATGCCGGTCTGCGCCGTCACCGGCTCCGGCTGAAGCGTTTGCGGGGATCTCGGGTCGCTCGGGGCCCTGAATGCGCTGGTTGGTCAACGCCGGCCAATCGACTGTCCCGCACTTCCGGTCGGCGCCTACCCAGCCCGGCCCGAGCCTCATCGTATGGACACAGGAAGAATGGAACAGATGCCCAGCCTGACAGGTAGCGAACCGCACGCCGAGGACCTGCTCATCGAAAGCAACGGCCCGGTCCTCACCGTCACTTTCAATCGTCCTACCCACCACAACGCCATGACCCCGCTCATGTACGACGGCCTGCTGCGTGCGTGCGACCGCGCTGACGAAGATGACGTCCGAGTCTTGTTGTTACGCAGCGCTGGTGGCAGATCATTCGTATCAGGTACGGACATTTCGACATTCAGCGGATTCACCGACTCGGCCGGACCGGTAGCTTTTGAGCGACGAGTGTCAGGCGTCATCCGACGGCTCATCAATGTCGATGTACCGGTGGTGGCAGCCATTGACGGCTATTGCCTCGGAGCCGGTTTGGCGATCGCGATGACGAGCGATATCCGAATCGCCAGCCCGGCCGCACAGTTCGGTGTCCCTATTGCCCGAACTCTCGGCAACACGTTGTCGGCGGAAGTGCTGGACCTTGCACTTCGACATTTTGGACGCAGCCGCACAACTGACATGATCTTGAATGCGCGTCATTTCAGCGCAGACGAGATGAGATCATGTGGATTCGTCTCAGAAGTGCACGAGGATGTCTCCCACGCCGCAGCTGCCGTAGTGCAGCGCATACTCCGTCACGCTCCCCTCACCATGTGGGCCACAAAGGAACTCATTCGCCGATTGCAGTCGACCGCAGAGTCGATCGACGACGAAGACGTCCTCTCGCGCGTTTACGGATCCGCCGATTTCTCCAACGGCGTACGCGGCTTTCTCACGAAGAAGGACCACACCTGGGCCGGGCACTAGTCCAACTCTGCGTTGCCGAACAGCGACGTCACCATCACAGCGACGTGCAGAGAAGTTCTGATGTGGGGATCTTCAAGATCCACATCGAGAATGCTCTCGATCTTGGCGAGCCGCTCATATAGCACCGGGCGAGACAGAAGAAGCGACTTCGCGGCAGCGGCTTTGCTTCCAGGTGTCTCGAGAAAGCCCGTGAGCAGCCTGAGCAGATTGGTGCCTCTCGCAGCGTCGTAGGCAATCAGCGGGCCAAGTTCCCGGCGAGCAAAAAGGCGTAGGCGTTCGTCATCCCGCAACAGGTGGATCAAGCCCCGTAAGTGCACATCGGCGAGCGTTATCCAAGGCCGCGGGTCATCAGGATCACTGGCGGCCAGGATGTTCTTGGCGTCGATCAGGGTGCGGAAGGTGTCCTCGAGACGGTGCACCACTTCTCCCCGCGAAATCGTGACATGCAGTGACTGTCTGACCTCACGCGCCAGAGTGGCCAAGACAGAGTTAACAGAAAGTGTCTGTGGAATGCTGATCACACCGATCACATGGTCAGTCTCGACACCCACCAGCATTGCCATCTGCATTGTTCTCGCCGACTTCGCCAACGTCGAGGCGAGATCGGTCAGGGACCAGCTCTTACCGACATCGCTGCCGAGTTTCTGATGAACTGCGACAGCAAAAAAGCTTCGGTCCCGCACCGGGAAATTGGCAGCCTCACACCGAACTATAAGTTCTGGCGTGATCCGCACCGCCCGCAGTTCCGCGATCAAGCCTGTGTGAGTGTTCCTCTCGACGCTATCACGAGCTCTCGACCTCATCTGATGCAACGAGAGCGCCGCCGCGGCACGCTCGACGAGCACGTGATCGCGTCGGCTTGGCACGCTGTCGGTGATCATCACAAGGCGACCCCAATCATCGCCGCGGGAACCGACCACAGTGGTCAGCCACCCAGACGGTCGGTCGTAGCCCGTACGCCCGGCCAATCCGACTCCGCGAGAGCGGCGAGGCCAGTCAGCGAGAATGTCTTTTGCGTCGCGTCCAGCTGAGTTGTACCCGATCACTTGATGGTGCGCCGATTCCAGAACAATTGGCATCCCGGCGATTTGCGTGACTGCGGCCAAGATTTCCTCTGGGCCTGCCGCATCGACGTCCAGGCGGGTGAATGTCTCGTGAATGTGTTCGCTGGCCCTCAAATCCTCCATCTGCGACTCGAAAACGCGGGCGGCCACCTCTTCCACGACTGCAGCGAACCGCACGACCTTGTGCAGCGCGACCAGAACCAAATCCGAAGACTGGCATGCTTGCGTCAGTGCATGCGGAACCTGCGCCCAACGTCGGCCGAGTTCGACAAAAAGTGCCACTACGCCGGCGTCCGCCAGGGATAGGACGTAGGTGCGCATCGCATCGACATCCTCGGACAGCACGATCCCGGTGATGATGACGATCTCTCCGCCACGCAACAAGTGTGCGATGTCGGCCACTTCCGCCGGATGCACCCAGCGGACCTCACGGTCCAGTCCCGCGGAGCCTGCGATGACCTCGGGGTCAGAGGCTGTCAGAAGCGGCATTGCCAGTACTTCCCGAACAGTCGGCAGCACCGCAATCTCCTCTCATTCACGCGTAGACACTATTATCGACCATGCGACTCACAGCCTGCGGAACAGGGCAATCGTTGGTCGGCGCCGGACTCTGGCATGTCCTGGCCACGACATCCATGTGGGACGAGCTTCTCGGCAGTAGCTCCGGACATTGTGACCGAATAGCTGATCGATTCCGACAAATCGCCGCTGGTGCTACCGGTCTGCCGACTGAAGACTCATCCACCACCCGAAGTAACGACACCTGAACACCCAATTGGACAGCCAATTCTGAATAGGAAATACCATGACCTTCGAGACCATCCTCGTTGAGCGTGACGAGCGCGTCGCCACCATCACGCTGAACCGGCCCAAGGCGCTCAACGCCCTCAACAGTCAGGTGATGGCCGAAGTCACCACCGCGGCAGCCGAACTCGACAACGATCCGGGAATCGGCGCCATCATCGTCACCGGCAGCGAGAAAGCCTTCGCCGCGGGCGCGGACATCAAGGAGATGGCCGACAAGTCCTTCGGTGAGATGTTCGGCTCGGACTTCTTCGCCGACTGGGCGAAATTCGCCGCGGTGCGCACCCCCACCATCGCCGCGGTCGCCGGCTACGCACTGGGCGGCGGGTGTGAACTGGCGATGATGTGCGACATCCTGATCGCCGCCGACACCGCCAAGTTCGGCCAGCCGGAGATCAAACTCGGTGTGCTGCCCGGGATGGGTGGCAGCCAGCGCTGAGGTTGCCCCTTGAGAGTGGACACCAGATTTCATGCCGCGAGTG
>NZ_JTIZ01000005.1:0-339 GCF_000801125.1 Rhodococcus sp. Chr-9
CGGAAGTTGTCAACCTGTCTGAGACAGATGGGTGATGTTGATTCCGGTCGGTCGAGGTAGTGGTGGTGCCAGCGGCCGGCGCTGGAACCGCTGCGGGTGCCGGGCATGGATCCGGTCGAGTCGGTCCTGCCGGCGTCGGTGTTCCTCGACGGCGGTGCCGAGGAACACCGACGCGGGGGTGTGTCGACCCAACCCACTGTGGCGGTGTTCGAGGGCGTATCGGGTCATGAATTCCTCGGTCCACCGCCGGGCATGGTCGATGCTGTCGAACCGGTGCGGACACGACAGGTCGTACTTGATGGTTTTGAACAACGACTCGGAAAACGGATTGTCGTCACT
>NZ_JTIZ01000038.1:0-91201 GCF_000801125.1 Rhodococcus sp. Chr-9
GATTGACACGGGTTTCCGCTCAATCGGCATGAATGCCCGAGGTTAGTCACAGACAGAATGGCGTTACCCTCGTCGATGAATGTGCCCGGCGAGGGGTGACCAGTCGACAACCATCCAGTTGCGATCCCATACCTGCGCCCGACTCTGACCGGTCGCGTCGACACTAGAAGAGTAGAAGATGCCTTCGGCTTGAATCAGGTCTTGCGCGGCTTGGAGGTCCATTCACCGGACGTGGGCATAACGGCGGCCGGCTCGTAGTTTGCCGCGGTCACGGACGATATCGCGCCTGTTCCGCTTTGACGCGTCGGCGGTATTCGCGCAGAGGCTTGCCGACTGCGAGGTAGACGAGCCCCAAGGCCACCAGTAAGGAGAAGAGGGCATGCCCGAACTCGCCGTGAAGTACCTCGACGGTCGCCAGCCACAGTACGACACCGGCGAACATGCCGGCCACCACGCGCAAGTAGGGGGCGACGGACTTCATGGCACTCGTTCGGGTAGTCCTGCTGGCGGGCGGAACGTCGGGCTTCCGTGTGTGGAGTCGAGATCAGGAACTCGATCGTTATGCGTCAGCAGTCGGCGCCGCTCACCTGCGCGAACTGCAGGTTCGTCACAGCCGCGCTGGAGGGAGCGCTAGATCATGTCGCCTTTCGTCCGGCCGGTCGTGTCATCACACGTCAAGGGTGAACAATGCACATACTTCTTTGATTTCTTCGGCTGTTTCAGACCACGTTCGATGCGACATCTTCCACGTCGCGAACGCGAATTTCGCCGGACATCAGTCGAGGGAGAAGGGTGTCGCGTGTTGCGGCCAAGATCGCGGACTCTGATTCTGCTGATCGCTGCAGTTCGAGCAATACTCGGGCACGCTCAGAAAAAACTTTGATATCCTCAGCGTTTGGCACCACAACCTTACGCTTTAGCGCTTGGGTTCGGTTCAAGCCCGGAACAGCAGAATCCGAATTGTACTCAGTCCAATCCAACCCCCTGAGCAAGTAATAGCAAAACTCGAGGGGGACCCTCCCAGCAGGGATAACGTGAAATGTCGTGTCGATCGGAAATGCTGGGCCGTGAGACCAGTAGGTAGCACCGACCGTCCCTTTTCGACCCACTATCACGGCCGGCCCACTCACTAGGTGCTCGTTGTGGGTACCGGCCGGTCCGCCGCTTCCGTACACTAGCGCCTCACCCGGGATGCGCTTGGTAGCCGGGAGCGCCTTGCCGTACTCAAGAGCAAGCAGTTCTCCTAATGTCCCGACCACTGTGTGCCCCGACATAGCATTTTGGAAATGCGCATTGGCTAGTGCGTCGGCTCCCGAGGTCAGCCTGCGGTTCGCGGCGATCTTGTCGTCGAGGGCGCCGAGGACCTCGGCGATGGCATCTTGCTCGTATCGAGTCGGGATACAAACGTGAAGCGCTTTTGCTTCAGGATAATACATTGTTTGGTGGGTTGTTCCATACGAGAACCGTCGGATGCTGTCCTGTTCAAGCATGAGTAGGTACATTAGGTACCTAGAAGACAGTTCCGGTCCACATACCCAGTTTACGAAGTCTTGGCTTGTTGCCATTTCTACGCCCATTCGCACGACGAATCCGACCGAAGCCGTGCGCGACAAGCAGACCGTCCCAGCCGGAAGGAGACGAGCCGAAGAATTTTCTATCCCTTCCTGAGTAATCGACTGGAGAGTATTAGAGATCGTGAGCCCATGATTACCGGTCGCATCACGAATTCCAATCCACGGCACGTCCCCACCCCAGTATTCAGGTTTACTTCTACTGGGGGTATGTCCGCTTTCAAGACGTGCCAGATCCGACAACTTCACCCATCGAAATCCTGGCGCAGGTTCGATAGAAGGCATGCCGACGCTCAATACGTACCGGCCAGGTATGACTCCGCTCGTTTCCGGACGGCCACCGGTTCCGGTAGTTGCCCTAGTCATTCAACCCTCCCCAACTGCTCACGCACGACAGCCTGCAACCGCGCCGACTCGTCGAACTGCTCGTACAGTTCGTTTGTCAGCCGCGCGATCTTCTCTTCGATCGGCTCGCCGTCGTCCTCCAACGGCGCCGCACCCACATACCTGCCAGGCGTGAGCGCATAGTCGGCTTCCTTGATCTCTGCCAACGACGCCGAGTAGCAGAATCCCGCCTCGTCAGCGTATTCACCCTTCGCCGATTCCGTTCCGCGCCAAGCATGGAACGTGTCCGCGATCTTCGCGATGTCGTCATCCGACAGCGCACGCTCTGCGCGATCCACCATGTAGCCCAGATTGCGGGCGTCGATGAACAACACCTCGCCGCGACGGTCGATCGAGCCCTTCACGCCGGCAGACTTGTCCTTCGCGAAGAACCACACGCACACCGGAATACCTGTGCTGCGGAACAGCTGCGTCGGAAGCGCGACCATGCACGACACCAGGTCGGCTTCGACGAGCCGCGCACGGATCTCGCCCTCACCACCGGAGTTCGACGACATCGAACCGTTCGCCATCACCACACCGGCCGAACCCCGCTCCGCGAGCTTCGAGATGATGTGCTGAATCCACGCGTAGTTCGCATTGCCGGCCGGCGGAACGCCGAACTTCCACCGCTTGTCGCCCTCGCGACGCGACCAATCCTTGATGTTGAACGGAGGATTCGCCATCACATAGTCGGCCAACAGGTCTGGATGCAGATCCTGCGCGAACGTGTCGCCCCAACGCTCGGCGAGATTCGCGGTAATGCCATGAATCGCCAGATTCATCTTCGCCATGCGCCAGGTGCGCTCGTTGAGTTCCTGGCCGTAGACCGAAATATCCGTCGGGTTGCCGCCGTGGTGCTCGATGAACTTCTCGGCCTGCACGAACATGCCACCCGACCCGCACGCCGGGTCGTACACACGGCCGCTGTACGGCTCGAGCACCTCGACCAGAACGCGCACAACACCTGCGGGCGTGTAGAATTCGCCGCCGCGCTTGCCTTCTGCCCGAGCGAACTTTTCGAGGAAGTACTCGTACACCTCCCCCAGCAGGTCGCGCGCTTTGCGAGCTCCCTCACCGGTGAAGCGGGTGTCGTTGAGCAGATCGAGCAGCTCGCCGAGACGCCGCTGGTCGACGCTGTCGCTGTTGAAGATCGCCGGGAGTGTGCCCTTGAGACCCTCGTTCTCCGCCATCAACGCGATCATGGCGCGGTTGATCAGCTCGCCGGCGGTCAATCCCTCGGTTTCGGTTGTTTCCTGCACGCCCTTCGCGTTCTGCGCCAGGTACTCCCACCGCGCCTCGCCAGGAACCCAGAACACCGTCGAGCCCGTGTATTCGTCGCGGTCGTCGATCAGCGACGCCACATCCTCGTCGTCGAGCCCGTCCGCGCGCAGCTCGGCTTCGAGTTGCTGACGACGCTCGTCGAACGCGTCCGACACGTACTTGAGGAACACCAACCCGAGGATGACGTCCTTGTACTGGGACGCATCCATGGAGCCGCGCAGTTTGTCGGCGGCCTTCCACAGGGTGTCCTTCAGTTCTTTCATGGTCGTCGGTGCTGTGACCGCCGCCCGCTTCCTCGGTGGCATCTTCAACCTTCCTCCGGGTTGGACCCGTTGTGTGCCGTGACTGACAGGACTCCGCGAGTCACGCCGTCGATCATTGTGTCGGTCAAGTCGTTCAAGCTGTCGATCAGGCCCCTCGCCTCGCGTCGTCGCGCATCGAGGTCTTCGAGGAGTGCGACCACATCGTCGACCTGTTCGTCGGTGAGCATCGGGATCGTCCAGTCCCGCCAGCGTCTCCCGCTGCGCACCGCGCCCGTGGGCTTCGCGGTCGCTACCCGCTGCCGCAAGTGCCGTGCGATCACTTCCGGCACCAAGCCGTCGGTTTCGCCGGGTCGGATGCGGAAGATGCGGGCCGGCGCCAGGACGAGCGAGGCCCCCACGGTGTCCACCATGACGCCGAAACCGGGCGCGGTGCAGAAGACGATGTCGCCGGGTTCGGTGTAACGGCTGTTCGGATACTTCGCGGCGTGCACCAGACGATCGATTCCACGCTCTCCCAGGCGCTTCTCCCCCAGCAGTTCCGGTGCTCCGATGACACGCACGTCGCCGACGGAGTGGATGTCTGCGGGCTCGATGCGGTTGCCGGAGATCAGCGCCAGTTTCTGCCGCGCGACGAGTTCGCCGGCCGTCGGCATCGAAAGCGCTTCCGTACCGTCGTAGGCCACCGTCACCTGCAGGCCGTCTACGACTCGCCGGGAATGTTCGTTCACCGCGTCGACGAGGGTCATCACGCGACTGGCGACGTCTGCGCCACCGGCGGCGGGACGGTCGTCGCGCGAAACGACGAGACCGTGCCGGTCGGCCGCGAGCAGACCGGATGTTCGACGCACCTCTCCGAAGTTGAAGGCGTGCGCGCGGACAGAATTCCAATCGCCCATCGCTGCAACGACATCGGAGACGATGCCCTCGACGGTCCTGTGATCGAGACTGCGGTGACTCACATCGGCGAGCACCGTCCAGCGATCCCCCGGCGCGGTCCGCTCGTCGGGAGGCCCCAGCACCCACATCGCCATGGGCATGCCCGGCCTCGTCACGAGCAGCCCCTCAGGCAACCGGATCGCTGCACGCAGCCGGTCCGAACGCACGATTCCGGACCGGATCGACAGTGCCTCGCGGTCACGGATCGCATCGACCAGCACACTCGCCGGGGCGATCACCACCGCTGTGTGTTCGGGTCCCATCTGCACGGTGATGTTGTCGATCTCCGTCAGCACGTCGACATGTGAATACCCGAGTGTGGACGGCGACGGATATTGGGTGAGAAACAACGCCGGTCGATCCAGCGAGAAGTCGGCGCCGAAGCCCCCCTCGGGGCTGGGGTGGCGACGCCAACGATGGATCGCGAGTCGTCGCCGCGCCAGTCGCGCCGACACGGTGTCGGCCCGGCCGGTGATCGCGATCGGCTCCGAATCCTCGGACAACTCCCGGCGCACCGCCACCAGCAGGTCGCTGCCGTCGACGGAAGGGTCGACGAACGCCACACGGTCGCTGTACACCAGGGCCGTCGCGACCCGCGTGCACAGCGTCAGCGCACTCTCGGCGAGAGCGGAGTCGGCCCAGTCGGCGATCGGCACACGGAAGCGCTGCGCGATGAGCGCCTCGAACGCGTGCTCCGGGGTGTACGCGGCATCGGCCATGCGATCGGCATGACGCGCATATGTCGAGAGATGCTTCCCGAGGTCCGACAGCTCTCGATACAGATAGACGTCGTCGGGGTCCAGGTCGTCGGCCTCGTCGAGAATCTCCTCGTCGTCCAGGTCCACCAGCGACATGCCGATCTGCGCCTTCAGGCACAGCAACGCGGTGAGACCGGCGAAGGCGATGTCGGGATCGGCCCCGGTGGGATGTTCGAGCGCGGCGTGGACGGCGACGTCTTCGGCCAGGGTGTCGTTGTTGCCGAGCCCCCGGTCGCGGAGCCAGGCCACCACCTCGTCGGCGGCGAACCTCTCTTGGCGTGCTTCGACGCGAGCCGGCTGTGGGAAGGGGCGGTCGCTGTTGTGGTAGCGCTTGGCCCACATCGTCACGACCGGCCGTTTCACCCCAGCTAGTGCTGCGATGTCGCTTTTCGACAGGAGCAGGGTGGGCTCGTCACTCATGGGCGTGTGTCTCCTTCCCTTCCTGCTCCGGTGCCGTTCGAGTTCGTGTCGAAATCTACGACAGGCGGCGGACACCACCTCGTGCGGATTCGATAACCCCCATTATCAACCAGATCATCGACTGCATGGGCAGCCGATTTCATGATCGACATCGACCCCGAAACGAGGAGGACCCGATGCTCGCCGCCATTCACATCAGACAGACCCATAGCGATGCCGGCCCGCAGGTCTGCGCCGCAATCGCGACCGACGACGACGTCCTCCTGCTCACCCGCGACGGAGACTCCGAGACCGACCGCCTGCTCCTCGGCCTCGACGCGTTCGACGCGCTGTACGCCAAGGCGCAGACCTCACCCGCCCGGGTCCACATCTCCGACGGCGTGTTGCGTCGCACCTTGAAGGACGTCGCCGAGTCGTTCCCGGCCGCACAGTTCGTCGATACGGCCTTCGGCCCGTTCGGCGTGCTTCTCACTCGCGCATCCGACACCATCGGGGCACACGTCGCGGCCCTGCTCGCAGCGGACGAAGCACGCCGCGAGGCGGAACTCGAGGCCCGTCCGCCGCTGGTGGTCGCGACCGACGCATCGAAGGCTCGCAATCGTCGCGGCACCGGACTCGGCTGCGTATCGAACGCCGGTGTACATCACATGCGGATGGCCTGCGACGCCCGCTCGATCCTCGAAGGCGAACTCCTCGCGATCGACATGGCCGTCGCTCGCTTCATGCACCCCAAGCTGCACATCCTCACCGACAGCCGGCTTGCCCTCGCCTGCATCGAGGGCACCTACGAAGGCCGTCCCGAGATCGCGGACGTCGTGGAGCGCATCCGGAAACGGATCAAGGGTCGCACCGTCGAGTTCTCGTGGGTGCGCGGGCACAGCGGACACCCGCTCAACGAGGTCGCCGATCGGCTGGCGGTCGCGGCGAGGCGCTGCCACGACGCGAACGTTTCGCCGGAGGTGGCGTCGACGATCGCGAACAACATCGTCGCTTCGTTGAAGAACCCGCTTCCCGAAACCGCTTGACCCGAACAAGTTCCACGAATCTAAAACAGGAGAACCGATGAGTACTCGAGATTTCGACCAGCGTTACAACGCACATCTGATCGCGTCGCTCGCCGCAAGCGTCGGCATCATGCTCGGCAGCATCGGCCCCTGGGCAAGCTTCATGGCCTTCACCAAGAACGGCCTCGAAGGAGACGGGATGATCACTTTGATCCTGGGCGTACTGTCTGCCGTCGCGATGTTCACACTGTTCTCCCGGGGGTCGGCCGGCGGGACCGTTATTCGGTGGGCCGCACCCGCCGCGAGTGTGATCTCCCTGGGTATCGCGATCTACGACATCATGGACGTCTCGTCGCACACTGCCGAGTTCTTCGGAGAGACTATCGGCGTCCAGATCGGCTGGGGATTGTGGTTGGTGGTGATCTCGTCGGCAATCCTGTTCCTGACGTCGACGACCGTCGCGAAGAAACCCCGCAATCGCGATGGCATCCCTCCCGGGAGCGAGGTTCGCAACTGAAAGGTGAGGCTCACAACCCAGATGGTCGACCAGCAGGGTTGTGAGCCTCATCTTCAGGTTGTCTACCTCTCGAGAAGCTTGCTCGGGCACAGCAACATAGGCAGTGGGACGAGTGAGATGTACCCTGGCAATCTGCACACAACGGCGCAATCCTCCGCCCTCGACCGAGGGCAGCAGAGCGCGAAGTGGTCATAGGTGCGCGCTATTACGCGCTCTGCTGACCGTTTCGCGCTCCGCTGTCGGCGTCGGTGAGTGCGGGATCCCGCGAGGTGTCCTTCAATGCGACCCCCGACGCCCCCAACTGTCGCGCGCCGTTCACGAGGGCCGCGACGACGCGCGCCGCGTGCTCGTAGGTCATCCCGCCGGGCGGGTGGATATTCGACACGCAGTTGCGTTCGGCGTCACTGCGTCCCGGCGTCGGGTGGTGTGTCAGGTACACGCCGACACTGTCGGCCACCGACAGGCCGGGCCGTTCGCCGATGATCACGAGCATCGTCGTGACGCCGAGCCGCTCACCGATACGGTCGCCCAGCGCGACGCGGGCCTGCGTCGCGATCACCGGTGACGCCACGGTCAACCCGGGCAGGGCAGCGACGATCGCCGCGAGCAGATCGGGTCCGTGGGCGTCGAGAGCGGTGGACGACAACCCGTCGCACAGCGCGATACCGAGATCGGCCTCCATGCGCGGCAGCGTGGTCCCCTCGGCGAGCTGCCGGCCGAGGTCGGGGCGACGCAGATACGTACTGCGATCTCCTGCTGCGCTTTCCACGATCAACTGCTCACCGAGCCCGAGATCACGAACCCGCTGAGCCAAGGAATGCACATCGAGCGGGACGTGCACGGCGTCGCGCGCCTCGGCATGGGCCGCCACGAATTCCAGATGACGGCGCGTCGGGATGCTGTTCCCGGTGCGTCCCAGGCCGATCCGTGCCTGGGTGTTCCGGCGCAATTCGTCCCACAGGTCGCTCACAAGGCACCTCCGAGTGCGCGCAGAGGGGAGGCGCCGACGTCCACCGGCAGGATGCGACCGATATCGTCCGCCATCCCCTGCCTGCGTAGCCAGTCCTCGAACTCCGGTGCCGGCCGCAGGTCGGCGGCCTCCCGCACGTACAGCGCGTCGTGGAACGACAGCGATTGATAGCCGAGCATCACGTCGTCGGCTCCGGGCACTGTGATGACGAATGCTGTTCCGGCAACGGCCAGCAGAGTGAGCAGGGTGTCCATGTCGTCCTGATCGGCTTCGGCGTGGTTGGTGTAGCAAACGTCCACGCCCATCGGCAGGCCGAGAAGTTTCCCGCAGAACTGGTCTTCGAGGCCCGCACGGATGATCTGCTTGCCGTCGTAGAGGTATTCGGGGCCGATGAACCCGACAACCGTGTTGACGAGCAGCGGATCGAATTCGCGGGCAACGGCATACGCGCGTGCTTCGAGGGTCTGCTGATCCACCGGCCTGCCACCGGTTCCGAAATGGGTTCCCGACGACAACGCCGAACCCTGCCCGGTCTCGAAGTACATGACGTTGTTGCCGACGGTCCCCCGTCGCAGCGACCTGCCGGCCTCGTTGCCCTCCCGCAGCACTGCGAGGTCCACCCCGAAGCTGCGGTTGGCGCCCTCGGTGCCGGCAACGGACTGGAACACCAGGTCGACGGGTGCGTCCTTCTCGATCAGATCGATCGTGGTGGTGACGTGGGTGAGCACGCACGACTGGGTGGGGATCTCGAATCGCTGCCGGATCTCGTCGAGCAGGTGCAGCAGGTCGGACACGGCGTGCGGCGAGTCGCTCGCCGGATTGATGCCGACGACCGCGTCGCCGCATCCCATCAGCAGGCCGTCGAGGACGGACGCGGCGACCCCACGCGGGTCGTCGACGGGATGGTTCGGTTGCAGGCGCGTCGCGAGCCGCCCGGGCAATCCGATGGTCGTGCGGAACGCGCTGGTCACCGTCGCAGCGCGGGAGACCGCGATGAGGTCTTGATTGCGCATGATCTTGCTGGTCGCCGCGACCGTCTCCGGGGTGAGTCCCGGCGCGAGTGCCGCGAGCACGTCGGCGGAGTCCGGTCGGGCCGCGACCTCCAGGAGGTGGTCGCGCAGTTCCCCGACGGTCATGTGCGAGACCGGCGCGAAGGCCGTCGCGTCGTGGGTGTCGACGATCAGCCTGGTGACCTCGTCGGTCTCGTACGGGACGACTGCCTCGGTGAGGAAGGTGGTCAGCGGGAGGTCGGCGAGGGCCAGCTGTGCCGCGGCGCGTTCGGCGTCCGAGGTGGCGGCGCATCCGGCGAGTTCATCGCCCGAGCGGCGCGGGGATGCTTTCCCGAGCAGGTCGACGAGGCCGTCGAAGACGTAACCGGCTCCGCCGAGCTGTTGTCGGTAGATCGTCATCGAGGCCTCCCGCGCAGGACCGGTTCGACGGATGTGAGCACGCAGTGGAGTGCAGCATTCCACTTTTTCGCTGTCGTGTCCGGCGAGTGTCGCGAACGAAACGTCGCTGGTCGTCGGTTCCTAGCCTCGCTGGTACCAGACGTTCGTCACCCGCTGCGCCATGTGCCGCATCCCCGCAGCGGTGGGGTGCAGTGCCTTCGCCAGCGACAGCGACTGCCGTCCCTCGTAGAAGCGCTGCTCGGAGGGCGCACACGCGTCGTGTCCTTCGGATCCGGCCATGACGTCGACGAACTCGGCACCGGCCTCGCCGGCGGAGCGGGCGAGTACTCGGTTCATCCGCACGAAGAAGTTCGTCACGAAGGAGGCGTCGGCATCGCTGGTGGGGATGTTGGGCCAGCAACCCCGGTTGCCGAAAACACCGCCGTGCCCGACCAGCAAAACCCGTGCGCGTGGTGCGCGTTGCTGGACGGCGGTGAGTGTCGCGGTGAGCTTCGGTCCGAGTGCACTCAGGGCGGCATCCATGCGCGACGTGGTGCCCGAATCGGTGCGGCAGTGCGCATCGCCGCCCGGAAGCTCGGTGTAACAGGCCGAGACGAGCCCCGCCCAGCCGACATCGTTGCCGCCGATGCTCAGCGTGACGAGATTCGTGTCCGGAGGGAGCGAATCGATCTGCGGCGGGACCGATCCGGTCGACGTCTGCTGCGGGACGGACGTGATGTGCTCGGTGCGTGCACCCGAACACGCGACGTTGACGAAGCTGACGGTCTGAAGCGAACCCGCGACGAGGTTCGGATATCCCGCATCCGCGCGGGCACATCCGCTGAGCATCGCCGCTGCGTCGAGGTAGGGTCCGGCGGCACGCGAGTCACCGAGCGCGACGTATCGGATGCCCTGCTCGCTACCCGGGTCACTCATCGCGGACACCGGCCACACCATCGATGCAGCTGCCATGCCGGCGACGATCCCGGCTCGCACAATCGTCTTCATCCAGACCCTCCGGCAGCGTGGTTCTCCCGGGCATGAGATCGGCACGAATTACAAACGCGTTACGAGCACCGGGTGAAGATAACGGATGAAGCCCGGATGCCCGTCCTCCCACCAGCGCATTTTGTTTACTCCCCCCTTCGAACGGCTACCGTCGACCTGTGACCGTCCACAAAGTTCTCGACGGCCGCTACGAGCTGAGCGGTCTGCTCGGCGTGGGCGGCAGCGGCGAGATCCACGACGGTTGGGACACCCGCCTCCACCGGCCCGTCGCCGTCAAACTGCTCGGACGGGAGGTGGGCAGCAGACCGGACGTACGACGTCGTTTCGAAGTCGAGGCGCGGGCCGCCGCGGCCCTGAACCACCCTCGCATCGTCGCCGTGTACGACACGGGTGAACACGACGGACGTCCCTACATCGTTATGGAACGGCTTCCCGGGCGGACCCTCGCCGACGACATCGCCCGCGGACCCCTACCCGACGATCGGGTGCGCACGGTGCTCACCGGAATTCTCGAGGCACTCGTCGCGGCGCACGGTGCGGGGATACTCCACCGGGACATCAAACCGGCGAACGTGCTTGTCGCGGAGAACGGCGAGATCAAGGTCGCCGACTTCGGTATCGCGAAGAGCGTCGGCGACGACCTCACCCGCACCGGTGAACTCGTGGGGACCGTCGCCTATCTGAGCCCGGACCGCATCACCGGACACCCCGCGTCCGTGACGGACGATCTGTACGCGGTCGGGATCGTCGGCTACGAGTCCCTGTGCGGGCGGAGGCCGTTCGCCGAGGACAACATCCTCGCGCTGGCACGGGCCATCACGCACGACCGGCCGCAGCCACTCGCCGATCTCCGCCCGGACGCCCATCCGGGGTTCGTCGCAGTGATCGAACGGGCCATGGCACGAGAGCCTTCCGGCCGGTTCCGCAGTGCGCACGAGATGCTCGCGGCATTGCAGAATTCCGACGGAAACCGCGCTGCGACAGCCTTCCTTCCGGCGAGTGAGATCGGCGGACCGACGACCACTGCAGGCACGGACCGTTCCCGTGGAGTTCTCGTCGCAGCGGGTCTGACGCTGGTCGGGGCGCTCGCCGTGGGCGGTCTCGCACTCGGATTCGGGCGGGGCGATTCCCCGCCGGCGGCCACACCGGAGACGCGGACGCCGGGCATGTCCGCATCGACGCCCGAGCGGGTACCGGCAACCACCGAGCTTCCTGCGACCCCCGAATCCACGGTCGCCCCGGCGCGCACAGCGGACGAGACCGCCGTGGTTCCGCCCGTCGTGCCCGCTCCGGAGACCGCTCCCGTCGCACCGCCTGCGGATGCCGGGCCCACGAGGTCCGAACCCGAGTCCCGCGGAAACAGCGGACCCGGCAACAACAACGGTAACGGAAACTCGCAGGGAAACAACGGGAACCGCAACGGCAACAACGGCAATGGGAACGGGAACACCGGCAACGGGAACAGTGGCCGCGGTAACGGGTGAGATCGCTCAGCTCGAGGCGCGCACCACGAGTTCGACGGGAAGTCGCGTCGATTCCGTTTCTCCATTTCGCACGAGTTCGAGGAGCCGCTCGATGGCCGTCACCCCGATATCGTGCGCGGGCGATCGCACGGTGGTGAGCGGAACCGGCAGCTGCGCCACGACGGGGATGTCGTTGTAGCCGACCACGGCGAGATCGTCCGGGATGGACAGACCGAGGTCGCGGGCGACACCGAGGATGCCGATGGCGATGGTGTCGCTGACCGCGAAGATCGCGCGGGGACGGTCGGGGCGGTCCAGCAGCGCACGCGCGGCCTCCACACCCCCGGCGACGTCGAAGCTCGACCGCATGATCCGCTCGGGCGGCAGTGGCGCCGACGCTTCCTTCAGAGTGTCGACGAAGCCGTCGCGGCGGTCGCGGGCGGTGCTGGCGTGGTCGGGGCCGGCGATGATCGCCAGGTCGTCGTAGCCGCGGTCGAGAAGGTGCCGGGCGGCCAGTGCTCCACCCCGGTAGTCGTCGCCCACCACGAACGGCAACCCCGCATCGGCGTGCCGGGTGACCGCGAGGATGGGCAGCGATCCGAGTACCAGCGACTCGACGAACGGACCACCCGGGAGGTGCATGCTGCTCAGCAGCAGACCGTCGACCTGCCGGCCCACGAGCAGCGCGATGGCGCGACGTTGTGCCTCGAGGTCGTCGGGTGGGCTCGACAGCAGTACCGAGTAGCCCGCTTTCGTGGCGGCTTCCTCGATGCCCTGGTAGGTCGTGGCGACCACGCCGTCGGTGAGTCGGGGCATGACGACACCGAGGGTCGTGGTCTTGCGGGTCCGCAAGCTCGCCGCCCACAGGTTGGGGCGATATCCCAGTTCGGCCGCGACCTCCCGCACCCGTAGTGCCGAGTCCGACCAGCCGTCGACCGGTTCGGGCTGGCGCAGCACACGGGATGCCGTCGAGACGTGGACACCGGCGCGCTCGGCGATCTCCTTGAGCGTCGGGGCGCGGTCGGGACGGGGCATTCGGCTCTCCTGCTCGTACGGCATCGAGTTCGTGTTCCGGGGTTGACGTGCCCGGAACGTGTCTTTAGCGTAGGCCATGCAATCGATCGCGCAAACGTTCTCACAATCGTTCTGACAAACGTTTCCTCGACCACCGGAGAAAGCCATGTCCAACGCTCAGTCGCTCACCCAGCTGTTCGCCCTCGACTCCCTGCTCGAGCAGGAGGAGATCGACATCCGCGACACCGTCCGCAAGTTCGGCAACGAGCGCATCCGCCCGCACGTGGCCCAGTGGTTCGAGGAAGCCAAGCTCCCGGCACGCGAGCTCGCCAAGGAACTCGGACAGCTCGGTGTGCTCGGCATGCACCTCGACGGCTACGGCTGCGCCGGCATGAGCGCCACCGCCTACGGCCTGGCCTGCCTCGAACTCGAGGCCGTCGACTCCGGCATCCGCAGCCTCGTGTCCGTGCAGGGCTCGCTGGCGATGTTCTCCATCCACCACTGGGGCAGCGAGGAGCAGAAGCAGGAATGGCTCCCCCGCATGGCCGCCGGTGAGGCCATCGGTTGCTTCGGCCTGACCGAGCCCGACTTCGGTTCCAACCCCGCCGGGATGCGCACCAACGCAAAGCGCGACGGCGACGACTGGATCCTCAACGGCACCAAGATGTGGATCACCAACGGCTCGATCGCCGACGTCGCCGTCGTCTGGGCGCAGACCGACCTCGAAGAAGGCGCCAAGGGCATCCGCGGCTTCGTCGTCCCCACCGACACCCCCGGTTTCTCCGCACCGGAGATCCACTCCAAGATGTCGCTGCGCGCCTCGGTCACATCGGAGCTCATCCTCGACGGCGTGCGTCTGCCCTCCTCGGCGATGATGCCGAAGGCCGAGGGTCTGCGCGGACCGCTGACCTCCCTCGGCGAGGCCCGCTTCGGCATCGTCTTCGGTGCCATCGGTGCCGCCCGCGACTGCCTCGAGACCGCCGTCGAGTACTCGCAGTCCCGCGAAGTGTTCGACAAGCCGCTCGCCGGCTACCAGCTCACCCAGGCCAAGATCGCCGACATGGCGCTCGAGGTCGGCAAGGGCCACCTGCTCGCCTACCACCTCGGTCGCATCAAGGACCGCGGCGAGATCGCCCCGGAGCAGGTCAGCCTCGGCAAGCTCAACAACGTGCGTGAGGCCATCGCCATCGCCCGCGAGTGCCGGACCATCCTCGGCGCCAACGGAATCACGCTCGAGTACCCCGTCATTCGTCACGCCAACAACCTCGAATCGGTGCTGACCTACGAGGGCACCTCCGAGGTCCATCAGCTGACCATCGGCAAGGCTCTGACCGGTGAGGCAGCCTTCCGGTGAGCGGAGCGTTGGAAGGGCTGGTGATCGCCGACTTCGGTCGCGTGCTCGCCGGCCCCTACGCCACCATGCTGCTCGCCGACCTCGGGGCAGAGGTCGTCAAGATCGAACGACCCGGCTTCGGGGACGACACCCGGCACTGGGGACCACCCTGGGCCGGCGACGAGTCGACCTATTTCCTCGGCGTCAACCGCAACAAGAAATCGGTGGCCATCGACCTGACCACCGACGAAGGACTCGAGCAGGCACGCGATCTCGTCGCCCGCGCCGATGTCGTCGTCGAGAACTTCCTGCCCGGCACGATGACTCGGCTCGGGCTCGGATACGAGCAGGTCCGGGAACTCGACCCCGGCATCGTCTACACCTCGATCACCGGCTTCGGCGGGCACAACGACCTGCCCGGTTACGACCTGCTCATCCAAGCCGTCGGCGGTCTGATGAGCATCACCGGGCCCGACCATGCGACACCCACCAAGGTCGGTGTCGCCGTGGTCGACATCATCACCGGAATGCACGCTGCGCTCGGCATTCTCGCCGCGCTACGGCACCGCGACCGCACCGGCGAGGGCCAGCGTGTCGAGGTGAACCTGCTGTCGTCCCTGTTGTCGGCGCTGGCGAACCAATCGTCCGGCTACGTCGCGGCAGGAGTGGTGCCGAAGGCGATGGGCAATCGCCATCCGAGCATCGCGCCCTACGAGGTGTTCCACACGGCAGACCGGCCGTTCGTCCTCGCCGTGGGCAACGACCGTCAATTCGCTTCCCTGGTCGCGGTTCTCGGCGCACCCGAACTCGCCACCGACGAGCGGTTCACCACGAACACCGCCCGCGTCGCGAACCGGGAGGAGCTGACGAAGATCCTCGACGAATTGCTGTCGACGGACACCGCCGACGCGTGGTTCGACGCTCTGACCGCAGCCCGGGTGCCATGCGGACCGCTCAACGACATCGCCGACGCGGTCGCGCTCGCCGAACGACTCGGTCTGTCGCCGGTGGTGTCGATCGACGATCCCGACCGGGACGCTCCGCTTCGTCAGATCGCCAACCCGATCCGGCTCAGCGCCACCCCTGCGACCTACCGCACCGCACCCCCGCGGCTGGCGTAGTCGGACGCTCTCGTCACTCGGACTTCTGTTCCTTCAGAGTGTGGGCGACGAGAGCATTCGCGTGCCCGTGGCCCATCCCGTGTTCCTGCTTCAGCCAGTTCACGAGCTCCATGTGCTCGGCGAGATCCGAGGCGCGGATCATGTTCTTCCACTCCTCGATCGGGCGTCCGTACTTCTGCTCGATCGACGGAAAGTACGACTGGGGCCCCTTGACCTTCTCGCTCATGCCGGAGAGGTTAACCGAGGCGACCGACACGGTCGGGCCGTTCCGTTCGATCCGCAACAGAAAAGACCGCGGCGCCGCAGTCCCGGATGGAACGCGGCGGCACGGATGTATGGAAGGGGATCAGGCCTTCGGGCCACCGGCCACGTAGATGACCTGACCGGACACGAAGCCCGCGCCCTCGGACGCGAGGAACGATGCGGTGTGGGCGATGTCGTCGACCTCGCCGATACGGCCGACCGGGATGTCGGCCGCGATGTTCGACTTGAAGTCGTCGAACGACAGGCCGAGACGCTCGGCGGTCGCGGCGGTCATCTCGGTGGCGATGAAGCCCGGCGCGATGGCGTTGGCGGTGACACCGAACTTGCCCAGCTCGATCGCGAGGGTCTTCGTGAAGCCCTGCATGCCGGCCTTGGCAGCGGAGTAGTTGACCTGGCCGCGGTTGCCGAGGGCCGAGGTGCTCGAGAGGTTGACGATGCGACCGAACTTGGCGTCGACCATGTAGCTCTGGACGGCACGCGTCATGAGGAAGGCGCCACGCAGGTGCACGTTCATGACGGCGTCCCAGTCCTCGACCGTCATCTTGAACAGCAGGTTGTCGCGCGTGATGCCGGCGTTGTTGATCAGGACGGTGGGTTCGCCGAGTTCGGTGGCGACCTTCTCGACGGCAGCGGCGACGGACTTCTCGTCGGAGACGTCGGCGCCCACGGCGAGTGCCTTGCCACCGGCGGACTCGATAGCCGAAACGGTGTCCTTGCAGGCGGATTCGTCGAGGTCGAGGACGGCGACCCGGTAGCCGTCGCCGGCGAGCCGCTTCGCTACGGCTGCGCCGATGCCGCGTGCGGCTCCGGTGACGATGGCAGTGCGGGGCTGTGTGCTCATAGCGTTCCTCCGTTGGGGGATGGGTGGTGCCGTCAGGTGATGGTGAGTCCGCCGTCCACGGCGATGGTCTGACCGGTGACGTAGGCGGCGGCGTCGGATGCCAGCCAGACTGCGGTGGCCGCGATCTCCTCGGAATCGCCGGTCCGGCCGAGGATGATTCGCTGCTTCATCGAGTCGAGGTATCCGGGCTGGTATTCGTCCGTCATCTCCGTCCGGAAGAAGCCGGGTGCGATGGCGTTGACGCGGATTCCCTTGCGTGCTCCCCACTGCTGCGCGAGGTCGCGCGTGAGGCCGATGACGCCCGCCTTGCTGGCCGAGTACGCGGCCTGCGGCAGGCCTGCCGTGGTGAGACCGAGAACCGACGAGATGTTGACGATCGAGCTACCGGGCTGCATCACACGGCCGACGGCCTGTGCCGCCCAATAGGATCCGTTCAGGTTGATGTCGATGACCTGCCGGAACTGCTCGGGGGTCTCCTTGGTGGCGGGCACGGCGGTGCCGATACCGGCATTGTTGATGAGGATGTCCACCCGGCCGAGTTGCTCGACCGCATGATCGACCATGCGCTGCGCCTGTTCGGGATCGGCGATGTCGGTCTCGACCGTGACGGCCTGCCGTCCGGCCTCCCGGACCAGCGCGGCGGTCTCCTCGAGACGGTCGAGGCGGCGTGCGGCGAGCACGACGTCGGCCCCTGCCTCGGCCAGCCCTCGGGTGAATGCGACACCGAGGCCCGAAGAGGCACCGGTGACGATGGCAACGCGGCCGTCGAGACGGAAGCGGTCGAGCACGGACATACGTCATCTCCTCGCTGTGACGGGGCCTACAGGAACTGTATAGCCGACCGCCTTCTCATCCACCAAACAGCCTGTATCCAATTTGATTGGACAGCACTGCCTTTCAGAGCCAGTTCCTATTCTTCTCTTCGGCGGATCCTATGTTGCCGCGGGCGTTGCAGCGCGGAGAGGACCCCGCGTCGCACCCACCGTTACCAAGTCGATAAGCACTGGCTTATTTCTAAGCGCTCGCTTATCGTGCGATGCCGTAGCGGGCTTGTCAACACCAACCGGATAGAACGGAAGCGCTCTCGTGAGTGATGCATGGGACGACGTCGTCGGCGGATCCAAGGCCGCGGCTCGCATCCGCACGGCCGCGATAGACGAGTTCGCGGAGCACGGCTACGGCGGCACCACGACGCGCCGGATCGCGGCGCGACTCGGCATGAGTCCCGCCGCGATGTATCCGCACTACGCGTCCAAGGAGGAGCTACTCTTCGCCATCGCCTACGAGGGACACGCCCTCGCCCTGCAGGTCGTCGAGAACGCTGACCGCCCCGATGCCGAGCCGTCCGTTCGGCTCGCCTCCGTCATCGGCCGCTTCGCCGCCTGGCAGGCGGAGAACCACCGATGGAGCCGGGTCATCCAGTACGAGCTGGCCGCGCTCGACCGCGAGCACTACCGCACGATCGTCGGACTACGACGGCAGACCACGCAGGTCGTGCGGGGTGTCGTGGACGACGGCCACGTCTCGGGCGAGTTCACCCTCCCGGATGCCGAAGGTGTCACTCTCGCCCTGATGTCGCTCTGCGTCGACGTGTGCCGTTGGTATCCCTCGGGCCGCTACGACGACGCCGCGACGATCAGCGACCTGTATGCCGATCTTGCCCTGCGTCTGGTCGGTGCCGTGCGTTAGCATCGTCGCCACCATCGGATCGGGGGGATCTACGTGGGCAGGGGGATATCGCGCCGCCGTCGACTCCTCGAGACGCGAGAGCATCGAGGGGGAGCTGTCGTCCATGTCCACGAATGACAACGTCGTCGACCGACTACTGGTGTCGCTCGGGGTCGACGCCCCAGCCCCCGACTCTGTCGCCCGCCGGCAGTCCAATTACGACGCGCTGGCCGCGCGTATCGACGCGGGAGTCGATCCCGAATACATCGCAGCATTCGAGAACTTCCACGGCATGGAGCATGCCGACATCCACCGGCTCGCCCAGAGCATCAATCCCGTCGCGATGACCACCCTGGCCACCGAATGGGCCGAACTCGGAAAGGGTTTCAGCCTCACCGTCGCGTGGGGAACGCTGATGATCCGCAAGCTCATCGGCCAACACTGGGAGGGTCCGGCGGCCGACGCCGCGATGGGCGCGACGGTGCGATTCGGCGAATCCGCACAACAGTTGTCCGATGCCGCACGCGCGACGTCCGAGAAACTCCGTATTGCCGCCGACGTCGGCGAACGGGTGCGAGCGTCCGTGCCTCCACCCACGGTGATTACGTCGTCGGTGCTGTACGCGCTCGATCCCGTCGCAGGTGCTGCTGCCGCCCGCCAGGAGGAAGCCGTTCGCGCCCAGGCCGTGCGGGTGATGGAAGCCCTCTACAAGCCGTACTACCGCGATTCCGGCACGGCGGTTCCGGTCCTGCCCTCCCCGTATGCCGCCACGACGAGTCGCGCCACGGAAGCATTCGTTCCCCAGGGTTACAGCACACCAGGTGTCGGCGGCGCCCGGACCGCCGGCGACCCGACGGGAATCCCGGGCGGGGACGGAGAACGTCCGGGTGGGCAGCCCGCCACGGAAGCGGAGAACCGTACGGACGCACCGTCGTCCGGTGAAGGCACGGACGGCCGGGCGGAAGGTACCGATTCGGCAGGTGGCGTGGGTTCGAACGAGTCCGCAGCGACCACTCCTGCATCCACCTCCCCGGCCGCGGGCGGCAACTCCGCGAGCCCGACCGGTCAGTCGTACGGTTCGCCACCCTCCGGGTCGGGCGGAGGTGTCGGCGGTGGCCTACCGGGCGCCGGGGGGGTCGGCTCTGCGGGCGCATCGCCCGCGGCGGGNGCCGGTGGGCCCGGTGCCGCCGCAGCGCGGGGTGCCGGCGCCCGTCCGTTCGGCATGATGCCGGGAATGATCCCGCCGGCCTCGTCCCGCGGCGACGAGCAGGACAAACGCGCGGCCGGTTATCTCGTCACCGGTGAGAACGGGAACGAACTGATCGGGTCGCTGCCCGACACCGCCCCGCCGGTTCTGGGGGCCTGAACGCTATGGACCGGCATCTCACACCCGACCGATTCCTGGCGGCGTGGACCGCCGCGGGCGGCGACGAGTTCCCCTTCCCACTGCGTTATCGCACCTCAGCGATATGGGAGGACGAGCACGCCGCGAACCTCCAGGCCGCCCGCACGTGGCTGCACGAGACACCCGACCCTGCCCTCGACGACGCGATGCGGATCCTGCTGATCGGGGAGGTCGCGGTGGAGGTCTACGGCCGCTCCACCGACCCGGCCTACGAGGTCTTCGTCCGTGCCGCCGCGACCGGCGAGCAGGCCGTCCTCGCCCGTCAGGCGCCTGCCGCAGGCGACATCCGCATCACCACGACCACCGACCTCGCGGGTGCGATCCTCGGGCACCTTCCGGTCGTGGCAGCGGGCCGCGAACACGCACGCACCGCCTCGAGCCGCGACGTGCTCGAGCCCTCCGAGTTCGGCGCGGTCCGGCGCCCTGCGGGTGGTACGCACGCAGAGTCGTTGCGCCGGTTGCTGCGTCGCGAGCGCACGGCCACCGGCAGTATCCGCGTCCTGCGGTACTCGAATCCGGGGTACACGCCCGTCGCCGACATCGGCTGGTTCGACGTCGTGGGCGACGGCCGGTATCTCTTCGTCCCCGGTCCCGACCTCCGCGTCGCACCGGGCACCGTCGACGCTTTCGTCCGGGAACTGTCGGCGCAACTGTCCCGGATGCGCAGGCCCTCGCACGAGGGTCGGAGCGGCGTTCTGCGACGCCAGTGATCCCTTCCCGAAGCGGCCGTTCGTCTAGGCTGGCGACATGACGGACCGGGACCGCACACCCGACGGCAGGCCGCAGAACGCGCGTCCGCGCGACGCCCTGGGGCGTCCGTTGCCGCCGGGCGAAGAAGGCGTCGAACGTGTTCCCGAAGACCTCGATCTGGATGTCGAGGAGACCATCGCCGAAGGTCAGCGTCTCCTCGACCACGGTTTTCCGTTCCATGCCCACGAGGTCTTCGAGGCGATGTGGAAGAAGGCGCCACCCGAGGAACGTCCCCTGTGGCAGGGCCTCGCCCAGCTCGCCGTGGGGCTGACCCACCTGCTCCGGGGCAACCCCACCGGCGCGGAGTCACTGTTGAAGCAGGGACAGGCACGGGTGCGGCACTACGAGGACGAACCGCCGTACCGGCTCGACATCGACGGCCTGGCGAGTTGGGCCGATCATCTGCTCACCGAGATCGCTCGCGACGAACCGATCCCCGCTCCCCCGACCCCGCGCCTGAGGATGCCCTGATGCCGACACTGCCCATGTTCCCGCTCGGCACCGCACTGCTTCCCGGGTCCGACCTGCCGTTGCGCATCTTCGAGCCGAGATACCAGCAACTCGTCCAGGACTGCACGGCATCGCCGGACGGCCCCCGCTTCGGAGTCGTCCTCATCGCCCGGGGACACGAAGTGGGCGGAGGCGAGCAGCGACACGACGTCGGCACCGTCGCGCGGATCATGGTCGACGCCGAGGTCGGTGCAGGCCGCCGCGAACTCGAATGCATTGCGGAGGAACGCATTCGCGTCACCCGATGGTTGCCCGACGATCCCTACCCCATCGCCGAGGTGGAGCCCTGGCCCGACACCGATTCGGGGCCGGTGGATTTCGCCGCGATCACCGGACCGATGGGCCGGTTGTACGGGGCGCTCGACCGCCTCACGGGTGGCCGTGCTCCGTTGCCTCCCGCCACCACCGAACTACCGGAGGATCCCGGGGCGCGACTGTTCGCGCTCGCCCGGTACGTACCGATGGGCGAAGCGGACCGGTACGCGGTTCTCGCCGCACCGGGTCCGGCCGAACGTATGGCCGTGCTGCTCGAAGCGATCTCTACCGCAGTCGATCTCGCGGAATGGAAGCTGAAGGGCTGAGACGCGTGCGCCCACCCGGTGAGTGGGAACATCTCACCGCCGGTCTCGCGGTAGCGGGCTAGGGTCCGGGACACCGTTCGTCCCCGACCGGAAGGCACCCGATGGACACCGTCGAACAACGGTTGGCCCGACTCGAAGCCCTCGAAGAGATCCGGATGCTCAAGCATCGCTACTTCCGGGCGTGCGACGCCAAGGACCCGGAGGCGATGCGCAGGTGCTTCGTCGCGCACGGCGCCGACATCTACTACGGACCGGCGCTGGGCAGCTTCGACGATGCCGACGCCCTGGTCGACATCTACTCCCGGATCGCTCTGGAACGGGTCGACGACCGCTACGTCGTGCTCGACATGCATCACGGCATGCATCCGAGCATCCACCTGACCGGGTCCGACACCGCGACCGGCGCCTGGACGCTGCGATTTCGGCAGGTGGATCTGCGTGCGCGCACCGAACGGGTCACCGCGCTCGACTACGACGACGACTACGTGGTCGAGAACGGCGAATGGAAGATCTCCCGCTGCCACGTGAAGGTGCTGTGGTCGATCCAGCGGGCTCTCATCGACGACGTGGAAGTGGTGCAGTGATGACAGAAACAAAGGTCGCGCTGGTCACCGGCGCGAGTCGCAGCGTCGGCAAGGGCATCGCGTGCGCGCTCGGCTCCGACGGCTGGACCGTCTATGTCACCGCCCGCGGCCGGGTCGGTGTCGACGGACCACTCGACCGCACCGCGGCGGAGGTCACCGAATGCGGGGGGCACGGCATCGCCGTGCAGTGCGACCACCGCGACGACGCGCAGATCCACGAACTCTTCCGCCGGATCGCCGACGAGCAGGATTCCCGGCTCGACCTGCTCGTCAACAACGTGTGGGCGTCACCGCCGGGATTCGCGGGATTCTCGGAACCGTTCTGGAAGCGCCCGATCAGCGACTGGGACAGCTTGATCGGCGTCGGTCTCCGCGCGCACTACGTCGCCTCCGTCGAAGCCGCGCAGCTGATGGTGCCGCGCAACAGCGGGATGATCGTCAACATCTCGTCGTTCGGCACCCGCGGCTACCTGCATTCGGTGCTGTACGGCATGTCGAAGGCGGGCCTGGACAAGATGGCCGCCGATATGGCCGTCGAACTCCGCGGCACCGGGGTGACCACCCTGTCGCTGTGGCCGGGGCTGGTGAAGAACGAGGCCATGCTCGCCCGCGGCATCGACAACTTCGAGGGCTTCTCGCTGGCCAACGCCGAGACACCGGAGTTCATCGGACGGGTGATCGTCGCGCTCGCGGCCGATCCCGAGGTGAACGCGCGCAGCGGTCGCACCCTCATCACCGCCGAAACCGCACTCGACTACGGCATCGTGGACGCCGAAGGCAACCAACCCGATTCACACCGGGACATCTTCGGGGGCGGGCCGTTGTTCTGACGACGACCGCGGCTGTCGGGAGGCGAAGCCAGGGGAGGTTGTGTGCGTCGGAACCGCGGAAGTCGCACACAACCTCCCCCTCGATTCGGCGGCCCGGACGAGGGGTGGTCGGAGCACCCTCGGAAGTCGTGTATGGTTGGACATGCAACGCGGGGTGGAGCAGCTCGGTAGCTCGCTGGGCTCATAACCCAGAGGTCGCAGGTTCGAATCCTGTCCCCGCTACCACCGACCGGCCCGGACTCACACGAGTCCGGGCCGGTTCTTTTGTGAATGCTCCTCGGCCTCGGTACGGCTCCCCCGGCCGCGCTCACCGAGTAGATTTCGCGGCAGAGTCTCTGCAGAGCGGGAGGGTGTGATGGCCAAGCGCGCAATCGTCGCCGATCGACCACGAACTCCCCGCTGGCTCCGGCCCACGATCGTCGGTGTTCTGCTGGCCGTCGCCTTCTATCAGATGTCGGGCTGGCTCTTCCACAATCTGAAGGGTTTCCTCGGCCTGCTGTTCCTGGCGTGGTTGTTCAGCATCACCATCGAACCGATCGTCGACCGCCTCGAACGGTTCGGGATGCGTCGCGGTGCCGGCACCGGCCTCGTGCTGTTCTCCCTGATCGCACTCACCATCGGGTTCTTCGCGGTGTTCGGCACGCTCCTGTTCGACCAGATCGCCCAGTTGCTCACCACACTTCCGGATGCGCTCACACGCATCACCGATTGGGCGAACCGCACCTTCGACACCAACTTCAAGACCGGGGACGAACTGTTCAAGATCACGCCCGATACGGTTCGCGATCTAGCGCAACGGTTCACGCCCGGTGTCCTCGGCGTCCTCAGCACTCTGGTCGGTGCCCTGTTCCAGATCCTGACGATGCTGCTGTTCGTCTTCTACATGTCGGCCGAGGGGCCGAAGATGCGCCGGACGATCGCGAGCTGGTTCCCGGCCCGGCAGCAGCAGCTGATCGCGAACGTGTGGGAGACCTCGGTGGAGAAGGCCGGCGGCTATGTCGTCTCCCGGTTGATCCTCGCCGCCGCGGCGTCGATCTTCACCGGAATCTTCTTCCTCATCATCGGGGTTCCGTACTGGCTGCCCCTCGCGATCTGGACCGGGGTGGTCTCGCAGTTCATCCCCACCCTCGGCACCTATCTCGCGATCGGGCTCCCCGCGCTCATCGCCGCGGTGCAGCAACCGCTCGACGGCGTGTGGGTGATTGCCTTCGGCACGGTCTACCAGCAGATCGAGAACTATGTGCTGCACCCGCGCATCACGGCCCGCACGGTGTCGATCCACCCGGCGGTGGCGTTCGGTTCGGTGATCGTCGGCGCCACCCTGTTCGGCCCGGTGGGGGCTCTGGTGTCCGTGCCGGTGGTGGCGATCCTGCAGGCGCTGGCCGAGTCGTTCGGGCACCGCTACGAACTGATCCCGGAGGTGGGTGGAGAGGAACCGGAACCCGACGCCCCGGAGCTCACGGCAGACAACGACGACTACGACTGAGAGACGAGAGGGCCGGGCGTGAGATCTTCTCGCGCCCGGCCCCGTCGTCGTCCGATCAGACGATCAGCTTCGCCGCCGTCGCAGCGACGACGTCCTCGGTGGTCACGCCGGGTGCCGTCTCGACGAGCTTCAGTCCCTCGTCGGTAACGTCGATGACCGCGAGGTCGGTGATGATGCGCTGCACGCATCCACGACCGGTGAGCGGCAGGACGCACTCCTCGAGGATCTTCGGGTCGCCCTTCTTGGTGACGTGATCCATCATCACGATGACGCGCTTGGCGCCGTGGACGAGGTCCATCGCACCGCCCATGCCCTTGACCATCGCACCGGGCACCATCCAGTTGGCGATGTCGCCCTTGGCGGAGACCTGCATCGCGCCGAGGACGGCGACGTCGATCTGGCCGCCGCGGATCATGCCGAACGACTGCGCCGAGTCGAAGTACGACGCGCCGGGGATCGCGGTGATCGTCTCCTTGCCGGCGTTGATGAGCTCGGGGTCGAGTTCGTCCTCGGTCGGGTACGGGCCGACGCCGAGCACACCGTTCTCCGAGTGCAGGATGACCTCGACGCCGGATTCGAGGTAGTTCGGCACGAGGGTGGGCATGCCGATTCCGAGGTTGACGTATTGGCCGTCCTCGAGTTCCTTGGCGACGCGTGCCGCCATTTCCTCGCGGGTCAGCCCCTTCTTCGTTGCCTGTGTCATGAGCGCACCGTCCGGTTCTCGATGCCGACCTCGACGGGGCCGACGTGTACGACACGCTGCACGTGGATGCCGGGCGTGTGGATTTCGTTGGGGTCGAGTTCGCCGGGTTCGACGAGGTGCTCGACCTGCGCGATCGTGATGCGACCCGAGGCGGCGGCCGGCGGGTTGAAGTTGCGGGCGCTTGCTCGGTAGACGAGGTTGCCGTGGCGGTCGCCCTTCCAGGCGTGCACGAGCGCGTAATCGGCGACGATGCCGCGTTCGAGCACGTAGGTTTCGCCGTCGAACTCCCGGGTCTCTTTCGGCTGCGACGCGAGGGCGATGCCGCCGTGACCGTCGTAGCGCAGCGGGAGTCCGCCTTCCTCGACGGCCGTGCCGACACCTGCCGGGGTGAAGAAGGCGGGGATGCCCGCACCACCGGCGCGCAGGCGCTCGGCGAGCGTGCCCTGCGGAGTGAGTTCGACTTCGAGTTCACCGGCGAGGTACTGGCGCGCGAACTCCTTGTTGGAGCCGACGTACGACGAGATGGTGCGGCGGATGCGGCCCTTCTCGAGCAGCAGGCCGAGCCCGAAGCCGTCGGTACCGCAGTTGTTGCTGACGGTCTCGAGGTCGGTGGCGCCTTGATCGAGCAACGCGTTGATGAGGATCTCGGGGATGCCGACCAGACCGAACCCTCCGACAGCGATCGTGACGCCGTCGGGGATGTCGGCTACGGCCTCGGCGGCGGAGGCAACGACTTTGTCCATGTGTGCCACGATACCCTCAGGTGTACGTCATGTGAACTCCCGTCCGCAATGCGAACAAATCCGCGTAGGATCGTTGCGCACGCAGAACGGCCGCACTAGCCTGTTCGCATAGCGTCCATCCGTCCACATAGCGAACGTTTCGGATCGGAGGTCCGTGTCCCCCCCATCCCCCGACCCCGGATATCGGGGTCCGCTGTTCGATCCCGTCTTCGGCGCGGACGAACTCGGCGTCGCCCTGTCGGATCGCGCGTGGATCGGTGCCCTGCTCGACGTGGAGGTCGCGCTGACCCGCGCGGCCGCCTCACTCGGCCGTGTCAAGAACACCCACGCCGACGCCGTCGCGACAGCCGCGGCCTCGCTCGCCGAGGAACTCGATCCCGCCGACCTCGGTCGACGGTCCGCGGCGGGGGGCAACGCCGTCATCCCCCTGGTCTCCCTGCTACGCGAGCGCGCCGACGCCCCTGCGCGCGCCGTGCACGTCGGCGCGACCAGCCAGGACGTGCTCGACACCGCGCTGATGCTGCTCGCCCGCCGCGCAGGAGGGATCGCCCTGGCGAACCTGCGCTCCGCAGCCGACGGCGCAGCCCGCCTCGCTGCCACCCATCGCGAGACACCGATGGTCGCGCGCACGCTCGGCCAGCAGGCACTGCCGACCACCTTCGGCGCGCTCGCCGCCGGCTGGCTCCTGTCCCTCGACGACGCCGCCGGCGCACTCGACCGCGTGTTGTCCGCCCTACCCGCCCAGTACGGCGGAGCCGCCGGCACGCTCGCCGCCGTCCATCCCGACGGTTTCGCGTTCGCCGACGCGGTCGCCGACCTGCTCGGGCTCGCGCGTCCCGTCGCGCCGTGGCACACCGCCCGCACCCCCGTCACGACCCTCGCGGGCACACTCGGTGTCGCCGCGGGCGCGGTCGCGAAACCCGCCACCGACGTCGTACTCATGGCGAGCACCGAGTTCGGTGAGGTGAGCGAGGATGCGCCCGGCGGTTCGTCGGCCATGCCGCACAAGCGCAATCCCGTCGCGGCGATCACCGCGCGCGCCGCTGCCCGGCGCGTTCCCGGTCTCGTCTCGACGATCCTGTCGTCGACCGACCACGAGTTCCAGCGGGCCGCCGGCGCCTGGCACGCCGAATGGGAGACCCTCGCCGACATCCTGCGCCTCACCGGCGGTGCCGCGCACCAACTCTCGACGAGCCTGAACGGTCTGCACGTCCACACCGACGCGCTCGACCGCAATCTCGCGCTCACCGGAGGGGCGATCCTCGCCGAGAAGGTCACGGCCGCACTCGCCGAACACACCGACGACGCCCGCTCGATCGTCACCGATGCGGCGGTCGCCGGTAGGTCGCTCGACGAGGATCCCGCCATCACCGCACACCTCGACCCGCAGGACGTGCGCGAACTTCTCGATCCCACGCGCTATCTCGGCCATGCCGCAGACATCGTCGATCGCGTTCTCGCCCGTCACGACAGCACGAACCGAACCACAGGAGATGCCCGATGACCGTCACGCTCAACTACGAACAGTACGGCGACCCCACGAAGCCGACCGTCCTGTTCCTCGGTTCGCTGGGTTCGGACCTGTCGATGTGGGGACCGCAGATCCACGCCCTGGCGACCGACTGGAACGTCGTCGCGGCCGACCATCGCGGGCACGGCGCATCGCCGGCGCCGTCCGGTCCCTACACGATCGAGGAACTCGCCGGTGACGTCGTCGCCCTGCTCGACTCGCTCGAACTCGGCGCCGTGCACTACGTCGGCCTGTCGCTCGGCGGTGCCGTCGGGCAGTGGCTCGCGGCGCATCACCCCGAGCGCGTGCGCACGCTGACGCTGCTGTGCACCTCGCCGGCCTTCCAGCCCGCCCAGCCCTGGTACGACCGGGCGGCATCGGTCCGCAACGACGGCCTGGCCTCGATCGCCGATTCGATCGTCTCGCGGTGGTTCACTCCCGAACTGGCCGAACACGATCCGGAGCTCGTCGCCCGCCACGTCGAGATGGTGAAGGGCACCACCGACGAGGGCTACGCCGCGTGTTGCGAGGCACTGGCGACCTGGGACGGCCGTCCCGACCTCGCCCGGATCGTCGCGCCCACCCTGGTGATCGCCGGTGAGCAGGACCCCGCCACCCCGCCATCGACGATGCAGCAACTGGCCGACGGAATCGCCGACTCCACCTTCCACGTCCTCTCCCCCGGCGCACACCTCGCCAACGTGGAGCAGGCAGGACGGGTCACGAAGCTGATCCGCGAGCACATCTCGTCGCGCGTCACGCCGTCCGCCGCACACCGCACCGCGGCGTTCGAGGAGGGTCTGCGGGTGCGCCGATCCGTCCTCGGTGACGCACACGTCGACCGGTCCATCGAGTCGGCCACCGAATTCACCCGGCCCTTCCAGGATTTCATCACCCGCACCGCGTGGGGAGACATCTGGGCGCGTCCGGGTCTGGACCACCGCACCCGCCGGCTGTTGACCCTCGCGATCCTCACCGCGGTCGGCAACGAGCACGAACTCGACATGCACATCCGTGCAGCCCTGCGCGCCGGGATCGATCCCGACGACCTCGTCGAGGTCTTTCTGCACACCGCAGTCTACGCGGGTGTCCCCAACAGCAACCGGGCATTCGCGCTCGGCAAGCAGGCACTCGCCGACACCGAGGGAGGTGCGGGCTCGTGAGCACTCCCGACGTCACCGCCCCCGAGGTCGTTCGCGAGAACCCCGGGGCGTCGCCCGATTACGTACAGTCGCTGGCACGTGGCCTGTCGGTCATCAAGGCCTTCGGTGCGCACGCCCAGCGGCAGTCGCTCTCCGACGTCGCCCGCGCGACCGGACTCACCCGCGCTACTGCGCGCCGATTCCTGTTGACTCTCATCGAACTCGGTTACGTCCGCACCGACGGATCCCAGTTCTGGCTCACCCCACGGGTGCTCGAACTCGGCTACAGCTACCTGTCGGCACTGACGCTGCCGGAGGTCGCGCGACCCCATCTCGAGGCGCTCGCCGAGAAAGTCAAGGAATCGACCTCGGTGTCGGTGCTCGACGGCACCGACGTCGTCTACGTCGCACGAGTTCCCGTCAGCCGCATCATGACCGTCACCATCACCCTCGGCACCCGTTTCCCCGCCTACGCGACCTCCATGGGACGGGTACTGCTCGCCGGTTTGAACGACGACGAACTCGACGCCTACCTCGCGCGCGCCGAATTCGCTCCCATCACCGGCAACACCGTCACCACCGCCGAGGAATTGCGCGCCGAGATCGCCACGGTACGACGCAACGGATACTGCATCGTCGACCAGGAACTCGAGGAGGGCCTGCGCTCGCTCGCCGCGCCCATCCGCGATGCGTCGGGAACCGTTGTGGCGTCGGTGAACCTGTCGACCCACGCGGCCCGCTACCGGATGGAGACCGTGCACGACGAGCTCGTCCCGGCGTTGCTCGCCACCGCCGGAGCGATCTCCACCGATCTCGCCCGCACCCAGACCCACCAGTGAACAACCCCGATCGAGGTACATCATGACCGACGTAGTGATCTGCGAACCCCTGCGCACCCCGGTAGGTAGGTTCGGCGGCGTCCTGAAGGACATCGCCCCCGAGGATCTCGCGGCCACCGTCATCCGCGAACTCGTCGCCCGCACCGGTATCACCGGTTCCGACATCGACGACGTCTTCCTCGGCCAGGCCTCCCCCAACGGTGAGGCCCCCGCCCTCGGCCGCGTCGCCGCCCTCAACGCCGGCCTCGGGGTGAACGTTCCGGGCCTGCAGGTCGACCGTCGCTGCGGCTCGGGTCTGCAGGCGATCGTGCAGGCCGTCATGCAGGTGCAGACCGGCGCGAGCGACCTGATCCTCGCCGGCGGCGCCGAATCGATGAGCCAGGCCGAGTTCTACGCCACCGGCATGCGCTGGGGCGTCAAGGGCGAAGCCGTCGCTCTGTCCGATCGCCTGGCCCGTGCCCGCGTCACCGCCGGCGGACGCGACTTCCCCGTGCCCGGCGGCATGATCGAGACCGCCGAGAACCTGCGCGCCGAGTTCTCCATCAGCCGTGAGGACCAGGACGCCCTGGCCGTGCAGTCGCACCAGCGGGCCGTCGCCGCGCAGAAGAACGGTGTGTTCGCGCAGGAGATCGTGTCCGTGAGCGTGCCGCAGCGCAAGGGCGATCCGCTCGTCGTCGACACCGACGAGCACCCCCGCGCCGACACCTCGATGGAGACCCTCGCCAAGCTGCGCCCGATCCGCGGCAAGATCGACCCCGAGTCCACCGTCACCGCCGGCAACGCCAGCGGCCAGAACGACGGTGCCGCCCTCGCGATCGTCACCACCACAGAGAAGGCCGCCGCGCTGGGTCTGCGTCCGCTGGCCCGCCTCGCAAGCTGGGCGGTGGCCGGTGTGCCGCCGCGCACCATGGGCATCGGCCCGGTGCCCGCCAGCGAGAAGGCGCTCGGCCGCCTCGGACTGACGCTCGCCGACATGGACGTCATCGAACTCAACGAGGCGTTCGCCGCACAGGCCCTGGCCGTCACCCGCTCGTGGGGCATCGAGGCCGACGACTCGCGCCTGAATCCCAACGGCTCCGGCATCTCCCTCGGACATCCGGTGGGCGCGACCGGCGGACGCATCCTCGCCACCCTGCTGCGCGAACTCGATCGTCGTGAGGGTCGCTACGGACTCGAGACGATGTGCATCGGCGGCGGCCAGGGGCTCGCCGCTGTATTCGAACGCATCGCCTGACGTGACCTACGGTGCTCGCGACGCGATCCCCGTCGCGAGCACCGTACAGTCCGTACGCTCGTGATCATGAGCGAAGTTCAGATAACTCCCCCGACCGAAGCCCCTGCTCCGCCCACGACACGAGCCCGGACCCTCGCGCGTTATCTGCTGGCCGCCTCACTCGTCTTCGCCGGACTGAGCCATCTCTTCTGGGCCCGCAAGGACTTCCAGGCCCAGGTGCCCGACTGGGTGCCGATGGACAAGGACGGCGTGGTCATGGCGTCCGGCGGTGTCGAGATCATGCTCGGCGCCGGACTCGCCGTGGCGAACCGCGACCGCGTCCGTGTCGGCCGCCTGGCCGCACTGTTCTTCGCCGCCGTCTTCCCGGGCAACATCGCCCAGTATCTCGGCAAGCGCAGCGCCTTCGGTCTCGACACCGACCGTAAGCGCCTGATCCGCTTGTTCTTCCAGCCCGTGCTCGTCCTGTGGGCCCTGTGGTCCACCGGAACCCCCCGACGCTGACGCGGCCGGCGCCGGAGGGCGGACCTGGTGCCCGTTACTCCGGCGCGACCCGCACGAGCATCTTCCCGAAGTTCTTTCCTTCGAGCATGCCGATGAACGCCTCCGGGGCGTTCTCGAGTCCGTCGACGATGTCCTCGCGATACTGGAGCTTTCCGTCGCGGACCCATGCCGAGGCTTCACGCAGGAAGTCGCCGTACATCTCCTTCACGAACTCGCTCTGGATGAAGCCGCGGATCGTGAGGCTCTTGGTGAGGATCGAGTTGAACAGTCCCGGAAGACGGTCCTTGCGGTTGAGGTCAGCACCGTTGTACTGCGCGACCAGACCGCACACCGGGATTCGCGCATAGGTGTTGAGCAGCGGCCACACCGCTTCCTGGACGGGGCCGCCGACGTTCTCGAAGTACACGTCGATACCGTCGGGCACCGCCTCCGCCAGCTTGTCGGCGAAGTTCGGGTCGCGGTGGTCGAACGCCGCGTCGAAACCGAACTCGTCGATCAGTGCGCGGCACTTCTCCGGGCCGCCGGCGATACCGACCGCGCGGGCGCCCTTCAGCTTCGCGATCTGCCCCACCGCCGATCCCACGGGCCCGGTGGCGGCAGCGACGACGACGGTCTCACCCTTCTTCGGCTGCCCGATCTTCAGGAGCCCGGAATAGGCTGTGAAGCCGGGCATTCCGAGGACTCCCACAGCGGTGGAGATCGGTGCGGCCTGCGGATCGAGCTTACGAACGGTGGAGCCGTCGAGGACGGCGTGCGACTGCCAGCCGGCTCCGGCCAGCACGTAGTCGCCCGGCTCGAGGCCGTCGTACCGCGATTCGACGACCTGGCCCACCGTTCCGGCGACCATCACGTCCCCGAGTTCGACGTGCGCGGCATACGACTTCGCTGTGCTCATCCGACCGCGCATGTACGGGTCGAGGGACAGGTAGACGACGCGCAGGAGGATCTGGCCGTCGCCGACCTCAGGCAGATCCACTGTCTCGAGACGGAAGTTGTCGGCGGTGGGCGCCCCCTCCGGGCGCGATGCGAGAACGATGCGGGTGCTCTGACTCGTCGTGGCTTCACTCATGCCGACAGTGTGCCGCATGCGCTGGTGTCCTAAACGCCGCGCGGGGGCACCCCGGCAGGCACGATGCCGCGCCTGAGGTGGTCCCGATCAGGCGCTGCGCTGCACCTCGCCGCGAGGCACCTGGTAGTTCGAGAACAGCTGCGAGTGGATGACCTCGGTGAAGGACGGTCCGTCCTGCTCGACCCGGACAGGACGGCGAGTGGACGAAGCGGTGCGCGAAGCACCCATCTGTGACGTGGAGCGGATCGCCATGTCGATCTCCTCTCGGAAGGCGGGGAGAGGTGGCCACCGGCACCGTGCAGAAGGTGCAAATCGGGTGAGCGACCCCTTGGGAGATACATATACCCCGTCGATGCCCGATATGCACCTGTCGATTTCGGCGCGCCGCACACCGCCCCCGCCTGCAGCCCCGGGAGGTTACCCGTCGACCTCGTTGCCCTCGGAGGTCGGAAGCACCCGGATCGGCACACTCGTGGCCGAGTTCGATGCCCCCACCCAGCCGCTCAACGTCGCGGCCGGAACGCAGGCCCGCACGGCGATCGTGCGAGTACCTCCGGGCGGCAGGTGGAACCAGGAATCCTGCAGGTCACCGCCGGTGATGTCGAGATGCACGTACTGTGCCGCACCCTCGGTCCGCACCTCCACACTCCACCCGTCCGGGACGGGTCGAGCGGTCGCCGCGAGACCGATCCCGCGCTCGACGGGACGTGCCGGACCACCCACGAGATACACCGACTCCGCCAACACTGCACCGGTGTGGCCGACCAGTCGGGCGGTCGCCGTGTCGAAAGTGCGCGGCCCGAATCGATACGCAAAATTGACATCGGTGAAACCGCCCGTCACCGCGGCCCACGAGAACACCCGGGTCTCGTGCGGTTCGAGACGCAGCGGCACCGACACGTCCACCGGTACCGCACCGGAGGGCGTATGGGCCTGTAACTGCAGCGTGACGTCGAGGATCTCGGCGGTGTCGTTGATCGCGTCCACGCGCAGGCCGTCGAGCCCGTCGTCGGTGAGGAGCACGGTGACGGGGGCGAACACCCGTGCCAGGACCCACCACGGCGCCTTCGGGTTCCCGTCGGCGTCGAGCACGCCCCACCCGGCACCCCGCTGCAGGTCGCGGGCGGAGAGGATCAGGGCACCGCGACATCCTGATCCGGATCGTCGCCAGTACTGCAGTACCTCGGTGAACGCTTCGCAGATCGCTGCCCGTCCGAGCGCGAGATATCGCGTGGGATCCACCCACCGCACCTCGGCGGGGTCGACCCCGAAGATCGTGCGCACATAGTGGTCTCGCACGTCCTCGAAGTCCCACGACGCCCCGTTGTCGCGCGGCACAGCCGCCTTCCATCGTGGATGGTGACCCGCGACATTCACACTGCCGAACTCGGCCTCGATCGCCATGTCGGAAGGCGGAATCGAGAACGCGAGGCATTCGGCGGCGAAGCGCACGCCGGCGGCACGCACGTCGCCGAGGGGACGGCGGTAGCCCCCGACACCGAAGTAGTGCGCCACACCCGAACCCACTGCGATCGGCAGTACGTCGCTGCGCGGGGGCGCGGATGGTGACGACGACACCCACACCGTGCCCGGTAGCTCACGGTCGACGATTGCGGGCAACCAGTCGTCGATCGCCGGGATGGATGCCTCCATCAGTCCGAGCATGGCAGGTTGCTGCTCGGTCTCGCTGCCCCCACACATCACCACAGGTGCCGGGTTCCCGCCCCATCGGCGCGCCAGCGCACGGATCTCGTCCTCGAGCAGCGAGCGGAAGTGCGGATCGTCGGGCGGGTCGGTGGTGGCGAGCATGACGTCCTGCCACACCATGATGCCCAGTTCCGCACACGCCGAGTAGAACTCGTCGTCCCCGTAGACCATCGTGCCGGGGATGCGGATCGTGTCCACGCCCGCCGACACGCAGCGTTCGAGGATGCGCCGGGTTGCGCTCGGGTCGTTCAGCGAGATCGGATCGGTCGGTGTCCACACCAGGCCGCGGCAGAAGACGTCGACGTCATTGATCCGTAAGCCGAACCCGTCGCCCGGTGAGCGCTCGACCGACCGGAATCCGATGTTCCCCAGCGTGATTCGTTGCCCATCCAGAATCAGATGTGCGGCGTACAGGTGGGGGGCGCCGTAGGTGTGCGGCCACCACCGTTCCACCTCGGGGAGCGTCACCTGCATGTGCACGCGTGCTGTCCCGTCCGGCCCGTATTCGGGTCGGACGTGCACCGTCGCCCCTCCGATCTCCACAGTCACCTCGGGGACGGCGGTGCCTGCCAGCACGAGATCGGCGTCGACGATCCCGTCGGATCCCCGCAGAGCTGTCCGTATCCCACGTTCCAGCACAACGGGCTCACCGGAATCGACGAGACGCACGGGACGCCACGGACCGACCGGCGCCGGAGCCCCCGCGTACACCGGGGCTCGCCCGAGCATGGTGGTGCGGAACCACCGCAATCCTTGGGCCGACACGAGCGACGAACGCCACCGTCCGCGTGGCCGACGCTTGCGGAGAGCAGCGTCGAGCGAGGCGCACCGGACCGCGATCCGCATCGTCGACGGCAGGTAGCCGAGGACGACGGTCAGCGGCACGAACATCGATTCCGACGTCGCGACGAGTGTGCCGTCGACCCACACGTCCGCGAGTGTCGCGAGCCCGTCGAAGGTCAGACGCCACGGTCCGTCGCCGGACACCTCGACGTCGGTGACGAACCACCAGTCGTCGCTGTCGGGAGACGACACCCTGGCCGCCGCGACTCCCTCGGATTCCCGGATCGCGCCTGCCGCCGTCCCGGGTATACGGACCGGCAGCCAAGGACCGTCCGCCGGAAAGTCACCGGGGTGCTCGACTGCCCCGGGAGCGACACGGAGACAACGCCATCGCGCATCGTGCAGGAGATCCATGTGCGTCGAATCCTGTCACCGCACCCCGGCGGCGCGGACGACGGTCGCCATGGCGTCCTCCCAGGCAGCGGCCATCGCTATCAGCTGGTCGCCGGGGTCGACATTGCGGCCGCGTGCCGCACGCGCCATCCGGAACTGCACGCTCTTCGCGCCCTCGGCGACCGCGCGGAATCCGTCGGCTGCGGCAGCCGCACCGGGATATCCGCGACCGTCCATGTAGACGCTGACGTCCGCGGCAAGTTCGGCGGTGGCACCGCACTGACGGAGCACCCCGAACGTCCACGGATGGAAGACGTCCATCCCTCCGGTGCGAATCGGGTCGATGTCGGCGAGCACCCGCTCGCCGAGCTCGCGCACCGGATTCGAGCCGGCGCGCATGCGCAGGTGCCGGAGCACCACGGTGTCGAAGGCGTCGCACTGCGGTTGTGCCGCGTCGAGGCGCACCTGTTCGAGATAGGGAGGCCAGGTGGGTACCGGCTCGTCGAGGCCGAAGACTCCGCGGAAGTCCTCACCGGTGAGAACGTGATAGCCGCTGTTGTGGAAATACTCGAGCGTCCCGCTGTCGCGATCGATGAGATTGGGCACGATCGTCGTCTTCGAACGACTCTCCCGGTAACCGGTTCCCTCGGTGTCGGGCAACCAGAAGGCGTCCACCTCGATCGTCGACAGCAGTCCGGCGGCGGCATTGTCCTCGAGGTGATCCACGGGGCGGCGCCAGACGTTCATCTCCGCGACGTCGATCCCGTACAGCGCCAACAGATCCTCGGGGCGGAACTTGAGGAAGGTCCATTGGGCGCCGTCGAACCGGGCCGAGAACGCGCACGCGGCAGCGGGGACCGGATCGTGGCCGAGCGAATGCAGCACCTCTACCCACAGGTCGACGTAGCAGTTGGTCTCGGTCCAGATCCGGTCGGCAGCGTGCACGAAGTGCGGCGAGTACCCGTCGACGCGGACGTCGATGAGCCGATCGCTCACGGGAACAGCCTGTCGCGTACCGGTGCGGGCCAGCGGTCGACGTCGAGTCCGTGGGTCCGCAACAGCGCCAGGGCGATCCGCTCCATTCCGAATCCGACGCACGCGCTGTGCGCGACTTCGCCGTCGGCAGTGCGGATCTCGAAGGTCTCGCCGAAGTGCTCGCGGTGGCAATTGCACGAGACCACGGCGGTGCCGTCGTCGAGGTCGCCGTAGAGCCGGACCGTCAGCTCGGTCTTGAGGTTCTCGATGCGCTGGTTGACGGCCAGCATGCGCCCGGCCCGCCCGAAGAACGGGTCGTTGGCAGGTACAGCGGTCGCGTCGAGGCCCAGCGAGTCGAGCACCTCGAGTCCTCGCTCCACCCAGGAATCACGATGCTGCGCAGCGTCGTTCTCGGTACCGATACGCACGAACTCGTGCATCCGGAAGGCCTGCATGCGAGCGGGGTCGACGGCCGGCTCGTGCCGGAAGCAGTAACCGAGAACGTCGAGCAGTTCACCGCCCTCACGCAGCGTACCGGTGTACCGCGAGTAGGCGGGATGGCATGCGGCGGAGACGAGCACGGTGTCGGCGGGTTCGAGCCACGGATCCCACGCCTCGCCCTTCGACCGCGCGGCGAGCAGTTCGGCGTGCTCGGCGTTGCTGCCCGTAAAGGTGTTCACCGCTCCGGTCAGGTGCGGGAAGGAGGCGATGTAGTCGGTGCGCTCGAAACTCGTCCGCGGGAAGACCGGCGGGAAGCGCAGGCGCGTCGCGGCCCGGCCCGGACCTGCCGCGACCACCACGCGGTCGATGCCGTCGACGATGTCCTCGAAGACACCCGACCGACCGTAGAGGCCGGGAACACCGGTCTCCACGAGCAGTTCGGCCTCGAGCAACTGCTGCTGGAAGTCGAGGCGGGCACGCTCGAGCTCGGACAGCTCGTCGGTTGCGGTGCTGGCAATGGCTGTACTTGTCACAGCGTCCCCCGGTAGGCGATCGACAATTGGGCCGAGTTGTTCATGATGCGGTCGTTGTTGACCATCACGGCGGCACCGTGCGCGTCGCGCAGGTGGCGGCCGAGTGAGTACTGCGAATCCTCGCGGTATCCGGCGATCCCGCAGATGAGCATCGCGCGGTTCACCAGATCCACGACGAGCGTGGACGCAGTGACTTTGAGGTTGTTCATGGCGAGCGAGAAACCCATGCCCGACATCGATTCCTCCTGCGCCGACGCGGCGGCGTCGAACCGGGCGGCGGACGCGGCGACGAGATCGGAGAACTGCTGGTGCACGGCGGCCGCTTCGGCGAGTCGCAGCGCACCGGGCGGGGTGACCCCCGGGCTGCGGCGGGCCGCCGAACGCACGAACGAGCGGGCCTTCTCCAGCGCCGCGTCGGCGATTCCGAGCCACACCGCCGACCACACACTGTGTGAGACGGGAAGCATAGTGCGCGAGGAGATCTCGGCGTAGGCCGTGCCGACCACGAGATCGGCGGACGTCGTGGCGGTGAGGACGAATCCGGGGCTGCAGGTACCGCGCAGCCCGAGGGTGTCCCAGCTGCCGGTGGGTTCGAGGGTCACATCGTCGCGTCGGCACACGACGAGCACCTGGTCGCTGGGCGGGCTGTCGGCGGTGCGACGCGCGGTCACCAGGATCGCGTCGGCGTACTCGCCGTACGAGATGACCGGCGCGTTCTTCGTCAGCGTGACGGTGTCGCCGTCGCGGGCCACGGCGCAGACGCTGCTGCGCACGTCGCCACCGGTGCCGAGCTCGGTGGTCGCCGAAGCGATCAGGTAATCGTTCGCCACCGCTTCGGCGACGAAGGTGGCCACACCGGGAGTGGAGTGATGCACCAGCGACAGGATCTGCGTCTGGTGCATCGCGAAGATCATCGCGGTGGAGGCGCAGTACCGGCCGAGGATTCGGGCGACGGCGCACAGCTCACCGAGGGATGCTCCCTCCCCACCCTGATCGACGGGGACGGCGCAGTTCAGCAGCTTGTGGGTGCGCAGCGCGTCGACTGCCTCGTGCGGGAACCGTCCCTCACGATCCACCGCGGCGGCCGCGGGGCCGGCGCTCTCGCGTCCGACGAGTTCGGCACGGGCGAGCAGCGACAGCCCGGCCTTCTCCGCGACGGTGGGGGGCGCGGACGTCGACGTCACGCGACGCCCAGTTCCGTCAACGCCGACCTGATGGCGCCGACGCTCGCGAAGGTGCTCTTGCGCAGCAGTTCGTCGGGGAATTCCACGTCGAAGGCGTCTTCGAGGGCGAGCATCACGTTCACGCTGGCGTGCGATGTCAGGCCGAGCTCGTAGAGGTCGGCGGCGGGGTCGAGCGCCGTGCTGTCGACCGACAGCTTCGCGTGCTCACCGAGGACCTTGCGGATCACCTGCTCCGTCATGGGTGTTCTCCAGTTTCTGCTTCGTCGACGCGGGTCGCCACGACCGTCGCGATGGCGTATTCGGACTCGTGGGAGATCGAGACCTGTATGTCGGTCACCTGTTCATCTCGCGCCAGGGCGGCCGCGTTACCGGCCAGTACGACAGCGCATCCGCCCCAGTCCGCGCGGCGGATTTCGATGGCCTGCCAGGGAACCGCGTGCTCGCGCGGACGCAGGACCTTCATGACGGCTTCTTTCGCGGCGAAGCGCGCCGCGAGGCGTTGGGCGCGCCCCGGTCCGGTGCATACGTCCAGCTCGTGCGGGGTGAACACACGCTGCAGGTAGCGGTCGCCGAACCGGTCGATGCTCGACGCGATGTCTCGGACGGTGACGACATCGCAGCCGACACGTGTCGTCGCGACGCGGGGGCCGCTGCCATCGTTCATGGTCACTCCTCGGGATGCGCTGCACACGGTAGCCGCAGGTCGGCCGATGTACACCAGCCGAACGTCTCTGGCTTGCAGGACATCCCGGAAATCACCCCGACTTTCACCCGCCGGGCGCGTCGGTTCACGTGGTGAACCGGGGCTCGCCACCGCAACACGCAGCGTCGATCCCGGTTCGGCGCGTCAACGACGAAAGGCCCCGACCGGGTGGTCGGAGCCTTTCGGGGATCTGAAGTTATGCGGACGTCCGCACGGGTTCCTTGTCGCTCTCCGGCTCGTCCTTCGCTGCCGGCTCCTCCTTCTCCGCAGCGGGCACCGGGACGGCGTCCTGCGCATAGTAGAAGTGGGGGCGGCGGTGTCCGAGGAAGGAACCGCACCACGACATGACCGCGATGTAGCGGTTGCGGAAGCCAACCAGGTAGACGAGGTGGACGGCGAGCCACAGCACCCACGCGATGAAGCCGGTGAGCTCGATCTTCCCGACCCGCGTGATGGCGCGGAACCGGTTGATGATCGCCATGCTTCCCTTGTCCTTGTACTGGAACGGGGTGCCCATCGCGACCTTGCCGGTGATCATCTTCGCGACGTGGCGGCCACCCTGCATGGCGAACGGCGACTGCGCCGGCAGGTTGTCGAGGGTGACCATGTCGCCGATGGCGAAGATGTTGTCGCTGCGGCCGACGGTGAAGTCGGGGTCGACGAGCAGGCGTCCGCCGCGGACCGTCTCGCAGCCGGTGCGCTCGGCGAGTACGTCGGCGAAGTCGTTGGCCTGGATGCCTGCCGACCAGATGATGGTCTCCGCGGTGAGGCGGCGGGTCTCCTCGGTCGTGGGCGTGGTGAGCGTGGCACCGTGCTCGTCGATGTCGGTGACCATCGTGCCGAGGACGACGTCGACACCGCTCTTCTCGAGCGACTCCTTGGAGTACTCGCTGAGCTTGCCACCGAACGGGGGCAGAACCTTGTCTGCGCCCTCGACGAGCGTGACGGTGACGTCGTCGGCGCGGATGTTGCCGATGTTCTCGGCGAAGTAGCGCTGCGCGAGCTCCTTGATCTGTCCCGCGAGCTCGACGCCCGTCGGGCCGGCGCCTACGACGATGAAGCTGAGCAGGTTCTTCCGACGCTCGGCATCGGTGGTGACGTGTGCCTCCTCGAAGCAGCGCACGATCTGGCGACGCAGCTTCTCGGCGTCCTCGACGGTCTTCAGCGCGTACGTCAGGTCGGCGAACTCGTCGCGTCCGAAGTACGCCTGGCGGGCGCCGGTCGCGGCGACGAGGTACTTGTAGCCGAGACGCAGGCGCTGACCGCCGGCCTCGTAGACAACCGTGTTCTCCTCGGGGAGCACATCGACGACGCGGCCCAGGCGGACGTCGGCGTTGGGGTATTCGGCCAGGATCGCGCGCACGGACGGGGCGATCTCGCCGGGCGAAAGGACGCCGGTGGCGACCTGGTAGAGCAAAGGCTGGAAAAGATGCTCGGTGGTCTCCGAGATCAGAACGAAGGGCGTGCCGGCCTTGGCGAGCTTCTTGGCGGTGGCCAATGCTCCGAAGCCGGAACCCACGATGACGACGTCCGTCCGATCGACCAGGGTCGCTGTGTCCGCATCGTCCATGCTGTCGTAAACCTCCACGTACTTGTCATCTCCGTTGATGTATGACTACCAAGGTAGGGACGAAGTACCCTCGCTATCCACTAACCTGGGATATTCGAAAAACTGTTATCTGTTTCGCTCATAAATGCGGAGGGCACGTTCCCGGGAGGAGTCATGGATTTCCGTCAGTTGCGCTACTTCTTCGCCGTCGGCGAGGAGGGCAGCTTCTCCCGTGCTGCCCAGCGCTGCTTCATCTCGCAGTCGGCGATCAGCCATCAGATCGCGAAGCTCGAGCACGAACTGGGCACCACCCTGTTCGACCGCACCACCCGTTCGGTCAAGCTCACCTCGGCCGGCCGACGCCTGATGCCGATCGCCGCCGAGGTGCTCAGCCTCGAGGCGAAGGCCCTGGAAGTGGGCCACGAACCGCGGGAGAGCATCCGCATCACGGCGAACATGAGCTTCGCGGCGCAGAGCCTCGACGCCATCTCCAGCGTCCGCGAACGTCACCCCAAGATCGACGTGGAGTTCGTCATCAAGGACTTCACCGACCGCGTCAACGCCGTCGCGTCCGGGGATGCCGATCTCGCGCTCATCCGCGGCGACGTCGACCGCCCGGGGCTCGAGGCGATCCGTCTCGGCATCGAAGAGCTCGTCATCGTCACGTCGAGCGAGCACCCGCTGTCGGCGTTCTCCACCGTCGATCTCGGCGACCTCGCCCACTACCCGCTGCTGCTGCCGCCGCGCGGCAGCCAGGTGCTGTTGCACCGCGTGGTCGAGGACGCCTTCGTCGAGGTCGGTCGTCGCGTGCGCCTCGGACCTCCGATCGCGAGCGACCACACCGCGACTCTCGAGGTGCTCACCAACCCGAGGGCGTGGACCGTGCTCTACGCCGGCACCGCGGCCGACACACCCCGCAAGGGGCTGAAGTTCATGCGCGAGATCCACCACCGGCTGCAGGTTCCGGTGTGCGGGGTGGTGCGGAGCAACGCGACGCCCAATCCCGAACTCGAGTTCCTCATGCGGGCGCTCGCCCATTCGATCGTGCCGCCGACGGACAGCACGCCGTGATCCGATCGCACACGTCGGAGCGCGAAACGGTCATCGGTGCGTGCAATTCCGCGCTCCGCTGACCAGTTCGCGCGTCGCTGCGGTCCCGGGGCGCCTCAGTTGCGCGGCGACAGCTTGTCGAGGAGTTCGAGGCCCTGACGTGCCCACGCGATCTCGGCCTCGCCCCGGCCGATGAGACCGTCGTACGCGAACGCCTTGAACGCGATGATCCGCTCGTGGTCCTCGGCCGGATACTTCTGCACGCGTCGCGCGATGGTCGCGTTGCTGAGGTCGAGGATCGCATCGCGCACCGTGGTCCACTGGGCGATCTGTTCGGTGTAGTGATCGATGTGCCGTTCCAGGCACTCGCGAGCGCTGTCCGGGTCGGTCCATTCGAAGTAGGCCGCGCGCATGTGGGCGGCGTCGCGCACCGGGGCGTAGTCCAGCGGGGTGGACATCCATTCGCGGAAGGCCCGGACGCCCTCCCCGGTGATCGAGTACCGGGTCTTGGTGCTGTTGGGACCCCAGCGCACCTGTTCGCCCTCGACGAGGCCCTCGCGCTCCATCCGGCGTAGTTCGGGGTAGATCTGCGAGTCGGGCGCATGCCAGACGTGCCCGACCGACCCGCCGAACCGTTTCGCCGCGTCGTAGCCGGTCAGAGGCTCGGCGGTGAGCAACGCGAGCAGCGCGTATCGCAGGCTCATGGACCACCACCTTTCCTCGGGCGAGTATTCCACCCTTGCGAATAACTATATCGATAGATAGTGTGTGCTCCAGCTCACCTACTATCTATGTAGATAGTTATTTCACCCTCAGTGTTCGGAGGATCCGACATGACCGATCTCGGCCCCACCGGGGCGACCGCGAAGAACATGGCCTACCCGCTCGACGCCTGGTACGTCGTCGCCTGGGATCACGAGGTGGGTCGCCGCGAGATCCTCGCCCGCACCATCGCCGGCAAGCCGATGGCCCTCTACCGCACCGAGGAGGGCCGTCCCGTCGCCCTCGCCGACGCCTGCTGGCACCGCCTCGCGCCGCTGTCGATGGGCAAGCTCATCGGTAGCGAGGGCATCCAGTGCCCCTACCACGGTCTTCAGTACAACTCCGCAGGTCGCTGCACACACATGCCCGCCCAGCAGACGATCAACCCGTCCGCGATGGTGGCGTCCTATCCCGTCGTCGAGCGGCACCGCTTCGTGTGGGTCTGGCCGGGCGACCCGACGCAGGCCGATCCCGATCTCATCCCGGACATGTTCCAGATGGACTCCCCCGACTGGGCGGGCGACGGACGCACGATCGACGTGCAGGCCAACTACCAGCTCGTCCTCGACAACCTCATGGACCTCACCCACGAGGAGTTCGTGCACTCGTCGTCCATCGGCCAGGACGAACTGAGCGAGTCCGACTTCGTCGTCACCCACGACGACCGCACCGTCACGGTCACCCGCTGGATGCACGACATCGACGCACCGCCGTTCTGGCTCAAGAACATGCGCGACAAGTTCCCCGGCTTCGAGGGCAAGGTCGACCGCTGGCAGATCATCGAGTTCCAGGCACCGTCCACGATCCGCATCGACGTCGGTGTGGCCAAGGCCGGCACCGGTGCTCCCGAGGGCGACCGCAGCCAGGGCGTCAACGGCTTCGTCATGAACACCATCTCCCCCGTCGACGAGAGCACCGCCCTCTACTTCTGGGCGTTCATGCGCAACTACCGCCTCGACAGCCAGCTCATCACCACGCAGCTGCGCGACGGCGTGCACGGCGTGTTCGGTGAGGACGAGGCGATGCTCACCGCGCAGCAGAAGGCCATCGAGGCGAACCCGGATCACGAGTTCTACAACCTCAACATCGACGCCGGCGGCATGTGGGTGCGACGCCTGATCCAGCGCATGGTCGAAGCGGAGCGGAACCTCAACTCGGCCACCGCCGTTCCCGAGGGAGCCCACTGACATGAGCCACAACCAGATCCGTTGGCAGCGGGCCCGAGTCGTGAGTGTCGAGCGGGCCGCCGATTCGATCGCCGAGATCACCCTCGCCGCCGACACCGCCCACCGCGTCGAACCAGGCGCCCACATCGACGTGCGTCTCCCCTCTGGCGACACGCGTTCGTACTCCCTCGCGGCGGGTGGTCCGGACGGTCGCCTCACACTCGGCGTCCACCGCTCCCCCACCTCGCGCGGCGGCTCCGAGTACATGCACTCGCTGTGTCCCGGCGACGAACTCGAGATCACCGAGCCGCTCCAGAACTTCCCGCTGCGGGTCGGCGCACCGCGCTACGTCCTGCTCGCCGGCGGCATCGGCATCACCGCCGTCCGCGCGATGGGAGCCGTGCTCCGCCGCCTCGGTGCCGACTACCGCTTCGTGTACGTCGGTCGCAGCCGTTCCGCGATGGCCTTCCTGCCCGAACTCGAAGCCCTCCACAGCGACCGTCTCGACGTCCACATCGACGACGAGGGAACAGGATTGGACGTCGCCGCGCTCGTCGACGGCGTCGATCACACCACCGAGCTGTACATGTGCGGTCCGATCCGCCTGATGGACGCCGTGCGGCGCCGGTGGCACGACCGCGACCTGCCGATGCCGAACCTCCGCTACGAGACCTTCGGCAACAGTGGATGGTTCGATGCCGAGGAGTTCACCGTCACCGTGCCCGAACTCGACGTCACCACCACCGTCGGTTCCGACGAATCGATGCTCGACGCCCTCCGGCGTGCCGGCGTCGACATGATGTTCGACTGCCGCAAGGGCGAATGCGGCCTGTGCGAGGTCTCCGTCGCCTCGCTCGACGGTCGCGTCGACCACCGCGATGTCTTCTTCAGCGAGGAGCAGAAGCGCTCCTCGCGTCGGATGTGCGCCTGCGTGTCACGCGTGGTGCGCGATTCGGCATCGCCCCGATCGACGACGGGTGTCGTCACGCTCGACCTTCCCTGACAACCGCGCATTTTCACACCACGAGGAAACACGATGGATCTTCGCGCACGCATCGACGCCTCGCCGATGCATCCCTACCAATGGATGGTCGTCGCCCTGTGCGTCGTGCTGAACATCCTCGACGGATTCGACGTCATGGCCCTGGCGTTCACTGCCAAGAGCATCGGCAGCGACTTCGGCCTCGGCGGATCGGAACTCGGCGTGCTGCTCAGCGCGGGTCTGATCGGCATGGCCGTCGGCGCTCTCGCTCTCGCCCCGATGGCCGACCGGATCGGCCGACGGCCCCTGATCTTGATGTCGGTCGCACTCGCCACCGCCGGCATGGGCCTGTCCGCGAGCGCCGGATCGGCGTGGGAACTCGGCATCTGGCGGGTCATCACCGGACTCGGTATCGGCGGCGTCCTCGCCTGCACCACCGTCATCGCGAGCGAATACTCGTCGGCCCGCTGGCGTGGTCTGGCCATCAGCATCTACACCGCCGGATACGGTGTAGGTGCCACGATCGGCGGCATGGCCGCCGTCGGTCTGCAGAGCGGATACGGTTGGCGTGCAGTCTTCGTCACCGGCGCCGTCCTCACCGGCCTGGCACTCGCCCTCCTCGTCGTCCTGCTGCCCGAATCCCTGGACTTCCTCACCAGCCGGGGACGCGCAGGCGATCTCGACCGGATCAACACCATCGCGCGACGCATCGGCCAGAGCCCCGTCCCGGCGCTCGCCCGTTCCGCCGACAAGGCGGCACCGCGGGCAGGACGGATCTCGGACCTGTTCTCCGGAAGCAACACCCGCTCGACGGTGCTGCTCTGGGCGGCCTTCTTCGCCACCATGTTCGGTTTCTACTTCGTCAACTCGTGGACGCCGTCGCTGCTGGAGACCGCCGGTCTCACGAAGGACCAGAGCGCCACGGCTGGCATGATGCTCACCCTCGGCGGCACCGTCGGTTCGGTGCTCTTCGGAGTGTTCGCCAGCCGCTGGGCCACCCGGTCGGTCCTGCTCACCTTCACCATCGCCGCCGCCGCGACCATGACCGTCTTCATCATGTCGATCTCGACGCTGACGCTGGCGTTCGCACTCGGCATCCTGATCGGCGGACTCATCAACGGGTGCATCGCCGGCCTGTACACCCTCGCGCCGTCCCTCTACGGACCGCAGGTGCGGGCCACCGGCGTCGGTTCCGCCATCGGTATCGGCCGAGCGGGTGCCATCCTCGCACCGACCGCGGCCGGTGTGCTCCTCGATGCGGGATGGACGCCCGAACAGCTCTACTTCGGAGTGGCCGGCGTGGTCGTGCTCGCCGCAGTGGCACTGTTCGCGCTGCGCCCGGCACACTCGGCGGACGCCTCGTCCGAGGCGGTGCCTGCCGCCGTCTCCACCGACTCGGCACGCTGAGCCGGTTCCACCACGATGTCGACGCGCTCGTTGCCGGTGTCCAGGGGGTTCGCGATCTCGTCCGCGAACATCCGCCCGGCGACGAGCGCGATCAGCATCAGCACCAGCGGTGCCACACCAGCCACGGTGAACAGCACCCACCGCGGCACCACCGTGGACAGCGGACCTGTTACCGCGATCGACACCGGCATGAGGGCGAGCGAGACGAAGAAGTCCAGGCTCGCCACCCGGCCGATCATGCCGAGCGGTACGCGCCTCTGCAGCAGGGTCCCCCACAGGACCATGCCCGCCGCGTCGGCGAATCCGATGACGAACGTAGCGATGATCATGACCGTGAACGACGTCGTGAAGGCGAAGACGGCCAACGGCAGAGTTCCCACACCCCAGCACATCAGCATGATGGTCAGGTAGCGACGCGGCAGAGGTCGCGACGACACCGCCAACGAACCCAGGGCTCCACCCACACCGAAGGCCGCGAGGATCGTGCCGAACCGTTGCTCCCCGTTGTCGAACAATTCGCGGGTGATGAACGGCAGCAACACCTCGACCGGCCCCATGACGACGAAGGTCATGACGCACGCGGCGATCAGGGTCCACAACAGCCACGGTGTGGTGATCGTGAAGGAGATGCCTTCCTTCAGATCGGCGAGCACACTCGTCTTCTCCTGCGACTCGGTCTCTTCCATCCGTTCCCGGGGGACGCGCACGCACAACAACAACACGAGCGCACACGCGTGGAAGGCGGCGACGATGAACGCGCCCGTCGCCGGGATGAACGCCCCGACCACCATTCCGGCCACGGCCGGTCCGGCGCCCTGCTGGAGGGTCGGTCGCAGCGCGCCCTCCATCCCGTTCGCGGCGAGAAGTTCCTCCGCGGGCAACACATTCGGCAACAGCGCGGTGTAGGTGGGGAAGAAGAACGCCGTGCCCGCGCCCAGCACCGCCGACGCAACCGCCATGTGCCACAGCGCTATCGCGTCGGAGATCGCCAGCGCCGTCACGAGAGAAACCGTCACGAGGTTCACCGCCTGCACCGCGACCAGCACGGCCCGTTTCGGCAACCGGTCGGCCGCGATCCCGCCCACGAGCGCGAACGCGAGCAGGCCGGCGCTCAGGCACGCCGCGACCATCGACAGGGCGGTCGGGGTGTCGCGGATGGCGATCACCTGGAAGACCATCACGACCGTCCACATCCCGGCCGCGAACAATTCCGCCGCGACGGCACCGATCAGCAGGCGGTAGTCGCGGTGCCGCAGGGGTGCCAGTGCGCGCACCCGAGCGTTCATGGCTTCGGTCCTTTCCGGGTGCATTCCTTCGGGGCCGATCCCAGCACCAGGTGCGGCCAGTGGGCGATGTCGCGTCGCATCTGCCGGTCGTGGGTGGCCACGGCGACCGCGGCGTCGGTCGCCCCCAGGGCGTCGGTCAGTTCGTCGACCAACGTGATCGACAGGTGGTTGGTGGGCTCGTCGAGCAGCAGCACGTGCGGTCGCGCGGCGAGAACCATCGCCAGGTCGAGGCGTCGTTGCTGGCCCATCGACAGGTCTCGGACCCGCTTGCCGAGGTCACGTTCGGTGAACAATCCGAGTTCGTCGAGATCGACGGCTCCCTGGTCGGGGACGAGGCCGGCGACGATCAGTTCGCCGACGTGCGCGTCGTAGACCTGCTGCACCTGCGCCGCCGACGGTGCCGGCGACTCCTGGGCGAGCCGGCCGATCCGTACGACGGGATCACTCTCGCGGGTTCCCGCCGTCGGTTCGACCTCGCCGGCCAGGACCGCGAGCAGCGTCGACTTGCCGGCGCCGTTGGGTCCGGTGATGACGAGCCGCGAACCGGCGAGGATGGCCAGATCGACCGGACGGTCGAGTCGGCCGCGCACCATGACGTCCTCGACGCGCACCAAGGGTGTGTCCGGGTCGATCCCGTCGGCCTCCGCGCCGAGCGCAGGCATGGAGAACTGCAGCGGCGGTACCGGTACCGCCACGGCATGGTCGTCCAGCGCTTCCTGACGGCGGTGCACCGACTGCACGAGCGCCGGCGCGCGGGTGGCACGCTGGTGCTTGCCGGTGCCCTTCTCCGGCCGCCAGCCGGTGACGAGCCGATCCTGCGCGGACTCGAGGTCCGATTCCAGCCGGGCTCGCTCGGCCTGCTCACGGGCGTATTCGCTCACCCAACGGGCATATTCGGCCTCGCGTCCCGTCCGGAAGCCGGCGTATCCCCCGCCGTATAGGCGTGGACGACCGTCGCGGCTCGGGTTCAGGTCGAGGATCGACGTGGCGACGTCGGTCAACAGGGCGCGGTCGTGGCTGACGAGGACCACGCCGCTGCGGGTCTGCTGCAGGCGTTCGGTGAGATAGTCGAGCCCCGATGCGTCGAGATGGTTGGTCGGCTCGTCGAGCAACAGGAAATCGTGTTCGGCGCCGAGCAGTGCGGCCAGGCGCACGCGGTAGCGCTGCCCGACCGACATCTCCGCCAGCGGTCGCGAGCGGTCGGTGACGGCGCCGAGCGCTTCGAGGGCGGTGTCGACGCGACGGTCGGCGTCCCACGCGTCGAGTTGCTCGGCGATCTCGAGGGCGTCGGCGTACGCGTCGGCGGCACCCGGACGTTCGTCGGCGAGTGCTGCGGTGCTCTCGTCGAGCGCCCGCAGCGCGGCGCGGACGTGCGCCAGCTCGATGTCGACGAGATCGCCGACGGTGCGCCCCTCGGCGACGGTCATCTCCTGCTCGGCGATACCGAACGAGCCGAACCGACGCACCGTCCCCGAGTCCGGTTCGAGGCGGCCGGCAAGGACGTGCAGCAGCGTGGACTTGCCGCGCCCGTTCTCCCCGACGACGCCCAGCCGGGAGCCCGGCGTGACCGCGAGGTCGACGCCGCGCAGGACGGGATGACCGTCGCGGGCGAGGTGGACGTCGACGGCGCCGAGTTGGGCGCGAGAGCGCCGGGGCATGGTGATGCTGATGGTCATGTGGTTTCCTCCGTGCGGAGGCGCACTCGTCCCCGGATCACGGGTGGGAGGATGCGCTCGCTGACGAACGGCCGGACACTCGGCCGTATTCGGGTACGGCTCGAACCGCGACCTCGGAGGACGTCCCGAGCCGCGGAGGGGGTGTCGTCAGTGGAAGTAGAGCGCCTGGATCATGATCTCCAGGGTACCGAGCGCCCGAGCACCGTCAATCGGATTTCGGTCCTCGGCCACGGCGCACGTCCGCCTCGGCGGCGAACCGTTCCTCGTATGCCGCAGCAAGTTCCTCGAGGGTCGCGGCGCAATCACCCTCGTAGGCCGGGGCGTGCATGGGTGCGAGAGTGCTCGGGTGCAGGTCCGCGAGTGCGCGGATGGTGGGTCCGAGTTCGGGGGTCAGGCACGTCGCGCGACCCAGGTCCTCCGCCTGCAGAGCGGGGCCGACGATCTCGCTCGTCGTCCGTGCCGGATATCTACCGAACGCCGTGAACAGATCACCGCACAACAGGGTGGATGTCGTTTCCTCGAACATCAGACCTGCATCCCATCCGTGTGGAACGTGCGGGGTGTCGATGTGCCGCACCCGACGGCGCCCGGTGGCCAGGACGTCCCCGTCCTGCAGGAGATGCGGTGGACGATCCGCAAGATCGGCGACCTGGACGAAACAACCCATCGCACCGTGGGCGACCTCCGCCGCCGGCGCCACTTCGAGCCAGGAGTTCATCGATCCGCACTCGTCGGCCTCGACGTGCCCGAAGGTGATCCACCGCAACCGATCCAGCGGTATCAACCGTGCTATCGCCTCCGACACCGACGGGAACAACGCCCGATATCCGGTATGGAACAGCAGAGGCTCGCCACCGTCCACGAGGAACTGGTTCATCGTCAGGTTCGCCGCGTCGAGAAATGTGGACACGCGGTAGACATCCGGAGCGATCTCGGTGATCTCGGTTTCCATCACAGGTCTCCTTGGTCGCACCCCCTTCTTTCGAGCGTGCCTCTGTCTCCGGCCGGACACAAGCCTCCGAGCCGGTACTCGTGCGAAGATGCGAGGAACATCTGTCGACGAGGCCGCAGGAGGCGCTCATGGAGCACACCGAATCGTCGTTCACCGGCGTCGGCGCGATCCCGATCGTGTACGACGTGTGGTTGCCGGAGGCCCCTACCGGCGTGCTGATCCTCAGCCACGGGCTGGGTGAGCACGCACGTCGCTACGACCACGTCGTCGCGCGGCTCACCGATCTCGGCCTCGTCGTGTACGCCCCCGACCACCGCGGTCACGGACGGTCGGGCGGCAAGCGTGTGCGCGCCCGGGAGATGCGCGAGTTCACCGATGACCTGGACAGCCTGATCGATCTGGCGACCCATGCGCATCCCGGCCTGCCGGTCTTCATGCTCGGTCACTCGATGGGCGGTGCGATCGCTCTGGCCTACGCGCTCGACCATCAGGACCGGCTCGACGCGCTCGTGTTGTCGGGGCCGGCGGTGATCGTCACGTCGGGCACACCGAAGCCGGTCGTGGAGATCGGCAAGCTGATCGGACGTTTCCTGCCGGGTGTGCCGGTGCAGCAGTTCGACAGCAAAGCGGTCTCGCGCGATCCCGCGGTGGTCGCGGCGTACGACGCCGATCCGCTCGTGCACCACGGTCTCGTGCCCGCCGGACTCGCGCGGGTGCTGGTGCTCAACGAGCAGAGCCTCGAGCGGCGCCTCCCGAACCTGAGGCTGCCGTTGCTCGTCATGCACGGAACCGCCGATGCGCTCGCCGATCCGGCCGGGTCGCAGCTCATCGCCGACCGTGCGGGTTCGAAGGACTTGACGCTGAAGTTGTACGACGGGCTGTACCACGAGGTGTTCAACGAGCCGGAGAAGGACCGCGTGCTCGACGACCTGACGGCCTGGTTGAAGACACGACTCGACAACTGAGGCTCGACAACCGGAAGGAGAGGGCGTGTCGTCACGCATGCCGGTCGCGTTCGTCGGCCACGGCAGTCCGCTCAACGCGCTCGAATCGAATCGGTACACGCAGGCCTGGGCGGCGTTCGGGCGATCCGTGCCGACGCCCCGCGCGATCCTGGCGATCTCCGCCCACTGGTTCATCAACGCCACCGCGGTGACCGCGATGCGGTCGCCGCGCACGATCCACGACTTCTTCGGGTTCCCGCAGGAGTTGTTCGACGTCGAGTATCCGGCGCCCGGTGCTCCGGAACTGGCGGAGGAGATCGCCGACCTCGTCCACCCGACGTGGGTGGGTGCCGACGTCGACTCGTGGGGTATCGACCACGGCACCTGGTCGGTGCTCACCCACGCCTTCCCGGAGGCGGATGTCCCGGTGGTACAGCTCAGCCTCAACGCCTACAAGCCGCTCGACTATCACGTCGAACTCGGAGCCCGTCTCGCCGGACTCCGCGATCGCGGGGTGTTGATCGTCGCGAGCGGCAACGTCGTCCACAACCTCGGCACGCTGGATCCGCGACGCCCGGGCGCGGGATTCGACTGGGCGCACCGATTCGACGAGGATGCCTTCGCCGTTCTGCGCGACCGTCCCGGTGACGCCGCGGCGCTGGGTGAGCACCCCGATTACCGCCACGCGGTGCCGACCCCCGATCATTTCCTGCCGTTGCTGTACGTCGCGGGTCTGGCCGCCGAGTCCGGGGAGCAACCGGAGACCCTCGTCGACGGTGTCGAATACGGATCGCTGTCGATGACGTCCTACGCCGTCGGCGGGAACTGTCCGCCGCGCGACGGGGACGGCCACGGTGCCGGACTGCCCGAGAGCCCGGAGCCGCCCGACACCAACCTGTGAGCGTTCAGGCGGCGTCGTCCACTGCGACGATCGCGCGTCGCGCGAACCGGGTGCTGAGCCCGATCAGTTCCATGGCTTCGGGGATCGCGCGGGCCAGGACCGGCCACGCGTGGATCTGCCCGCGCCACAGATGTGTCTCCACGGTGCGTCCCGCCGACGCGAGTCGTTCGGTCATGATCTCCACGTCCGGCCTGGTCAGCTCGTATTCGGCGGCGCACATGAACATGGGAGGGAACAGCGCCGGATCGGCGTCGACAGGGTTCGTCTCGCCCTCGATCGCCTCTTCCCCGGCGAACCAGCGCGGACTGATCTTCCCGAGTGCCTTGATGGGCAGGTAGTCGTCCCTCGCCATGTACTTCGGGTCGTGCTTGTCTAGGTCGAGGTTGAGCAGCGGCGAGTACCCGATCACCGCGGCCGGTCGCTGGATGCCGCGACGCGCGGCGAGTTCGGCGACCTTCGCCGCGAGATAACCGCCGGCCGAGTCGCCGCCGACGACGATGCGCGTGGGATCGTCGGCCACCTCGAGCAGAGCGGTGTACGCGTTCATCGCGTCCTGCACCGAACCTGCGATCGGCACCGCGGGCACCTGCCGGTAGTCCATCGAGTACACCGGGGCACCGGAATCGAGCGCGAGCTGCACGCACAGCTGACGGTGGGTGGACGGGCCGCAGAAGATGAAGCCGCCGCCGTGGAAGTAGAGGATGGTGGCGTCGTCGAGCGGATCGTCGACCGGCTTCGGGGAGATGATCCGCTCACCGGGCACTCCGCCGAGTTCGGTCTGCGTGACGTGCACGGCGCGCGGCGTGGGCGTGATCCTGTCGACCACCCACGACAGCCGGCCGAGCACGGCGATGCCGAAGTCGTTGCTCGGCCAGAGACTCAGAATCGGCTTGAAGAGGATCCGGACCACCCACAGGAGGATCAGCGCGACCCTACTGCTGCGGTCGTGCCAGGTCACCGCATCGGTACGCATGTGCACACACTATGTGACCGATACGTCTCAGGCATCGAGAGTTCCGACACCCGGCGGCCCCGGACCTCGAACGCGTCACCCGATCCGCAGCAGCGGCACGAGCAGTTCCTCGTCGGTCAACGCCCCGTGCTGCCCGGGAAGGTTCGACATGACCTGCTCGCCGTCGCTGCGGATCACCGTCGATTCGCCGCGTCCGACGGCCACGATGTCGCCGATCCGTTTGGCCAGCGCCGGATCGGGATCGGATCCGAACAGGCACGCCGCGAACGCGTCGTCGCGGGTGCCGACCCACGCGTGGTCGCCGAGTTCGTTGCGCCAGCGTTCGAGGACCCGGTCGACGTGGTAGGTGTAGATGTGGCGGCACCGCGGTTCCCCGGCGATGACGGTGACGTCCTCACCGAGACCCGGGGTGTGGTCGAAGTCGATGCGGCGACCCCGCGAGGCGTCGACCATGCCGTGATCGGCGGTGACGAGCAGGCGGGTGCCGGTCGGCAGCGCGTCGGCGAGTTGCTCGACGAAACGATCGACCACCGTGAGTTGCGCGAGCCACGCCGCGGACTCCGGTCCGTAGACGTGTCCGAGGGTGTCGACCTCGCCGATGTAGCAGTAGACGAGGCTGCGGTCGCCGGCGCTCACCGCGGCGACGACCTGGGCGAGCAGATCGCCGTAGGCGGAGACCCCGACGAAGTTGCCGCCGCGCAGCACGGCCCGGGTGAGGCCGCTGCCCTCGAAGGCATTCGGCACGACGGTGGTGACGGTCAGGCCCGCCTCGCGGCCGCGTTCGAACACCGTCGGGTGGGGCTGCACGGTCTCGGGTACAAGATCGTCGCGCTGGTCGATCGCGGTTCCGGCGAGGGTCCAGCGGAGCCAGTTGACCGGGGCCTCGATCTCGTCGACGTACGACTGGTAACCGGTGATGCCGTGGAGGCCGGACGGCAGCCCCGTCCCGAGGGAAGCGAGGCTGACGGCGGTGGTCGTCGGGAAGCCGGCACGCATCGGGCTGCCCGGCGCCTGCGTCAGGTACGGAGCGGCTTTCGCGTTGCGCTGCAGCAGCTCCCATCCCATCCCGTCGACGAGTAGGACGACGGTGTGATCGACGGGAGTGAGATCGAGTCGGTTGGTCTCACCGGCGACCCCCGCGGACGAGAGCACCGAAGGCATCAGGTCGGCGAGGGTCGGCTCGGCGTAGACGTCGCGCAGTGGCAGGCTCATAACCCGAGTATGAGCCACTCGCCTGCGCCGAGGGTCACTTGATGTCGGAGCCGTGCTTCGTCAGCGGCATGACCTCGATGTTCATGTAGGGGAACAACGGCAGGTTCCACAGGATCTCGTGCAATTCGTCGGCCGACTCGACGTCGAAGATCGAGATGTTGCTGTACTGGCCGACGATCCGCCAGATCTCCCGCCACTTGCCCTGGCGCTGGAGATCCTGGCTGTAGGCCTTCTCCTTCGCGACGGTCTCGGCGCGCACGTCGGGGTCCAGATCGCGGGGGATGTCGACGTCCATCCGAACGTGGAACAGTGCCATGATGTTTCTCCTTCTTCTGTTCTGACGAGAGCGCGAATCAGGAACGCGCGTACTTCTTCACGACGTCCATGTCGAGTTCGACGCCGAGTCCCGGCCCCTCGGGCAGGTGCACCTGGCCCTCGGAGTAGTCGAGCGGCTCCTGCAGCAGTTCGACGGCGAACAACTGTGGACCGAACAGTTCGGTGCCGTAGTCGATCCCCGGTTCGGCGCAGGCGAAGTGGACGGACGCGGCGGTCCCGATGGGGCCTTCGATGGAGGTCGCACCGTGGCACCGCAGGCCGGCCGCCTTCGCGACGGCGACGACCTGCTTGCTGCGCTGCAGTCCGCCGCACTTGGTGGTCTTGAGCGCGACGACGTCGGCGGCGCCGAGCTTGGCCACCTCGTACGCGTCGTGCGGGGTCTGCACGGACTCGTCGGCCATCACCGGCGCCGAGACGCGTCGGTTGATCTCGGCGAGAACGTCGAGTTGATCTGCGGGAGTGGGCTGTTCGATGAGCTCGACTCCACCGTCGACGAGCTGCGGGACGTGGCGCAGCGCGGTGAAACGGTCCCAGCGGGCGTTGACGTCGATGCTGAATCCGACCTCGCCGCCGAACGCCTCGACGATCTTGACGACACGATCGGTGTCGACTGCCGGGTCGAGCGCACCCATCTTGAGCTTGAAGGAGTAGTTCAGACGCTGCTCACGCTTGTGGGTGACCTCCTCGACGATCTCTTCGAGCGGCGCGGCGCCGAGCGCCCACCGCACGTCGACGCCGGTCCGGAAGGCACCGCCGAGCAGCGACGCGACCGGCACACCCAGCGCGCGTCCCCACGCGTCGTGCATCGCGACGTCGACGGCGGCCTTCGCGAATCGCGCGTTGGCGACGATGCGCTCGATATCGACCATGACGCCACTGATCTCGTCGACTCCGCGTCCGATGATGTAGGGCCCGATGTAGCGATCGACGATCTGCTGCATCGTCTCGACCGATTCGCCGCCCCACCACGGCCCGCCCGGCACGACGCCTTCACCGTAACCGGTGACGCCGCCCTCGGTGGTCACCGCGACGAGCAGGATCGGCTGCGCTTCGGCGGTGGTGGTGGCGAACTTGTGGGGTCGGATCAGCGGTACATCGATGATCGTCGTGGTGACGGAGGCGATCTTCAGATCGGGGTCGGACATCGGAATTGCTCACAATCGGATCGGGGTGTGACGGGGAATATGTCGACCCTGCATCAGCACGAATGCCGGTACCCCAGTGGGGCACCGGCATTCGTTACGCAGAACCGACTCGCGCGCGGGGGCCGGATCGGGCGGTTTCCGCGGTGCGGATCACGCTTCGGGGTCGAGTACGAAGTTGTAGGTCACTTCGTCGATGCCGTCGGCGTTGGGCTGCGGATCCAGGATGAGCTCGGGCTTGACGGCCGTGGCGACGTCGTCCTCGACCCACTCGCCGCCCTTGAAGTACAGCTGGGTGGTGATGGCGCGCTTGCCGGGAGCCTTCACCATGAGGTGCAGGTGGGCCGGACGCCAGGGGTGTCCGCCGTAGGAGCTGATGAACCAGCCGGTCGGTCCGTCGGCCGGGATCTTGTAGGGAGCCGGCTTGAGCGTGGTGATCTCGAAGTTGCCGTTCTCGTCGACCTCGACGGTGCCGCGCAGGTTCCACTCGGGGATACCGGGGGCGAACTGCGAGTAGAAGCCCTCTTCGTCGGCGTGCCACAGCTCGACGGTGGCGCCATGCAGGCCGTTGCCCTCGAGGTCGGTGACCTGGCCCTTGAAGACCAGCGGCGGCGCGACCTTGTCCTTGTCGCGCATCGGCATCGTGCACTTGGCCGGGAGCTTCGGGCTGTCCGGGACGTAGTAGGGGCCTTCGATGGAGCCCTTGGTGCCGGTGAAGCCCTTGCGGTTGTAGTGCACCTTCTCGATCTCGTGCTCGAGGAAGACGTCCAGCCACAGCGGCCACTCGCCGTATTCACCCACGTCGATGAGCCACTGCTTGAGCACCCGGTACTCGTCGTAGGTCACCTGGTGCTTCTGGATGATGTCGGCGAAAGCCCCGATCACGTCCTGGTAGATCGCCGACGCACGCTCGACCGAGGTGTCGGACGTGACCCGCTCGGACTTGAACTTGTCGGTCGCAGCGTTGCCGGACCCGTGGGCGGTGGGGTTCTCCATGGTGGTCATGGCTCTCCTCGTGGGGACTGAACTATCGGAAGTGTGGGGCCGGTGCGACACAGGGGCTGCGGTGATCACCGGTCAGTACGCTGTGCGTACTTGTGTATCGCAGTGCGTACATCACATACTGTGCGTGGTGTCACACAGCTTGTCAACACCGGATCGGGCAGTATCAACAAGTACGCAGGTAGGAGGCAGGATGCCGAGCATCGACCTAGGTAATGGCCCTAGCAACGATCGAGACTTCATCCAGAGCATCGAACGTGGTTTCGCGGTATTGCACGCCTTCGACGACAAGGACCCGAACCCCAGCCTGGCCGAGCTGGCCGCCAAGACCGGCCTGTCGCGACCCGCGGTCCGCCGGATCCTGCTGACCCTGCAGAAACTCGGCTACGTCACCTCACACGGCACGAGATGGTCGCTCACTCCACGCGTGCTCAGTATCGGCCGGCACTACACCGAATCCCACACTCTCGTGGACTCGGCATTGCCGAAACTCGTCGAGATCGCCGAGCACGCCAACGAATCCGCATCCCTCGGCGTACTCGACGGCACCGAGGTCGTCTACGCCGCACGCGTCCCGGTCCGCCGGATCATGAGCATCAACGTCTCCGTCGGCACCCGCGTCCCCGCCTACGCGACGTCGATGGGTCGGGCGCTGCTGGCCTGGTCACCACGCGAAATCGTCGATCGCGTGCTCGAGGAAACCGAGTTCGTACGATTCACGAGCGCGACGATCGACAACCCCGACGACCTGCGTGCCGAACTGGCCCACGTGCGCAACCGCGGCTACGCGATCACCTCCGCCGAACTCGAGGAAGGGCTCATCACGATCGCCGCTCCCGTCTTCGACCCCTCCGGCTATGCCGTGGGAGTGCTCGCGTGCTCGACGTCGACCGGTCGGCACACCCTCGACTCGTTCCGCGATCTCGCTACGAAAAGGGTCGTGAACTGCGCCGAAAGGCTCAGCAGCGAGCTCGGCTACCACCACAACTGACGGCCCTCGATCACCCACGCAGCGTGACCGACGGTGCCACCCCGTACTTACGCTTGTAGGCCGCCGCGAACCGGCCGGTATGGGTGATACCCCACTTCAGAGCCACATCGGTGACCGACAGTTCCGCCGCATCGCCCACCGCGAGTTCCTCGTGGATGCGCTCGAGGCGCAGGTCGAGCAGATAGTCGCGCGGGCACACCCCGAGATATTCGCGGAACCCCTCCTGCAGGCGCCGCACGCTGACCCCGGCCACCTCGGCCATCTCGGCGGTGGTCCACGCCGAGGCAGGATCCTCGTGCAACCGGTCGAGGACACGCTTGATGATGCGCGGGCGCGCCCCGCCGGTCGGATCCGCGTCCTCCGGCATGACCGCGAGGATGAACGAGGTCGTCAGAGCACCCGACAACTGCTCCGAGACAAGCGGATTCCGCCAGAGCGATTCGTCCGTTTTGAGCTGTTCCACGACCGAGCGCAACAGCGTCATCCAGCTCTGGCCCGCCTGCGTCGTCAGATCCACCCGATTCGGGAGCTGCAGGTCGGGACGGGCGAGGATGCGCGACATCTCGCGCTGTAGATAGTCGCGTTCGAGCTTGATCCCGACGATCTCGCAGTCGTTCGTCCACTTCTGTTCCGGAGCTGCGGTGTCGGGACGGAAGACGGCGGCGTGCCCGACCTCCGACACCAACCCGTTGCCGGCGGCGATCCGACCGGCGATCGGAATGTTCACCGCGTACGCCCCGGGATGTTCACTGCGGATCGACACCGCCGCTCCCCAGCCGAGGCGCGTGAGACGGATCGGCCCGAGCGGCAGTGTTCGGAGCCGGAGCGAGGGCGCGACGTCGTCGAGCGGCGTCAGTTCGTGCTCGAAATAGGCATTCGAGACAGCCTCTTCCACCTCTTCCCAATCGACCGGCCCCGGAGTCGGCTCCATTGCCATCGGCCCCTCACCTTCGTTTCCAGCTCGTCGTCGGCGCTCCGACCTGCGCATCCGTGTGGTTCGAGCGCGTGCGATCCAGTGTGATGCGGAACACGGCCCCAGGCAAACAGGGCCCTTCGGCCCACTCACCGCGCTAGGTGGATAGTGACCGCGCTCACTGGATCGCACAAGTTCCACGACGTCCATATGGTCTGTGTCACATCGAATCGAAGTCCACCACAACCCGCACCGGACAGGAGGACGCAGACATGGATCAGCGCACACTCCGCAATATCTTCGGACAGTTCGCCAGCGGCGTCACCGTCATCACCTGCGCGAACAGCGACGGAGAGCCCCACGGCGCGACCGTCACCGCCTTCACCGCCGTCTCGCTCGAGCCCCGCCTGTGCCAGGTCACCCTGACCCGCACCTCCAAGGCCTGCCGGTTCCTGTCCGACGCGCCGTTCGCGGTCAACATCCTCGCCGCAAACCAGCTCGACACTGCACTGCACTTCGCAGGACGCCCCCAGTCGCCCGAGCCGGTCTGGGAGCAGGGCCCCACCGCCCCGATCCTCGCCGGCACCGCCGCGACACTGTCGTGCACGCCCTGGCGCGAATACGACGGCGGCGACCACATCATCTACATCGGCGAGATCGTCGACGCCACCTTCGACGAGACGGTCGACCCGCTCCTGTTCTACCGCAGCACTTTCCATGATCTCGGCGCCCCGAGCACGTCCACCGCGTGGAACGGCTCACTCGACGATCCGCACAGCGGATGGTTCGACTCGCAGACCCGCTTCGTGCCGTTCCACCTCGCCGCAGCCCACGCCTGAACATCTTCCACTCCCCCGGACAAGGAGAAATCCCATGACCACCACCGAACCCCGGCCCTCGGAGACCCTCGATCGTTCCAAGGTGAACGTCGCCGCGGACTCCCCGGCCAACCAGCAGAAGAACTTCGCCTCCCGCCCCATGACCGGCGACGAGTACATCGCCTCCATCGACGACGGTCGCGAGATCTACCTGCACGGTGAGCGAGTCAAGGATTTCACCAACCATCCGGCCTTCCGCAACTCGATCCGGATGACGGCGCGCCTCTACGACGCCCTCCACACCGGTGAGCACGTCAACACCCTCACCGCCCCCACCGACACCGGCAACGGCGGCGTGACCATGCCGTTCTTCCGCACCCCGAAGTCCGCCGACGACCTGCGGGCCGACCGCGACGCCATCGCCACCTGGGCACGGCTGACCTACGGCTGGATGGGCCGCAGCCCCGACTACAAGGCGTCCTTCCTCGGCACGCTCGGCGCGAACGACGAGTTCTACTCGCCCTTCCAGGACAACGCGAAGCGCTGGTACCGCGAGTCGCAGGAGAAGGTCCTGTACTGGAACCACGCGATCATCAATCCGCCGGTCGACCGTCAGCTACCGCCGGACCAGGTCGGCGACGTGTTCATGAAGGTCGAGAAGGAGACCGACGCCGGCCTCATCGTCTCCGGCGCCAAGGTCGTCGCGACCGGTTCGGCCATCACGAACTACAACTTCATCGCTCACTACGGTCTGCCGATCAAGAAGAAGGAATTCGCGCTGATCTGCACGGTGCCGATGGACGCACCCGGCATCAAGCTCATCTCGCGCGCCTCCTACTCTCAGAACGCGAACATCGTCGGCTCCCCGTTCGACTACCCGATCTCCTCGCGGATGGACGAGAACGACGCGATCTTCATCTTCGACAAGGTGCTCGTGCCCTGGGAGAACGTCTTCATGTACGGGGACGTCGAGAAGATCAACAACTTCCTCGGCGGCTCCGGCTTCCTCCAGCGCTTCACGCTGCAGGGCTGCACGCGACTCGCGGTCAAGCTCGACTTCATCGCCGGTCTCCTCATGAAGGCTCTCGACGCCACCGGCGCCGGCGGATTCCGCGGCGTGCAGACCCGTGTCGGTGAGGTCATCGGCTGGCGCAACCTGTTCTGGTCGCTCACCGACTCCATGGTGAACAACCCGGAGCCGTGGATCGACGGCACTGTAATCCCCAAGCTCGAATACGGCCTCACCTACCGCATGTTCGCGATGCAGGGCTACCCGCGCATCAAGGAGATCATCGAGCAGGACGTCGCCTCGGGCCTGATCTACCTGCCCTCCTCCGCCGCCGACTTCAAGAACCCGGACGTGCGTCCTTACCTCGACAAGTATGTCCGCGGCTCCGACGGCATCCAGGCGGTCGACCGCGTGAAGGTCATGAAGGCACTGTGGGATTCGATCGGCTCCGAGTTCGGTGGCCGCCACGAACTGTACGAACGGAACTATGCCGGCAACCACGAGAACGTCAAGGCCGAGCTGCTGTTCGCCGCCGAGAGCCGCGGTGATGTCGCCTCCATGAAGGGCTTCGCGGAGCAGTTCATGAGTGAGTACGACCTCGACGGCTGGACCGTGCCCGACCTGATCGGCAACTCCGACGTCAGCGCGTTCTACAAGTAACCGACTCCCGCGCGCGGGCGGATGATCTCCGTTCTCCTGCCCGTCCGCGCGCGGCCCCCAACATCCACCCACCGCGAAGGAGCGTCCGAGATGACCACGACCGCTTCGACCTCCGTGTCCCATCCCCCTGCACCGGAATTCGACGCGGTAGTCCTCGGACGCTCCTTCGCCTCCCAGCGGGTCTCGGCCCGGTTGCGCGACGAACTACGGCTGGCGGTCCACGAGATCGGCACCGCGAGCGCCGTCCGCTACGACGACATCGACCATCGGTGGGAGATCCTCATCGGCGGCACCGTCGTCGGCCGAGCGAAGTTCGTCGTAGACGGGCACGGCGGCCTCACACTGCAGGGCCGAGACGGCGCCGCGCTCGAGCGCGATGCCCTGACGGTGCACGGCTTCCCGAATCTGTTCCGCCCCATCGTCGGTACGCGCACGGACTCCGTCGGGTACACGGTGTCCTGCATCGAATACATGCGCAGCAACGGTCTGGACTACGTCGAGCGGCGGCTGCGGACGCCGGTCGCGGACGACGACTACCCTGAGCTTTCGTTCGATCGGCCCACCCCCATCCTCTGGTTCGTCTGAGCCGTCCGGGAGGACGCACGAGCGGGTGACGACCACGAGGTCGTCACCCGCATACGTGCGTCCGAATCCGCATGCGTTCAGCCCCGCAGGACTTCCGTAGGGGTGACGCCGTACCGCTTCCTGAAGGCGGCGGCGAAACGCCCCGGATGGCCGAAACCCCACCGGAAAGCCACATCTGCCACGGTGATTCCCCCGGCAGTAAGATCCGCGTGGGCGCGATCGAGCCGGATGTCGCGCAGACACGCGGACGGACTGCTGCCCACGTACTCGGAGAACGCCTCCTGCAACCTGCGCACACTGGTTCCGGCGATCTCCGCCATGTCGGCTGCCGTCCAGACACGACCCGGATCCTCCTGCAGAGCATTCAACACCCGCCGGACCATGCCCGGGCGGGGTGCCGGTGACATTTCGTCGGCCGGCGCGACCGCCAGGACGAAGGCCGTGGTGACCGCACCGCCGAGCTGGGCCGACACGAGAGGATTCGTGAGCACCCGGGTCGGCCCGGCGAGCTGCTCGCTCAGCGCTGCCACGAGACGGTGCCATTCCTGCGCCGACCCTCGCAGATCGAGGCGGTCGGGAAGTTCGAGGCGCGACCGCAACGGACCACCGAGAATGCGGTCCGCTTCGCGTTCGAGATGTTCTCGATCGAACTTGATTCCGAGGACCGAACATTCGGCGTCCCACCGTGTGATGAGCGACGGGGTGTCCGCGCGGAAGACTGTCGCCGAGCCGGGTTCGGAGACGACGGTGCCCGAGCGCCCCTGCGATTCGAGCCGCCCGCTCAGCGGTATGTTCACCTCGTAGGCGCCCGGATATTCACATTCGATCGCGACGTCCGCTCCCCAGCCCATCCGACCGATCGTGACACCTCCGAGATCGGCCGAGACCAATTCGAGCTCAGGACGATCCACCTTTCCGAGGTCCGTCAATCGGTGCGGGAAGTACACGTCCGCCACGACGCGCGAGGCGTCGTCCCAGTCCTCGATTTCGGGCACACTCACGCCTTCGAGACTAACCGCTTCCGAGACCTGGATCACATAGTCGCGTGATTCGTCCAGGGACCGCGCAATGTGCATCGACCGGCCCGTCGGCCGACTCGTATGGTCCTGGCCACGTCAACAACGGCCCGGCCGTCGCCGGACGGCTCCCGACCCGGAGGTACACCGATGACCAGCACTCTTTCGTGGCTCGACGAGATCACCATGGAAGAACTCGAGCGCAATCCGTACCCGGTCTACGAGCGCTTGCGCGCCGAAGCTCCGGTCGCCTTCGTGCCCGTCCTCGGCGCCTACGTAGCGTCCACGACCGAAGCGTGCCGTGCGGTCGCGGCCGGCGACGACTTCGACGGCATCATCACCCCCGCCGGTGGCCGCACCTTCGGTCATCCCGCGATCATCGGCGTCAACGGCGACATCCACCGCGACCTGCGGTCGATGGTCGAACCCGCCCTCCAGCCCGCCGAGGTGGACCGCTGGATCGAGGATCTCGTCCGCCCGATCGCACGACGCTACGTCGAGGCGTTCGAGTCCGACGGCAGGGCCGATCTCGTCGCCCAGTTCTGCGAGCCGGTGAGTGTGCGGTCGCTCGGTGATCTCCTCGGACTGAAGGACGTCAGTTCGGACAAACTGCGCGAATGGTTCCACAAACTGTCGGATTCGTTCACCAACGCAGCGATGGACGAGGACGGAAACTTTCTGAACCAGGAACGTTTCGACGAGGGCGACCGCGCCAAGGAGGAGATCCGTTCCGTCGTCGACCCGCTGATCGACCACTGGATCGAGCATCCCGACGACAGCGCCATCTCGCACTGGCTGCACGACGGGATGCCCGAAGGGCAGACGCGGGACCGCGACTACATCTACCCGACGCTGTACGTCTTCCTCCTCGGCGCCATGCAGGAACCGGGACACGCCATGAGTTCCACCCTGGCAGGCCTGTTCACCCGCCCCGAACAGTTCGAAGCCGTGGTGGACGAACCGGGACTCATCCCCCGCGCGATCGCCGAAGGGATGCGCTGGACCGCCCCGATCTGGTCCGGCACCGCACGTATCGCCAAGCGCGACACCGTCGTATCAGGAATCGAGATCAGCGAAGGGTCGGTGGTCATGCTGTCCTACGGGTCGGCGAACCACGACATCGACGTGTTCGACGCCCCCAGCCGCTACGACCTGACCCGCCCGCCGCTCCCCCACCTCGCCTTCGGTGCCGGCAAGCATGCCTGCGCGGGAATCTACTTCGCGAACAACGTGAGCCGCATCGGTCTCGAAGAACTGCTCGAGACCATCCCCAATCTCGAGCGGGACACTTCCGAGGACGTCGAATTCTGGGGTTGGGGTTTCCGCGGCCCGAAGACCCTGCACGCCCGGTGGGAGATCTGACCATGCCGTACACACTCACCGCGGGCACCGGCGTCGTTCCCTGCGAACCCGGTCGGACGGTGCTGGAAGCGTTCCTGCGCAACGGCAACTGGATGCCCAACTCCTGCAACCAGGGAACCTGCGGCACCTGCAAGATCAAGGTCCTCGACGGCGAACTCGATCATCGGAACTCGCCGGAGGAGACGCTCACCGCCGACGAACTCGCGGCCGGATTCGTCCTCGCGTGCCAGGCCACCCCGCGCGGCGACGTCGCCTTCGAGACCCCCGCAACGGAGGAACCCGCCAGCACGCACGTGCTGCGCGACGTCGTCGTCACCGTCGCCGAGGTACGCGACATCGCCGCCGACACACGCAAGGTGTTGCTCACCGCCGACGAACCGCTCGAGTTCTCGGCCGGGCAGTACGTGGAGGTGACAGTTCCCGGGACCGAGATCCGACGGCAGTACTCACTCGCGAATCCGCCCTCCGAGGCCAAAGAGCTCGAACTGCACATCCGCCGGCAACCCGGTGGAGTCGCGAGCGAATGGGTCTTCGAGCGCATCGACGTGGGTGAACGCGTGACCGTCACCGGCCCGTACGGCGACTTCACCTTCGACCTGGAGGGCACCGGCCCGATCGTCCTGCTCGGCGGTGGGACGGGCCTCGCCCCGCTCGAGGCCATCGTCCGGCAGGCGCTCTCCCTCGTCCCCGACCGGCAGATCCTGCTCTACCACGGGGTCCGTACCTGCGCGGACCTGTACGACGTCGACTTCCTCCGCGAACTGGAGACCCGCCATCCCGGCTTCCGCTACATCACCTGCGTGAGCAGGGAGAGCGGCGGAGACCGCGACGGATACGTCACCGACGCCTTCCTCGAGAACGTCGCGTCCGCGAAGGAGTTCACCGGCTACATCTGCGGATCGGACGCGTTCGTCGAGGCATCAGTGAAGGCGTTCAAGCGTCGCCGCATGTCGCCGCGACGCATCCATCGCGAACGGTTCACCCCGGCCGGCTGAATACCCTCTTCCCCGTACCGCTCGTACGCACGCGCTGCTCCGGCATCGCGATGCGCACGAGCGGTACGGCCGTGTCGAGGGGTCTTTCCGCCTCCGGTCGCTCGAGGGCCTTTCGACCCCCCACCCAGGGGTCCTAGGTATCCCTAGGTATTTGCCTGGTGTGACCGTAGCCACAGGCTGTCATCGTGGAGATATCGCCGGACACATCGCGTCGAGCCGGACCGGAGAAAGACCCCGGTCACCACGAATCTTCAGTACAGGCTCGGCCGCGTCGGACACGCCCTGTCCGTCCCGGGAACGAAGCCGATACCTGGAGGATCCCATGACCGACATCGTGGAGCACGTGCGCACTCGCCTCGACGGCGCACTCGTCGAAGACCCGAGCACCGGGCGGTACCAGATCCGCCGTGACGTCTTCACCGACGAGGAGATCTTCGAACTCGAGATGAAGCACATCTTCGAGGGCAACTGGGTGTACCTCGCCCACGAGAGCCAGGTCCCGAACGTCGGTGATTACTTCACCACGTATATCGGCCGCCAGCCCGTCGTCATCAGCCGCGACAAGGAAGGCGAGCTGCACTGCCTGATCAACGCGTGCAGCCACCGCGGTGCGATGCTGTGCCGTCGCAAGACCGACAACCGCACCACCTTCACGTGCCCCTTCCACGGCTGGACGTTCCGCAACAACGGAAAGCTGCTGAAGGTCAAGGATCCCCGCGACGCCGGCTATCCCGAGCAGTTCAACACCGACGGCAGCCACGACCTGCGGAAGGTCGCTCGTTTCGAGAGCTACCGCGGTTTCCTGTTCGGCAGCCTGAATCCCGACGTCAAGTCGCTCGAGGACCACCTCGGTGACACCACGAAGATGATCGACATGCTCGTCGACCAGTCCCCCGAGGGCCTCGAGGTGCTGCGCGGTTCGTCCACCTATACCTACGACGGCAACTGGAAGCTGCAAGCCGAGAACGGCGCCGACGGTTACCACGTCTCGGCCACCCACTGGAACTATGCCGCGACCACCGCGCGCCGCACTGCCGGTGAGTCCAGCAACGAGACCAAGGCGATGGACGCCGGCACCTGGGGCAAGCAGGGCGGCGGCTACTACTCGTTCGACCACGGCCACCTGTTGCTGTGGATGTGGTGGGGCAACCCCGAGGACCGTCCGCTGTACCCGCGCAAGGACGAACTCGCGAAGGAGTTCGGCGAGAAGAAGGCCGAGTTCATGGTCGGCGCGTCGCGCAACCTGTGCCTGTACCCGAACGTGTACATCATGGACCAGTTCTCCTCGCAGATTCGGCACTTCCGCCCGATCTCCGTGGACAAGACCGAGGTGACGATCTACTGCATCGCACCGAAGGGTGAGAGCGCCGAGTCCCGCGCCAACCGGATCCGTCAGTACGAGGACTTCTTCAACGCGACCGGCATGGCCACCCCGGATGATCTCGAGGAGTTCCGCTCCTGCCAGAAGACCTACCTCGCATCGGCTGCGCCCTGGAACGACATGAGCCGCGGTGCAACCCACATCCTCAACGGACCCGACGAGGTCGCTCAGGATCTCGGCATGACGAAGGTGCTGTCGAGCGGTGTGAAGACCGAGGACGAAGGCCTGTACCCGATCCAGCACGGCTACTGGCTCGAAGCGATGCGCGAGGCCATCGCCGCCGAGAGTTCCGCCGCCGACCCGTCCGCGCTCTGAGAGGAACCGGAATCATGACTGCCGTACACGAATTCACGCAGACCGACATCGAACAGTTCCTCTACCGTGAGGCCCGACTGCTCGACGACCGCGAGTTCGAGCAGTGGCTCGAGTGCTACCACCCCGATGCCGAGTACTGGATGCCGGCCTGGGACGACGACGGTGCTCTCACCGAGAACCCGCAGACCGAGATCTCGCTGATCTACTACCCGAATCGCGGCGGCCTCGAGGACCGGGTGTTCCGCATCCGCACCGACCGTTCGTCGGCGACCTCGCTGCCCGAACCCCGCACGGGACACAACATCACCAACGTCGAGATCCTCGAGCGTCGCGGCACCGAAATCGACCTGCGGCACAACTGGTTCTCGTTGTACTTCCGCTACAACACCACCGACACCTACTTCGGGACCACCTTCCTCACCCTCGATGTCTCGGGCGCACAGCCGGTGATCAAGAAGAAGAAGATCGTCCTGAAGAACGACTACATCCACCACATCGTCGACGTCTACGTCGTCTAGTTCCACCCCGATCACGAAAGGAGGCACGTGCCATGGCTTACCAGGTGGCATTGAGCTTCGAGGACGGGGTCACCCGCTTCATCAAGGTCAACCCGAACGAGACCGTCGCCGACGCCTCGTACAAGGCACGCATCAACATTCCGCTCGACTGCCGCGACGGCGCGTGCGGAACCTGCAAGGCCTTCTGCGAATCGGGCAGCTACGACGGCGGCGACTACATCGAGGACGCCCTCACCGACGAAGAGGCCGAGCAGGGTTACTGCCTGCCGTGCCAGATGATGCCGGAATCCGATCTGGTGGTGCAGATCGCGAGCACCTCCGATGTCGCGAAGACCGCGGCCGCCTCGTATAGCGCGACCATCACGGATCTGCGCCGTTACTCCGAGAGCGTCGTCGGGTTCACCGTCGAGATCGACAACCGTGACGATCTGGTGTTCCTGCCCGGTCAGTACGTCAACATCGGCGTGCCCGGCAGCGACGACGGCACCGGTAAGCCGGCGACCCGCTCGTACTCGTTCAGCACCGGCCCGCACGAGAATTCGCTCGCGTTCCTCGTGAAGATCACCGAGGACGGTCTGATGTCCGAGTACCTGCGCGACCGCGCGCAGGTCGGCGATACCCTGGAGTTCACCGGCCCATTCGGCAGCTTCTTCCTGCGCGAGCGCAAGCGTCCGTCGCTGCTGCTCGCCGGCGGTACCGGCCTGGCGCCGCTGCTGTCGATCCTGTCGAAGATCGAGGCCGACGGCTCGGACCAGCCGGTGCACCTGATCTACGGTGTCACCTTCGATCACGATCTCGTCGAACTCGACGCGCTCGAGGAGTACACGAAGCGGCTGCCGAACTTCACGTTCGACTACTGCGTCGCCGACGAAGCGTCGTCCGCCCCGAACAAGGGATACGTGACGGGTCTGTTCGAGCCGTCGCACCTCAACGACGGTGATGTGGACATTTACCTGTGCGGTCCGCCGCCCATGGTGGAGGCGGTGCGTAACCACCTGTCCGAGAACGGTATCGAGCCGACGAACTTCTACTTCGAGAAGTTCAACACCTCGGCCACCCCGGGTGGGGCAACCGCACCCGCTGCCACCGACGCCGAGAAGGCCGCGGCGGAGAAGGCTGCCGCCGAGACCGGTCGTCCGGTGGTGCTCGAGAACCCCGAGCCCGGCAATTACGAGATCGGCGAGGAGCATCCGCCCGTCGCCGAATCGGACGAGCAGTTCGACGCCCGCATGGCCCTCGAACTCGGGGTCGTCGAACTCACGATCGGCCGGCTCACGCCGGAGCAGCTCGTCGAGTTCCGCATCCTCGCCGAGGCGTCCGGCGCGTCGGTCGAAGGCGACCACTTCACCGACGCCGCGGCGTTCACCGACACCAATGCGGCCTTCCACGAGTTCCTCTTCCGCTGTTGCACCAACCCGGTGCTGCTCGAGGCCTACAACAAGCTCGAGGTCACCCGGTTGATGAAGCAGGTCCTGCGCGACGCGCAGTGGATCGAGGAGCACATCGTCGACGAGCACCTGCAGCTCGTCGAGGCGTTCGAGAAGGGCGACAAGGCCGCCGCGCGCGACCTGATCGTCGTCCACTCGCAGCACGCCAAGGAGACGATGCGTCGCGCCATCGCCAGCGGTGCCCCAGCAGGTGTCTCCTCATGATCGAAACGAAGATCTTCCCGGGCCGGTTCGACGGACGGTGCCTGACGATCACCGGCGCCGCGCAGGGCATCGGTCTCACGGTGGCGACCCGCATCGCCGCCGAGGGCGGTGAGGTCGTGCTCGTCGACCGCGCGGATCTCGTCCACGAGGTGGCCGAGCAGCTGCGCGAGGCGGGCGGCAAGGCGCATTCGGTGACGGCGGATCTCGAGACCTCCGAGGGCGCGGAGGAGGCGATCTCCCACGCCGTCCGCACCACCGGCCGCATCGACGTGCTGATCAACGTCGTCGGCGGCACGATCTGGGCCAAGCCGTACGAGCACTATGCGCCGGAAGAGATCGAGAAGGAGATCCGGCGGTCGCTGTTCCCCACTCTGTGGACGTGTCGCGCCGCCGCTCCCCATCTGATCGAGCGACGCGCCGGCACGATCGTGAACGTCTCGTCGGTCGCGACCCGCGGCGTCAACCGCGTGCCGTATTCGGCGGCGAAGGGTGGGGTCAACGCGATCACCGCGTCGCTCGCCCTCGAACTCGCCCCCTACGGGGTCCGCGTGGTGGCGACCGCCCCGGGCGGCACCGTCGCTCCCGAGCGGCGGATCGCGCGCGGTCCGTCGCCGCAGTCCGAGCAGGAGAAGGCCTGGTACCAGCAGATCGTGGACCAGACCGTCGATTCCTCCCTGCTCAAGCGGTACGGCACGCTCGACGAGCAGGCCGCCGCGATCTGTTTCCTGGCCTCCGAGGAGGCCTCCTACATCACCGGCACGGTTCTTCCCGTCGCCGGCGGCGATCTGGGCTGACCGCCCCTCGCTCGGCCTCACCGAAGGCGCCAGTCCCCCCGGTGAGGCCACTTTTCTCCCCGAATCCTCTTGTGACTCCACCCACAGACCGGAGCAACGCATGCCCCACGCCACGCAGACCTGGGCCAGTCCACAACATCGGCGCAGCGTCATCTGGATCGTCGCGCTCGCCACCCTCGCGATCATCTTCGACGGCTACGACCTCGTCGTGTACGGCACCGTCCTTCCGACCCTGATGGCCGATCCGACCCAGCTCGGGGAGATCTCTGCCCAGCAGGGTGGTGCCCTCGGCTCCTACGCGCTCATCGGCGTCATGGTCGGCGCGCTGCTGACCGGTGCGTTCGGTGACCGCGTCGGCCGCCGGAAGATGATGTTGATCAACATCGTCTGGTTCTCCGTCGGCATGGGTGCGGCGGCCTTCTCCACGAGCATCACGATGTTCGGCGCGCTCCGCTTCTTCACCGGCATCGGCGTCGGCGGTCTCGTCGCCACCGCCGGAGCCGTGGTCGCCGAGTTCGCTCCGCCCGGCAAGCGCAACCTGTTCAACGCCATCGTCTACAGCGGTGTCCCCGCCGGCGGTGTGATGGCCTCGCTGCTCGCGATCCTGCTGCGCGACGCGATCGGCTGGCGCGGACTGTTCCTCATCGGCGCGTTGCCGCTGCTCATCCTGCTCCCGCTGGCACTGATGAAGCTTCCCGAGTCGCCCGCCTGGCTGCAGTCGCGGGGACGCTCCGACGAGGCGCAGCGTGTGTGCGAGAAGTTCGGTTTCCCGCTGCCGTCCGCAGCACCTGTCGCTTCCACCGAGAAGATCGGTTTCGCGGCACTCGCGACCCGCAAGTACGCCCTCGGTACGGGACTGCTCGGCATGATGAGCTTCGCCGGTCTGCTGCTCACCTACGGCCTCAACACCTGGCTGCCGAAGATCATGGCCGACGCCGGTTACAACGCCAACGGCTCGCTCGCCTTCCTCCTCGTCCTCAACGGCGGCGCCATCCTCGGCGGCCTGCTCGCCTCGAAGGTCGCCGACGGCCGCGGACCGCAGTCCGTCATCGTCACCACCTTCTTCCTCGCGGCCGTGGCCCTCGTGCTGCTCACGCTCGGTTTCCCGCTGCCGGTGCTGCTCACCGCCGTCGCGATCGCCGGTACGGGCACGATCGGCACCCAGGTGCTCATCTACGGATTCGTGTCCAACTACTACGACACCCCCGCCCGCGCCGCGGGTGTGGCGTGGTGCGCCGGCTTCGGCCGCCTGGGCGGCATCGTCGGCCCGGTCATCGGAGGTCTTCTCATCGGCGCGGGCTTCGCGAACAACGTGAACTTCTACATCTTCGCGGGTATCGCGCTCGCCGGTGGTCTGGTCACGTGGTTCGTGCCCCGCCCGGTCCAGTCCGTCTCGCCGGTCCGCAGTTCCGATCGCCCCGTGCCGACTACCGTGGATGTGTGACGGACAACGTTGTGCTGATCGGCCGGAACTCCGAGTTGTTGCAACTCGAACGCCTCCTCGACGAAGCCCGCGCGGGTGTCCCCTCGCTGGTCCTCGTCGAGGGGGCGTCCGGCGTCGGGAAATCCTCCCTCGTTTCGTATTTCGTCGCTCGCCACGACGACCTCGCCGTACACGACGCGACCGGGGCCCGCTGGGAAGCCGGCCATCCGTGGTCCGTGCTCGAACAGCTGCTCAGTGACACCGTCACGGCGGGCGACCCGGTGGAGGCGGCACGCACGCTCCTCGACCGGATCGACGACGCGACGGTGATCGTCGTCGACGATGCGCACTACGCGGATGCCGAGTCGTTGCAGTCGCTGTCGTCGTCGCTGAGGCGAGCGCACGGACGTCCCCTGCTCATGATCTGGATCGTGCCCGACGTGCTTCCCGACGATGTCGCCCCGGCGACCGCCGACCTCCTCTCGAACAGCCACCGCGTGGACACCCTCCACGTCGGCGCGCTGGCGCCCCCGGATGTCGCGCAACTCGCACTGCATCGCATCGGCGTCGACCTGTCCGCGTGGACGGCGCGTCGCCTGCAGGAACACACGCTCGGGAACACCCGCTCGATCCTGCAGCTTCTCGACGAGATCCCTCGCGACGAATGGCACCGCTGGCAGGCGCGTTTCCCAGCACCGAGACAACACGCGGGGAAAGTGGGTCGCATCCTTGCCCGGTGTTCACCGGACACGCGCGCGCTCGTCGAATCGGTCGCCGTCCTGGACACCGCCGCGACACGGGGAGCCACCGAATCCCTCGCGCTCGTCGCCGAACTCGCCGAGGTCGGCGACACGACCGGGCCGCTCGACGAGGCCCACCGGCTCGGTCTGCTCACGATGCGTGAACAGCGGGGCGTGGTGTCGTTGTCGTTCCCCGATCCCATGACCCGCGCCGCCGTGGCCGACGAGATCGGCCCGGCCCGCTGGCACAGCCTGCACGCGCGGGCCGCTTCGCTCGTCGACGACGAGGGCGCCCGGTTGTTCCACCTGGTGTCCGCGACACCGACCGGAAACGAGGAACTCGCCGCCGACCTCGACGCTTACGCCCGGCGATGCGCCGCCGACGGCGCCTGGTCCCAAGCGGCCGAAGCGCTCATCACCGCGAGCCGTATCACTCTCGACCGAGAACTACGGACCCGCAGGATGATCCGCGGTGTCGACGCACTGACCGGTGCGGCCGACCTGCCCCAGGCCCAGACGTTCGTCCCCGAGATCGAGAGCGTGCCGAGCGGACCGATGCGCAACGCCGTGCTCGGCTATCTCGCGATCCAGCGGGGGCGGGCCGCGGAAGCGCACCACCTTCTCACCGAAGCGTGGTCGATGCTCGACGATCCGGAATCCGAACCCGAACTCGCCGCGACGATTTCGCAACGCATGGTGTTGCATTCGTTGGCACGGCTGCGCGGCGACGATCTTGTCCTGTGGGCCGATCGTGCCGCGGACACCCTCCCCGAGACGGCTCCACCCGTCGTCGAGTCCCGGGCCATCCGCGGACTCGGGCTGGCGATGACCGGTCGCGTCGATGAGGCCGTCGAGTCGTATTCGGCTCTGTCCGATGTCATCCGGCTCGGAGCGCAGAGCCAGCGCATCCGCATGGCCGAGGGGTGGCTCGCATTGGTGCTCGACCGGCCCGATCTCGCCCGGACCGAACTCGAGGCGGCCGAACCGACCATCTTCCGCGGCGGGTCGCTGCGCATCTCGCTGTGGGCGCAGGCATGGCTCGCGCGAACACAATTCGCGCTCGGTGCGTGGTCCGACGCGCTGCGCACCGTCGATCGCGCGGCGGCGCAGCTCGACGCGACACAACTCGATCTGCTCCGACCGCTCGTCCACTGGACCGGCGCCCAGGTCCAGGCGCTGCGCGGGAACTGGACCGCGGCACGGGAACACGCCCACCGTGCCCGCGCCGGGAACAACGACTACCCGCTCATGCTCGTACCGGCCTGCCTGTGTCTGGCGCAGTGCGCCGAGGTCGTCTCCGACTACACGAGCGTGTTGCGCTATCTGGAACCGATCGTCACCATGCGCGAGCGGGGCGCCGTCGACGAACCCGGCCACTGGCCGTGGCCGGATCTCTACGGCAACGCCCTCGTGATCACCGGACGCGTCGACGAAGCGGACGAATTCCTGCGGCCGCACGAGGAACTCGCCGCCGAACGCGGTCACCGCTCCGCCAAGGGCCGCCTCGGTTACGTGCGCGGTCGCATCCTCGGAGCCCGCGGCGACATCGACGCCGCCCGCGACGCTTTCGAACACGCACTCGACGAGATCGACACGCTGCCACTGCCCTACGACCGTGCACGCATCAACTTCGCGTACGGCCAGACGATGCGCCGCGCGGGGCGTCGCCGCGACGCCGACGCGGTGATCCGCACCGCCCGTGAGCTGTACGCGTCGCTCGGCGCCGTCTCGTACGTGGAACGTTGCGACCGGGAACTCAAGGCCGGTGGTCTTCGTACCGGCGACGGCGAGACCGAGACCCCGCGTTCGGATTTCACGACCCTCACTCCACAGGAACGCGCCGTGGCCACACTCGTCGCGTCGGGCCGCACCAACAAGGAAGTCGCCGGTGAGCTGTTCCTGTCCGTCAAGACCGTGCAGTACCACCTGACCCGCGTGTACTCGAAGTTCGGCATCCGCTCGCGCAGCGAGCTCGCCGCGAAGTTCCGACAACAGGATCGAGGTTGACCATTGACCGCCGTGGACGATCGCCCCACCGCCGAGACCGATCTGTTCGAACGCCCCGTGCGTCCCGTCGTCGGACCGCGCGGGATACTCCGGGATCTCGGCCCACGATACGCCGCGAACGGCTTGATCGGGCTCGTCTTCTCGTGCACCGGACCGGTCGCCGTGATCCTCGCCGCCGGCGCCGCGGGCGGGCTGAGCGCACCGCAGTTGGCGTCGTGGATCTTCGGGGTGTTCGCCCTCAACGGGCTACTCACCATCGTGATGAGCGTCGCCTACCGGCAACCGCTCGGGTTCTTCTGGACCATCCCCGGCACCGTGCTGGTCGGCGGGTCGCTCACCCACCTGAGCTGGGCGGAGGTGGTCGGCGCATTCTTCGTGACAGCGGCCCTCGTGACGGTGCTGGGGGCCTCGGGACTGGTGCGCCGAGTGATGGAAGCGTTGCCGATGCCCATCGTCATGGCGATGGTCGCGGGGGTGTTCCTGAAGTTCGGCATCGATCTGGTTTCGGCGCTCGGTGCCGACGTCGCCATCGCCGCACCGATGGTGATCGTCTTCCTCCTGCTCAGTTCCGTTGCAGTCCTCGGTAAGTGGATGCCTCCCATCCTCGGCGCTCTGCTCGCCGGGGTGGGCGCGGTCGCGCTGTCGGACCGGTTCTCACCGTCCGGGACCGACAGCGCGGTCTTCGCCGCACCGGTGTTCACCGCCCCGCAGTTCACGTGGTCGGCGATCCTCGAACTCGTCGTGCCGCTCGCGATCACCGTGCTGGTCGTGCAGAACGGGCAAGGCATCGCGGTGCTGCGCTCGGCCGGGCACAATCCGCCCGTCAACGTCTCGGCGATCGCGTGCGGACTGTGGTCCTTCCTTGCCGCGTGCGTCGGCGCCGTGTCGACCTGTCTGACCGGACCGACCAACGCGCTGCTCGTGTCGTCGGGCGAACGGTCCCGTCAGTACACCGCGGCGATCACATGCGGGACGCTGGCGATCGTCTTCGGACTGTTCGCGCCGCTGTTCGTCCGGTGGATGATCGCCGCGCCCGCCTCGTTCGTCGCGACTCTCGGCGGCCTGGCGATGCTCAAAGCGTTGCAGGGCGCCTTCGTGGCCGGGTTCGCGAGCAAGCACACCATGGGTGCGCTCGTCGCGTTCGTGGTCACCGCCTCGAACATCACCGTCTGGAACATCGGCGCGGCGTTCTGGGGGCTCGTCGCGGGTGTGGCCGTGTCGTGGCTGATGGAGCGTCCGGACTTCAGCCGCTGACCCCGACCCCGACGTACTCGGAGAGATGCTCGCCGGTGAGCGTCGACCGCTCCTCCACGAGTTCGCTGGGGGTGCCCTCGAAGACGATGCGTCCACCGTCGTGGCCGGCGCCGGGACCGAGGTCGATGATCCAGTCGGCGTGGGCCATCACGGCCTGGTGGTGTTCGATGACGATCACCGACTTGCCGGACTCGACGAGCCGGTCGAGCAGACCGAGCAGCTGTTCGACGTCGGCGAGGTGCAGGCCCGTGGTGGGTTCGTCGAGGATGTAGGTCTCCCCCTTCTCGGCCATCGCGGTGGCGAGCTTGAGCCGCTGCCGCTCACCGCCCGACAGGGTGGTCAGGGGCTGGCCGAGCCGCAGATAGCCGAGGCCGACGTCGGACAGTCGCTGCAGGATCTTCGACGCTGCCGGGGTGCGTGCCTCGCCGTCGGCGAAGTACTCCTGGGCCTGCGCGACGGACATGGCGAGCACCTCGGCGATGTTCTTCCCCGCCAGGGTGTAGTCGAGCACGGCGGTCTGGAAGCGCTTGCCCTCGCAGTCCTCGCAAACCGATTCGACGGTGGCCATCACCCCGAGGTCGGTGTAGACGACACCGGCGCCGTTGCAGGTCGGGCAGGCGCCCTCGGAGTTGGAACTGAACAGGGCCGGCTTGACACCGTTGGCCTTCGCGAACGCCTTGCGGATCGGTTCGAGAAGACCCGTGTAGGTCGCGGGGTTGCTGCGACGCGAGCCCTTGATGGGGCTCTGGTCGATCGTGACCACGCCGTCGCCGTCGGCCACCGAACCGTGGATCAGCGAACTCTTGCCCGATCCGGCCACGCCGGTCACCACGACGAGCACGCCGAGCGGGATATCGACGTCGACGTTCTGCAGGTTGTGCGTGTCTGCGCCGCGGACCTTCAGGGCTCCGCTCGGGGTGCGCACCGTCGGTTTCAGCGACGCCCGGTCGTCGAGGTGACGACCGGTGAGGGTGTCGGCACGCCGCAGTTCGTCGACGGTGCCCTCGAAGACCACCTGTCCGCCCTCGGTGCCGGCGCGCGGGCCGAGATCGACGATGTGGTCGGCGATCGCGATGGCCTCGGGTTTGTGTTCGACGACGAGCACGGTGTTGCCCTTGTCGCGCAGTTGCAGCAGCAGGTTGTTCATCCGCGCGATGTCGTGCGGGTGCATGCCGATCGTCGGTTCGTCGAAGACGTAGGTGATATCGGTCAGCGACGATCCGAGATGGCGGATCATCTTGATGCGCTGCGATTCTCCGCCGGACAGGGTGCCGGTGGGACGTTCCAGCGACAGATATCCCAGCCCGATGTCCGCGAAGGAGTCGAGCAGATGACAAAGGTTTTTCAGCAGCGGGGCAACCTGCGGAAGATCCAGTCCGCGCACCCATTCGGCGAGATCGCTGATCTGCATCGCGCACACGTCCGCGATGCTCCTGCCGTCGATCTTCGACGACCGCGCCTCGGGGGCGAGACGCGTCCCTTCACAGTCCGGGCATGTGGAGAGGACGACGGCCTTCTCGACGAACGCACGGATGTGCGGTTGCATCGCGTCGAGATCCTTGGACAGGAACGACTTCTGGATCTTCGGGATCAGGCCCTCGAAGGTGACGTTGACACCCTCCACCTTGATCTTGGTGGGTTCCTTGTAGAGCAGGTCGTGGAGTTGCCGCTTGGTGAACTTCGCGATCGGCTTGTCGGGATCGAAGAAGCCGCAGCCGCGGTAGATCCGGCCGTACCAGCCGTCCATGCTGTAGCCGGGGATCTTCAGGGCGCCCTCGTTGAGGGAGAGACCGTCGTCGTAGAGCACGGTCAGGTCGAAATCGGAGATGTTGCCCTTGCCCTCGCATCGCGGGCACATGCCGCCGAGCCGGTTGAAGGTCACCTTCTCGGCCTGGGTCTTCCCGGCGCCCCTCTCCACCGTCACCGCACCACTGGCCCGCACCGACGGCACGTTGAACGAGTAGGCGTTGGGCGGACCGATGTGCGGCTCCGCAACCCGGCTGAACAGGATGCGAAGCATCGCGTTGGCATCGGTGGCGGTGCCCACCGTCGAGCGCGGATTCGATCCCATCCGTTCCTGGCCGACGATGATCGCCGCGGTGATGCCGTCGAGCACGTCGACGTCCGGGCGGGCCAGGGTCGGCATGAATCCCTGCACGAACGCGCTGTACGTCTCGTTGATCAGGCGCTGCGACTCGGCGGCGATCGTGCTGAACACCAGCGAACTCTTGCCCGAGCCGGAGACACCGGTGAACACCGTCAATCGCCGCTTGGGGATCTCCACGCTGATGTCGCGGAGATTGTTCACGCGCGCTCCGTGGACCCGGATCGCATCGTGGGTGTCGGCGACGTGCGCTGCATGTGCCGGTGTGTCCTTCGTCGAGGTCATGTTCGAAGACTCCAGTGGTCGTACGGATGCGGGGCGGAACGGGTGCGACGATCGGAGAGTAAGGCCGATCGTGGGATCGGTCAGCGCAATTGCTGGATGCGGACCATGTTTCCCGCGGGGTCGCGGAGAGCGCAGTCGCGGACGCCGTACGGCTGGTCGGTGGGTTCCTGGACGATCTCGGTGTCGCCGGCCTGCAGTTGCTCGAACGTCCCGTCGAGATCCTTCGTCGCGAGGATGATCGACGCGAAGGTGCCCTTGGCCATCATCTCGGCGATGGTGGCGTTCTCCTCCTCCGTGATGCCGGGGTCGGCGTCCGGCGGGTACAGCACCAGGGACGTGCCGGGAGTGTCGCTGCGGCCGAGGGTGATCCAGCGCTTCCCGGCGTAACCGACATCGTTGAGGACCTCGAAGCCGAGGGTGTCGCGGTAGAACGCGAGGGACGCCTCGGGATCGGTGTGCGGAAGGAATGTCTGGTGAATGGTGATGTCCATGCCGATCACGGTATGACCGGCGGACCCGTCCGCGCTTCTCGATTCCTGATCGGTCTGGTGACATTCTTCGCCACGCACGACGGGATGCCGTTCGTCTCCTCGGCCGCCTGCTTGCGGTACACGCTCGGGGGCACGCCGACGAGTTCCGTGAACCGGGTACTGAAGGTGCCGAGCGACGAACAGCCCACCTCGAAGCACACCTCGGTGACGGTGAGGTCGCCGCGTCGCAGCAACGTCATGGCCCGCTCGATGCGCCGGGTCATGAGATACGAATAGGGCGACTCGCCGTACGCGAGCCTGAACTGGCGGCTGAGATGGCCGGCGGACATGTTCACGCCGCGGGCGAGGGCCTCGACGTCGAGGGGCTGGGCGTACTCGCGGTCGATGCGGTCGCGGACGCGGCGCAGCAACGCGAGGTCGCGCAGACGCTGATCGGTGACGGGTTTACCGGGCACGGGTCCGATCGTGCCACGATGCGCCGCCTCGATCCTGTCGTCGTGCGCCTCCACAGCACATCCGCCCCGCGAGGATCCCGGGACCACAAACCGGACCCGCCGGGACCGGAAAACTGACACTCTGTCGATACCTGCCCGTACGGACGAAAGGTCACCGATGGCTCGTGCGGTTCGCGTCGTCGTTCTCGGATCGGGATCGTGGGGAACCACGATCGCGTCGTTGGCCGCACGCAACACCCCGACGACGTTGTGGGCCCGCAACGACGACATCGCGCGCGAGATCGACACCGAGCACCGCAACCGTCGATATCTCGGCGAACGGCCACTGCCGCAGGGCCTGCGCGCGACCTCCGATCTCGAAGAGGCCGCCCGCGAAGCCGACGTCCTGGTGATCGGTGTGCCGTCGCATGCAGTGCGCAAGACACTCGAGCAGGTCGTCGACGAGATCCGCGCGTGGGTTCCGGTCGTCTCGCTCGTGAAGGGCCTCGAGCCGGGCACCCGCCTGCGGCCCACCGAGGTGATCGCCGAATGCCTTCCGGGGCACCCCGTCGGGCTGCTCGCGGGTCCGAACATCGCCGGGGAGATCGCCGACGGCATGGCCGCCGCGTCGGTGGTCGCGATGCAGGACGAAGCGGTGAGTGCGGCGCTGCAACCGCTGTTCGCCACGTCGTTGTTCCGCGTCTATCGCAATACCGACGTGCTCGGCTGCGAACTGGGCGGGATCCTCAAGAACATCGTGGCGATCGCGGCCGGCATGGCCGAAGGGCTCAGCGTCGGCGACAACACCCGCGCGATGGTCCTCGCCCGTGGGCTGGCGGAGATGACGCGTCTCGGTGAGGCCATGGGTGCGGATCCGCGCACGTTCGCGGGCCTCACGGGGATGGGTGATCTCATCGCGACGTGCACGAGTCCGTCGTCGCGGAACCGCCGGGTCGGTGAGGCGCTGGCGCGCGGGCTCAGCATCGACGAGGCCGTCGAGGCGCTGGGGCAGGTCGCCGAAGGGGTGAAGACCGCGCCGACGGTCATGGAACTCGCCCGCGAGTACGGGGTGGAGATGCCGATCGCCGCCGAGGTCGCGGCCGTGGTGACCGGGAAGAGCACCCCCACCGATGCCTATCGGGGGCTGCGCCGGGTCACACCCGGCGACGAGAGGGACATCGTCTGACCTTCTCTACCGCTTTCTCGGACGGATCGTAGAAAGCCGAATAGTCGCCTGTCGTGTGCTCCCGACCGGCTGAACGAACGCTCGGTGAAGTGATGTGCCATCGTGGTGACATGACTTCTGCCGCCGACGCGCTGTCGTCCCTGCTCGACACCCGTTTCAGCTGCCGCGCCTTCCTAACGAAACAGGTCCCGCGCGAGGACATCGAACGCATGCTGCAGATGGGTCAGCGCACCGCGTCCTGGTGCAACTCCCAACCCTGGCAAGTGCACATCGTCAGCGGCGACGCCACCAACCGCCTGCGCGACGCCGTCTACGCGCAGGCCACCTCGGGGAACATGGATCCCGACATCCCGGGACCCGCCGAATACCGCGGCGCCTATGCCGAGCGTCGCCGCGGCGCCGGCTACGCCCTGTACAACGCGCTGGGCATCGCCCGCGACGACTACCAGCGCCGCACCGAGCAGATGCTCGAGAACTACCGCTTCTTCGGCGCACCGCACGTCGCGATCATCACCTCCGACAAGGCCCTCGGCGTGTACGGCGCCGTCGACTGCGGTGGCTACGTCTCGACCCTGCTGCTCGCCGCCGAGTCGCTCGGCATCGCCGCCGTCCCGCAGGCCGCCGTCGCGATGACGGCCACCGCGCTGCGACGCGAACTGAACATCGGCGACGACCGCGACATCGTCTGCGCCATCTCGTTCGGTTACGCCGACGAGGCGCACCCGGCCAATGCGTGTCGCACGAATCGCGCGTCGCTCGACGAGACCGTCGAGTGGGTCGACTGAACTTTCGATCGCCCCGGCCGGGTCAGTCGTTCTGGGCGCGCAGGTACCGCCCGAAGTGCGGAACGGTGAACCCGATGAACCCGCGCTCGGCGGAATAGATCAGGCCCTTCTTGATCAATCCGTCGCGCGCAGGTGACAGGGAGGCAGGCTTCCGTCCGAGTTCGACGGCGATCTTCGAGGTCGCGACAGGCCCGTCGTCGCCCGCCAGATCCGCCATGGCCCGCATGTATTCGCGTTCGGCGGGGGTCGCCCGTTCGTAGCGGGAGCCGAAGAAGCCGACGGCGAGTTCCTCTTCCGCAGTCGGTGCCGCGACCCGCACGTCGTCGGCGGTGATCGGCGAATCCGCTGCGACGTCCCAGGTCGTCTTACCATAGGCCTGCACGAAATACGGGTAGCCGTCGGCGGTTTCATACAGCAGGTCGAGGGCGTCCTGCGTGAACTCGACGTCCTCTCGTGCCGCAGGCGCGATGAGCGCGAGATCCGCTGCCGCACGGTCGAGCCGGTCGATGCGGTGGTAGGTGAACAGCCGCTCGGAGTAGGACTTCGACGCCGACAGCACCGCGGGCAGGTGCGGCAGACCGGCCCCGACGACGATGAGCGGCGCGGCGTCCTGGCTCAGCTCGTGGCAGGCCCCGCAGATCGCTGAGACGTCGTCGGAGCCGAGGTCCTGCATCTCGTCGATGAACAACGCGATGCCCACGCCCACGTCGCGTGCGAGTCCTGCTGCGTCGACAAGCAGTTCGACGAGGTCGATCTCGATGTCGCCCGAGTCGGCCCGCCCTTTCACGGCCGGAGCATCGATGCCGGGTTGCCAGCGTTCGCGCATGCCCTTGTCGGCGGTAGCCCGCAGCGCGAACGACTTGAGCACCCCGAGGAAGTACTCCACCGATTCCGGATCCGGATGCGCGGCGGCGATCTCGCGGACCGCCATGTGCAGCGCCGACGACAGGGGGCGTCGCAGTCCTTGATCGGGACGGGCCTCGATCTTGCCGGTGCCCCAGCTCTTCGCGATGGCGGCGGAGCGCAGATGGTTGAGAAGGACGGTCTTGCCGACACCGCGGAGGCCGGTGAGGACGACGCTGCGTTCGGGTCGTTCCCGGGCGATCCGTTCGAGGACCACCTCGAACGCGGTGAGTTGCTTCTCGCGGCCGGCGAGCTCGGGCGGGCGCTGTCCCGCGCCCGGGGCGTACGGGTTGCGGACAGGATCCATCCGTCGATGCTAACGGCGAACTCATCGGATTCTGAGCTCATCTAGTGCGTGTCGTAGACGGCCGTATTCGCGTATGTCCGAGCTCGAAACCGCAGTTGTTGTCGACATTTCGGCGATTTCTCGACAACAACTGCAACCTCGGCCGCCCGGAGCGACATGCACGCATGCGCATTTCAGACTTTGACATTCATTTTCGATAGTGGCTATTTCTTTCCCCATGACAACGCTCTCCCGCTACGGCGGCGCCGCCCTCACCGTCGTCGCTGCGACCTTCGCCGCCGCCTGCGGCGGTACGACCGAGGCCGACACCACTGCGGCCGACACCCCCGAGACGACGACCTCCGCCGCCGCTTCCGAAGTGGCGACGGCGCAGCCGCGCCTCGCCCTGACCTACGACGGCGGCGTCCTCGTCGTCGAGGAAGAAGAACTCACCGTCGTCGACGACTTCGCACTCGACGGTTTCAACCGCCTCTCCCCTGCCGGCGACGGACGCCACGTGCTGATCTCCACCGAAGGCGGATTCCGCGTGCTCGACACCGGCAGCTGGACGGAAGCCCACGGCGACCACGGTCACCACTACGCCGGCGCACCCACGCTCACCGACCTGACGTTCGCCGCCGAGAAGCCCGGACACGTCGTGCCGCACGCCGGGGTCACCGCCCTGTTCGACGACGGCACCGGACGCATCGACGTGTTCGACCCCGCCGATCTCGCCTCGGCGACCGACCTGCCGGATCTCGACAGTCGCGCGCTCCCCGAGGCCCACCACGGCGTGGCCGTCCCGATGCCCGACGGCGGCATGCTCGTCACCCTCGGCGATTCCGAGGATCGGACCGGTGTGGCGCTGCTCGACGAGAACGGCACCGAGATCACGCGCACCGAACAGTGCCCGGGTGTGCACGGTGAGACGGTCGCGGCCGACGGGGTCGTCGCCTTCGGATGCGAGGACGGCATGGTGATCTTCCGCGACGGAACGTTCACGAAGGCGCCGGTGCCCGACCCCTATGGCCGGATCGGGAACCAGGCCGGCAGCGAGGACTCGCCCGTCGTCCTCGGCGACTACAAGACCGATCCCGACGCCGAGCTCGAGCGTCCCGAGCGCGTCGCGCTCGTGGACACCCGCACGGCGTCGGTGCGTCTCGTCGACCTCGGTACGAGTTACACCTTCCGCTCCCTCGGTCGCGGACCGGCAGGGGAAGCACTCGTTCTCGGCACCGACGGCAACCTCCACGTGATCGATCCCGACTCCGGCGAGATCGTCCGGCGGATCGAGGTGCTCGAGCCGTGGACCGAGCCCGTCGAGTGGCAGGCACCTCGGCCCGCACTCGAGGTGCGGGGCGATACGGCGTTCGTCACCGATCCCGCCACCGATTCCCTATACGCGGTGGACGTGACCTCGGGTGAGATCCGCTCTGCCGAACTGCCGCACACCCCGAACGAGATCAGCGGCGTCGCCTGATTCCGCTACCGGAGTATTCGTCTTTCTAGCTGTGGAGCTAGAAAGACGAATACTCCCCTCACGTCCGGCCGGTCGAGATCTTTCCGCAACGTGATCCGCCTCACTCCCCAAGTTCGCGAAACGGACTTCCCGACCAAAACGGTTGGGGAGGCGATATTCTCGTCGGCTGATCCCGAAGACAACGATTGTGTAACGTGGCGACGCACCTGTTTCCTACCGGGAGGTACCGCCCGTGCTGTTGACCGAAGTCCGTACCCGACCTGTTCGATCCTTGTTGATCGCCATCGGTCTGACGGTCTCGGCGCTGGCAGTCGCGGGATACCTGCGCGACGCGCTGAACGAGTACCTCATGGATCTCGACGTCTTCCGCGATGCCGGCTGGGCCTTCCTGCACCACACCCCGCTGTACACCGAGGGGTTCTTCAGCCATTCCGGTTTCCGGTTCATCTACCCACCCTTCGCGGCGTTCCTCTTCGCCCCGATGGCGTTGGTGGGCAGCACCGCCCTGCAGGTGTTGTGGACGATCGGACTCATCGCTCTCGTGTGGTGGGTGCTCGAGGTCGTCTACCAGCGACTCGACATGTCGCAGCCGAGCCTGATCGCAGCCGCGTCGCTCGGACCGGTGCTGTGGCTCGAGCCGTTCCGCTCCAACTTCNGATCAACATCGTGCTCATGGCACTGGTGGTCGCCGACCTGCTCGGTGTGATCCCGAAGCGCTTCCGCGGTGTCGGCATCGCGCTGGCCGCCGCCATCAAGGTGACCCCGGCCGCCTTCGGCCTGATCTTCCTGCTGCGCCGCGACTGGCCGTCGGCATTCCGCGCGCTGAGCGCCTTTGCCGCGACCGTCGCGTTCGGCTACTGGCTGCGCCCCGATTCGACCGTCTACTTCTGGACCACGGAGTTCTTCGCGACCGACCGCGCCGGCGACCCGTCGTTCTTCCGCAACCAGGCGCTCACCGGTCTCATCGCCCGTTTCGACTTCTCCGACGGCACCGCCAAGGCGCTGTGGCTGGCCGGTGCCCTGGTCGTCGTGGCCGGTACCGCATGGGCCGCCTACCGCTTCCTGCGTGCCGACGAGCCCGTGGTCGCGGTGGCCCTGGTGGGCCTGGCGTCGCTGCTCGCCGCTCCGATCGCCGTCACCCACCACTGGGTGTACGCGCTGTTCCTCGTGCCGCTGCTCGTCGCGCCGGCCTACCGCCGCTGGTGGCCCGTGCTGGGGCCCGCCACCGTGGTCTTCCTCATCGGACCCAACCACCTGCTGCGTGAGGCGTCCTCCGGCGGCTGGGTCGAGCAGTTGCTCCTCGAAGTCCTCGGGACCTCGCAGTGCCTGGCCGCGATCGCAGTCTTCGTCGCCGCGATGGTCGCCGCGCGCCATCGTCGCCCCGGTGCCGAGAACGCCGTCGAGCGCGAGGAGACCGTCGCCGCGCCGGCTCAGGTCCAGAACGCCGACGCGACGAGATAGAGACCCGTCCCGACAACGGTGCTCAGCGCGGCATTGCGTCGCCACAGATGCACCGCGATCGTGCCCGCGAGACCGACGGTCGCGGGTAGCCAGGTCGACTCCCCCACGTCACGCAGTGTGTACATCACCAGGATCACCATGACGCCCGCGGGCATCGTACGGCCCAGGAAATCGACGAAGGCGGAGTTCTTCAGCGCCGACAACGCGAGGAACGGCGCCGCGCGCAACGCGACCGTCACGACGAACATCACCGCCAGAGCGCCGAGGACATATCCGGCGCTGGGCACCGACTCAGGCACGGGCCACCTTGTTCCGGTAGACGAAACGCACGAACAGGCACACCACGAACAACCCGAGCCCGACGACGAGCATCTGGCTTTTCGCGACCAGCAATGCGACGAGACCGCAGACCAGCGCGAGCACCGGCGCCGGCACGTCGCGGTTGGCGCGGAAGGCATCGATCGCAAGCACCGCGAACAGTGCCGTGAGGGCAAACTCGAGTCCGGCGAGCCCGTCGGGGAGCGCTGCCCCGATCAACGCGCCGATCGTGCCCGACACGACCCACATCAGCTGGCAGAGCACCTGGACCGTGAGGATGCGGGTACCCGAGAGCGGCTCACGTGCCTTGGGGGCGACGATCGCGTACGACTCGTCGGTGAGCGCATAGACGCCGTAGAGACGCCCGAGCCGGCTGCGGATGCGGTGCAGCGGGAACGACAGGCCGTAGAAGACGTGCCGGAAGTTCACCAGCAGTGTCGCCGCGGCGACCGAGGCGAGCGGCGTGACCGCCGCGATCAGACCGATCGCGAGGAACTCCATCGACCCCGCGTAGATGACGGTGGAGAAGATCGGCGCCCACCACCATTCGAACCCGCCCTGGGTGAGAACCACACCGAACGCGAGCCCCAGCGGGATCAGTCCCAGCCCGACGGCCCAGGAGTCCTTGATACCCGCGCGGATCTCGAGGGTACGACGGTCGGGCATGCTCATCAGGCTATCGCCGGGCCGGAAGTCTCGGCGCCCGGCCCGGAAGAAGGTGATCTGTGTCCACCTCGTTCACGGAGGTCGTGTCCTCCGCCTGGCAGGCCGTGTCGACCGTCGACCAGCCCGCTCCGACGGTGGTCGTCGTCGGAACGGCGATCGTCGCACTCGTGCTCGTCACCGTTCGGCCGCTGTGGCTGAAGACCCGCCATGTCGTCACGCAGGCGCACGAGGGGTCGCACGCGCTGGTCGCGGCGCTCGTGGGCCGAAAGCTGTCGGGCATCCGTCTGCACAGCGACACCTCGGGGGTGATGGTGTCGTCCGGCAACCCGCGAGGCCCCGGCATGGTCGCGACCACCTTCGCCGGGTACACCGGTCCGGCCGTGCTGGGATTCGCGGCGGCGACGCTGCTGACCCTGGATCGGCCCGCCGCGGTGCTGTGGTCGATCCTCGCCGCGCTCGCTGTCCTGTTGCTGCTGATCCGCAATCTGTACGGATTCGTCTCGGTGGTGATCGCGGGTGCGCTCGTCGGTGCGGCCGCCTATCTCGGGGACCCGATCGTCCGGTACACCGCGGCGTACCTGATCACATGGGTCTTGCTCCTCGGCGCGACCCGCCCGGTCCTCGAACTCGCCCGCACCCATTCGCGCGGTCGTGGCCGGGGTTCGGACGCCGACCAGTTGCGCGGACTGACCCGCGTTCCGGCGGCCGTATGGATCGCGCTGTTCGCGATCGTCACGGCGGGTACCGCCTTCTACGGCGTCACACGGATCGTGGTGACCCAGCTGTCCTGAGTGGCCTCGGGATGCAGGCGGCAGCACGGACGACCGCGTGCAGGCTCGCGGTGAGCACGGAGCGGTGACGCCCCGCTGCCCACCGTGTGTCGTCGCCGCTGCGGAATTCGATCAGGGTGAGTGCGTCGGTGCCGACGCTGCTCTGATGGAGGCCGAGCACCTCGATATCGATGCCGAGACGGGCGAGAGCGTCGGTCGATGCTTCGACGGGACCCACGCCCTCGTGGACACTGCGGTGTTCGGTGCCGCCGACACCCAGCGTGATCGTGGTGCCCGCGTCGGTCACGTCGAAGGCGCGCAGCACCGGTGCACCCGGGACGTCCGGCCGTGCGAGATATGCGGTGTCGAAGATCTCCCACAGTTCGGTCGCAGTGACCTCCCCGCCGCTGGTGTCGGTGTGGTCTTGCACGTGGCGAGTGAAGTCGATCTGGAGCCGACGCGGAATTTCGATGCCGTATTCGCTCTCGAGCAGGTAGGCGACCCCGCCCTTACCGGATTGCGAATTGACACGGATCACCGCGTCGTAGGTACGTCCTATGTCGGCGGGATCGATCGGCAGATATGGTACTCGCCAATCGATCTCGGACTCGGGACGGCCCTCGGCGACGGCGCGTGCCCGGTGCTCGGCGAACCCTTTCCTGATCGCGTCCTGATGAGTGCCGCTGAAGGCGGTGTGCACCAGGTCGCCGACATACGGGTGCCTCGGGTGGATCTCGATGCGATTGCAGTATTCGACGGTGCGGCGGATCTCGTCGATGTCGGAGAAATCGATCATCGGATCGATGCCCTGTGCGTGGAGGTTCAGTGCGAGTGTCGCAATGTCGACGTTGCCGGTGCGTTCCCCGTTGCCGAACACGCACCCTTCGACCCGCTGCGCCCCGGCGAGGACGGCGAGTTCGGCGCACGCGATACCTGCGCCGCGATCGTTGTGCGGGTGCACGGACAGGATCACCGCGTCGCGTCGCGCGAGGTTGGTGTGCATGTACTCGATCTGATCGGCATAGACGTTCGGGGTCGCGATCTCGACGGTGGCCGGAAGATTCACGATCACCGGCCGTTCGGGGGTCGCGTCCCACAACTCGGTGATCGCGTCGCACACCTCGAGCGCGTAGTCGGGTTCGGTGAGGTTGAAGACCTCGGGTGAGAACTCGAACCGCACGTTCGGCAGGTCGCCGGCCAGTTCCAGGACGTCGCGGCCACCGGCGACGATCAGTTCCGTCAGCGCGGTACGGTCGCGGTCGAGGACGACCTCGCGCCAGGTGGGAGCGGTCGCGGTGTACATGTGGACGACGACCTCGTTGCGGACACCCCGGACGGATTCCACAGTCCGCTCGATGAGGTCGCGACGTGCCGGGGTGAACACCACGATGGTGACGTCCGGCGGCGCGATGTCGGTCTCGACGATCAGGCGCACGAAGTCGAAGTCGGTCTGCGAGGCGGACGGATAACCGACCTCGATCTCCTTGTATCCCATCGCGACCATCAGCTCGAAGAAGCGGCGTTTGCGGCCGGGATCCATCGGTTCGGCCAGTGCCTGGTTACCGTCGCGCAGGTCCACCGGCACCCACAGTGGGGCCGCGGTCAGACGTTGTGTGGGCCAGTTCCGTTGCGCCAGTGGAACCTCCACGCGAGAGTACACATCGCGGTAGCGATGTGAGGGCATGGCGGAGTGCCGCTGCCTGTTCCAGACGGGGGCGTCGGCAGGAACCGGACCGGCAGGAGTGAAGATTCGCGGGAACGTGCTGGTGCTCATCGGAGAAGTCCTTCGTCGATCGTCGTTACGAGGGACCGGCGCGTGTTCGACTCCACGACGGGGAGCCGGTCCGGCTAGGCCCCGCCGTGGCGGCGAAGGAGAAGGAACGCGAAGGAGCGCATGTCCCGAAGACTAACATAACTCCTCGGACAAGTAGAGGAGTAGGCGACTCTGCGATGATGGAACCATGACCGTCGTCCGCCGCGAGCCTCTCGCCGACCAGGCCGCCGAACTGCTCCTCGAACGCATCCGATCCGGAGAATGGTCGCTCGGCGCCAAGCTGCCCGGCGAGACGACGCTGGCTCCGCAGCTCGGCGTCGGCCGCTCCACCGTCCGCGAAGCGATCCGTCAGCTCGCCGGACGCGGCATCCTGACCACCCGGCAGGGCGCCGGCGTGTTCGTCACCGCTCTCGACGCACCCGAGGACTGGACGCGCACGGTCGCGCGCGCCGACATCCTCGCCGTGATCGAGGCCCGCATCGCCGTCGAGGTCGAGGCCTCGGCCCTTGCCGCCGCGCGCCGCACCCCCGCCGAACTGCGGGCATTGAAGAAGTCACTGCGGGAACGCGAAACCCATCGCACGGCCATCGAGGAACACGTCGACACCGACATCGTCTTCCACCGCACCATCGTGGTCGCCGCACACAACCCGATCCTTCTCGACCTGTTCGACGGCTTCACACCCCGTAACCGTCACGCCATGATCGAAATGCTCCGCACGCGCGGCACCCACGGGGACGACGCCGACCACGATACCCACCGACGCATCTACGACGCCATCGCGGACCGTGACGGGGTGACCGCCGCCGCCGTCACCCGCGACCACTTGTCCTCGCTCACGACGGCACTCGGCCGATAGCCGGGCCGGTTCTCTGCGGACGGTTCTCGACCTCCCGGGTGCGGGACGGTCACTTCTCGATCTGCATCGCGACCGCCCTCACCGGGGCCCCGTCGACGCCCGCGAACGGGATCGGCAGCAAGGACACGAGCGGATCCGCGAAGTCGATCGCGTCGAGATTGCGCAGGTTCTCGCAGATGATCGCCCCCGCGTCGGCGAGCACGTGGTGCGCTGCGAGCGTCTCGTCGCCCGTGGGATCCACGCTCGGCGCGTCGATTCCGACCGTGCGGACGCCGCGGTCGAGCAACCACCGGCACGCGTCGATGCTCAGGGCCGGATGCTCGAAATAGCGGTCAGTGCCGAAATACCGCGACCAGCCGGTGAGGACCAGCGCGATGTCGCCGGAGCCGATCGCAGGCCCACCCCACATGTCGGCGGTGACGAGCGCACCGGCGCCGACGCGGGCGCGCACGTCGAGCACCACTCCGCGTCCCACGAAGTTCTCCGGCGGTACCGCGTCGATCGCGGCGCCGCCGCTGCGCACGTGTCGCGGCGCGTCGACGTGGGTGCCGGTTTGCGATCCCATGTCGATGCGCATCAGGTCGAATCCGTCGGTCTCGACGGTGGCGTGCGGTGTGAACGTCGGTGCCGGATCCCCGGGATAGACCTGGATGGCCGGGGAGACGATGTGGGTCAGGTCGACGATCCGCCGAACACGCATGACATCACTCCTGTTCGGGTCAGCCGAAATCGACCTGCCGCTGCGCATTCGCGAGCGCGGTGACCACACCGGTGCCGAACGCGCCGAGACGGTCGAACAGCACCGCCGTGCCGACCGCGATGCCCTCGCTGCTGATGTGGTTGTCGGCCTCGATACCGACCTCCGGTCCTTCCGGCAGACGGGACAGTGCCAGGGTGACATCGGAATTGATGTAGCCGACACCTTTGTCCGACCAGTTGGTCACGAACGACGTGCCCTCACCGACGGTCGCGGTGTTGACGAACGGCGACAGCTCCTCGCCGACGATGATCGGCAGCTGCCGCGACCACAGGCGCTTGCGATCGGAGTTCTGGTGTTCCGACCGCACCCGCGTCCATCCCGGGCCGTCGCTGCCGTACCACGACGAGTACTCGAGCGGCCCGGGCTGCGTCTCCGGGGAACCGGGAGGAGGCGTCGGGGACTCGCCGCGCAACCACACCGACCCGGGCGGCGGCGCCGACTTGCGGAGGAAGGTGAGCGTCGCGCGCGCCGACACCTCTCCACCCTGCATCAGGTTCGCGTCGGCGACGCGGATGCGGTTGCCGTCGCGCACCCGGGTGGTGGTGAAGGTGATCGGCTCGTTGCGGACCGGCCTGAAGAGATCGAGCGTGAACCGGGACGGGACGAAACCCTCGACGGCATGGTGGATCTCGAGCTCACGCGCCACCAGACCGCTCACACACGGCCCGTTGAGCATCGTGTCCGACCACGGGCTGGTCGCATACTTCGTGGGCAGGTAGACACCGTCGTCCTCGGTGAAAAAACCGCGGTTCTTGCGCTCGTGCATTCGGGAATTCTCCCAGCACCGGCCGCGGTGCGTTCATCGGGATACCCGAAGATGGGATCGTGCATGTACACGAACCCGATGTTCCGGCTGCCCGTACCCGCCTGATCGTCGACGTCGACACCGGCATCGACGACGCTCTCGCCCTGCTCTATCTCGTCGCGAGCCCGGAAGCCGAGATCGTCGCCGCCCTGTGCACGGCGGGGAACGTGCCAGTGGACCAGGTCACCGCCAACACGCTGTCGTGGCTCGAGGTGTGCGGTCGGTCCGATATCGAAGTGGCTGCCGGATCGCAGGTTCCGCTGGTCGCGCCACTGATGACCACCGAGGACACGCACGGTCCACAGGGGATCGGGTATGCGGAACTCCCCGCTGCGTCGCAGTCGCGGTCGCCGCGATCGGCCGCGCAGGCATGGGTCGATCTCACCCGCGAGCATCCGGGAGAGCTCACCGGGCTCGTCACCGGCCCGCTCACCAACCTCGCCCTCGCCCTGCGCATCGACCCGGAACTGCCGTCGCGGTTGCGTCGCCTCGTGATCATGGGTGGGTGCTTCCACCATCCCGGTAATACGACGCCGACCTCGGAATGGAACGTCGCGGTGGATCCGGAGGCCGCCAAGGTCGTGTTCGACGCGTTCTCGATCGTCCCTCCGGACCGGCGACCGATCGTGTGCCCGCTCGACGTCACGGAGTCGATCGAGATGCATCCCGAGCATGTCGCGCGGATCGGGGACGTCGTCGGTGTGCCCCGATCCGGGGAGCTGTCCCCGGACGCTCCGCGCGGTACGCGGTCGACGGCCGATGTCCCTCTCGTCCGCCACATCTCCGATGCACTGCGGTTCTACATGGAATTCCACCGTGACCAGGGCCTGGGCTTCCTCGCGCACGTGCACGACCCGTTCGCCGCGGCGGTCGCGCTGGGCACGGTTCCCTACACCTCCCGGCCCGCGACGGTCGACGTCGAGCTCGACGGACGGCTCACCCGGGGCACGACGGTCGCCGATCTGTCCGGTATGTGGCAGAGGACGCCGAACGCGGATATCGTGGCGGGCACCCGTCCGGCAGAGTTCTTCGATCATTTCGTCGAGCGGGTGGGATCGTACATTCGCGACTTGAACCTACCCCCGAGTAAGAACTAGCGTCGACAGCGCACAGTTCGGGGACAAGGAGATAAACGTGGCACAGAAAGTGCGCGTCCAATATTTCGACGATATCGACGGCCAACCGATCATGGACGGCCTGGCGCAGTGAGGTTTTCTCACCAGAGAGTCACCGACGACAGCAAAGACA